>JAZRVP010000034.1:0-8805 GCA_045599245.1 Myxococcota bacterium
CACCCGATCCCATCCCGAACTCGGAAGTTAAGCTCTTTTGCGTCGATGGTACTGCATGGGTGACTATGTGGGAGAGTAGAACGTCGCCGGCTTTTTTTTGCCTCTGCGAGGCAAAAAAGCCGGCGTAGCGTGCTACGCCGCTACATAGATCGCGCCTCCTCAGGCGCCTGGGCTGCTCGAATCTGCTCACGCAAAAACAAAAAAGAAAAAAAAGAGGGCAATAAATTAATGATTTATGGCGTCGCCGTCGTTCCTTCGTCGCGTGCAATAGCACGCGCCCTGTTCAGGCGCCTGGGGAAACTCAGAACGATATTTAAGTCAGAAAATGATGAGAGTCGGGGGGGGGACCCTGGCGTGGTACAGAGGTTAGGCGGCCAGATAGGCTTATACCAACATAAAAAATTGAGGATTCCAAAGGGCTCAGCCCTTTGGCAGGGGCCGGGGCAGAGCCCCGGCAGGGTTCGGGGCAGAGCCCCGTCTGTCAGCTTGGCCGCGCGTATTGGCGAAGCCGATAGCACGGCCCCATGCGGACCGTATTTCGCGCTTTGCGCGAAATAGGTACGCCAAAAATATAAAAATATAGCGTACATATATCGCTAAATGCCTTATAATATGCCGCATTTTTTTGTGGGAGCATCCTGTCTGGACCCCTTTTATTTCTTTCTTCAGGAGAAAACTATGCGCGTTGTTGATTTGATCGAGCAGAAAAGAGACGGAAAAGAAATTGCTGCATCTGACATTAAAGAATTTGTCGATGCCGTTGTCCGCAAAGATGTTCCGGAATATCAGACGGCCGCATTTTTGATGGCCGTTTACTTCAAAGGAATGCTCCCAAAAGAACTCGTGGCATACACGAAAGCCATGCTTTACAGCGGTGACACGCTCTCACTCAAGTCGCTTGCCGGCAAATATAAAGTCGACAAACACTCAACCGGCGGCGTTGGAGACAAAGTATCGCTGACACTTGCGCCGATGGTCGCGGCCTGTGGCCCCGTTATTCCAATGATTTCCGGTCGCGGTCTGGGTCACACAGGTGGCACACTCGACAAACTCGAGTCCGTTCCCGGCTTCCGCGTTGACCTGAGTGAAGCGGAAATCGAAGCCGGTATCGACAAAGCCGGTTACGTCATCACCGGTCAGACGGGTTCACTCGTTCCTGCCGACAAGATTTTCTACGCCCTTCGCGATGTCACGGGAACCGTACCTTCGATTCCTCTGATTGCGGCATCGATTATGAGCAAGAAGCTGTCGGTTGGCCTCAACGGTCTCGTTCTCGACGTCAAAGTCGGCTCCGGCGCCTTCATGAAAACACAGCCCGCAGCCGTCGAACTCGCTGATACAATGATTAGCATCGGCCGCGCCATGGACTGCGATGTCCGCGCCTGCATCACGAGCATGGACCAGCCCCTCGGCGTCGCCGTCGGCAATGCCAACGAATTTATTGAAGCCGTCGAAATGCTCAAAGGCAATGCGCCCAAAGATTACGCCCATATCTGCTTCACACTCGGCACGGAAATGCTCGCAATGGCTAAGAAAATCAGCAATGACGATGCCCGTGAGGAACTCGAGCAGGCGATTAAATCCGGCCGCGCCCTCGAACAGCTTCGCAAAAATGTTGCCGCACAGGGCGGTGATGCCCGCGCCGTCGACGATTACAGCCTGCTCAAAATTGCAAAAGATACCGTCCAGGTCAAAGCTCCTCGCGATGGTTACGTGGCTGCGTTCAACTGCGAACAGGTCGGAAAAGCCGGCTGCATCCTCGGTGCTGGTCGTGCCGTTGCCGGTGCCCCCGTCGATCACAGCGTTGGTCTCGAAGTTCTTCACAAAATCGGCGACAAAGTCAAAGCCGGCGACAGCCTCTTTACCGTCTACTACAAAGACGAAAAGAAATGCGAAGAAGCCTGCAATATGCTTCTCGATTCGATTACGATCGATGATGCCGAACCCAAACCCAATGAACTCGTTCGCGACATCCGCCGTTAATTTATTGATGTTACGGCGCCTATCCTGACGGATACG
Source organism: Myxococcota bacterium (assembly GCA_045599245.1). GTDB lineage: Bacteria > Myxococcota_A > Bradymonadia > UBA4248 > UBA4248 > UBA4248. Next base: position 2,020 of record JAZRVP010000034.1, read on the forward strand.
GCGCCGGGCGCGTCTAGGCTAAAGCCTACGACTCGCCACTTTTTTATGTTGCTGGCACGCGCCGGGCGAGGTGAGCCTCATATCTCCCGCCTGCCAGCTTTTTCAGACCTCACGGCCTTTTTTTGAAACAACATGCTTCATTTTACTGACGAATTTGAAACCCCAACCCTGAAAATTATCCGCCATAACATCGGTTCGTTTGGCGTTAATACATACTTTCTCATCGACAAATCGACGCGTCATGCAGCCGTTATCGATCCTGGCGGCGAAGTCGAAACACTCGTCCAGCGCCTCGACGAAGAAAAAGCCGTCGTCGATTACATTCTCTTTACACACACACATATCGACCACATTTACGGCGCAGGAGCTCTCAAAAAATCGCTTCCAAAGGCTCGCATTACGTATCATTCAAAGGACCATGAGGTCGTCGAAAATACGCCGCAGATGTGCGCCATGTTTGGCGTTCCCGTGTGCCAGATGCCGCCGCAGGATGTTGATCTCGAAAAAGAGCCCGAGTTCAACATCGGTAATCTTCAGCTCCGTTCAATTTTGACCCCCGGACATACTCCCGGCGGCGTCTGCTTCTATATCCCCGAAGAAAAAATCATGTTTACCGGCGATACCCTTTTCAAAGGCAGTGTCGGACGCACGGATTTTGAAGGCGGTTCAGGTCAGGAATTGCGCAAATCCCTCGATTTTATCCTGCAAACCATTCCCGATGACGTTCAAATTCTCCCGGGACACGGCAAATATTCGACGATAGCCATTGAAAAAGCCTCCAATTTCTATCTCAGAGTCGATCGCTGGAGATGACATGAAAAGCATCAAAACCGCATTATTACTGTTTGCAGGAACGGCCCTGGCTGTTGGTTGTTCAAGCGGCCGAGCCATGACAGAAAAAGAAGCTGAATTTCAGTTGTACGTCGATGTCACGCCCAAAGAAGCCGTCATCATCGTCGATGATGCCACCGTCGGTACCGGAAAGAATACTGCCGAAATTCCTCTAAAACTTCAGGCAGGAACGCGCCGCGTTGCCATTGTTGCCGACGGATATTATCCATTCCGTACAACCCTCGAATACATACAGCCCGGTGAGACATACACGCTGAAAACCCATCTCATCGCCTCTGAATTTTAATGAATTGGGTCTGGCCCCGGCTTTTGGTAGCCAGGAGTCAATAAATATCATTGCAAAGCATCAGTGATTGGTCTTTTTCACAAACTTTTCGCATGACGCCGTCGGCAATGAGCCAGCAGTCGCCATAAATCGTTTCCTGATTTTTTTCGCGCCACAAATAGGCACCGTCCGGCATGGCATAAAATCGATGACCAAAACTGTCCTCGCAAGTGATGTCTTCATATAGCCGGCGGCCATCGAGTTCGTAGTGACGCGTTTTCTGGAAATGCGGCAAAATATTGGTTTTAGTCAGTCCCAGACCTTTTGGAAAACGACAATAATCCGGTGCGATGCTCTCGCCGGGTTCTTCCGGTTGAGCATAAACGATGTCCGCACAATTCATGCTGCCGGCACTGATGCCCATGATGACGCCGTCAAATGATTTTATCAGAGAGCGGAGATTGAGTTCGGCGAGGAATATGTTTTGGGTCGGGACATGACCGCCGCCGATGATGATGAACTCTGCATTTGCAATGAGTTCGGCGGCATGCCCCTGTGTTCGTCGATCGAGGCTTTCGTATGATTGGAGTTCGACGCCGCTTCCTGTCAATGAAGCAAACATCGACGAAGCACAATAATCACTGAAACCGGCGTCATCCGGAGCTGCACTCACGAAGAGAACACGGCTGCCGGGTTTTACGGCACTTTTGAGTCGAGCCAGAAAATCGTTGTCTTGGCAGATGAAGCAGTCGCCGTCGAGACACGGGCTGCTCGTCAGAATGAGAATCATTCGTCGTCCTTCTTTTGTGCTGTAAAGTCTTTCATATACATCGCGATTACGGCATCGACATGTTCCTGTGATGTGAATTCCAGATTGTCAAAATCATGAATTGGGACGAGTTTCTTTTTCTCTTCGTCGCTGCCCATTTTGGGGCGATTTTGCCAATATGTGTTGATTTTCTCGGTCAGCAAATCCATTTCTTCTTCGGTCATTCGTTCAGCCATGATGGTTTTCCTTTGGGATAATCTCCATACCCTTCAAAAAACAGCGCCGTTCCATGTTACGGCACTCTATCCCTCTCTCTCGAATCGTTCTACAAAACACTCGTGCACTTTGCGCTTGCTGTAACTTATCCCGACTAAAACAACCTCGCCATAAAACTCTTTCAGTCTGTCGGGATATTGATTTTCGCGTATCTGATCGATAGCGGCTTTGACATCCTGTTTGAACTTGAGTTCAATCACAACCGCTGGTGTCATCATTCGGGGTTTTGGCAATAAAATAATATCTGCAAAGCCTTTACCTGCGGGCATTTCGTGAACGATTATATATTTATTTTCTATAGAAATGCACAAAACAGAAATAACACAGGCCAGTGCATTTTCATTATTATAAGCGATAATTGAAGTCATATTCTGGTGCGTTTCCTCGACCAGACGTGCGACGGTCTCATTATCTTCGCTCAGAATTGCCGTAATAAACTTTTGCGATCGCTGCCATGGCTTGATGGCATCTGGCCAGGAACAGACTTTCAGAGCGCTTTTGAAAGCCATCCGAACCTCTTCATTTGGAATAAAAACTTCACTTGTGTCGATATCATAACCGAGATAGCCGATGTGAACGAGACATGTAAATGCATCGTCTTTGCACTTCGGTTTTGTAAATGAATTGTCATAAGTCGATGGATCAATGGTGACGCGTCCACCGGCAATAAGCAGTTGAACATCGGCATAAATGCCGACCAAATCGGCATTGATGAAGTCGAGTATCGATTCAAACGATGCCGTCGAAGTCCAGTAACTGCCGAAATCCTGATTTCTCATCGCCTGTACAAGCGAGCAGGGATTATAAACATGTTTCTCTATTTTAAATTGATAGCCGTCATACCAATGAGCGGCTTCGGCCTTGTCCATTTCATATCTATCGCATAAGGCATGGACTTCGTTTTCATTAAATCCGACATAAGGCTCTAATGCTTTGGGCTTGAGCATTGTAAATTCTATAAAATTATTGAGTGAAGACTGCGTTTTATATTTTTTAACAGGCAAAATGCCGGTGACATAAGCGAGTGCAAGATAAGTTTCAGATTTTTTCTGCTTAAACAGATCGCGTAAGAAATGAATCCACTCCAGCTGCGTAACCGTGTCATCCGGTCGATTTCTAAAAATGGCATCCCATTCATCAATAATAATGACAAAACGCGTCCCTGTTTTATCGGCAACCAAAGATAGTGCTTCGGGCAAAGTCATTTCTTTTAATGACAAATCAGGCCAATTTTCCTGCATTTCATTCAAAATCGCTTTTTCCATGCGATCGATAAATTTCGTAATATTCTGATCGTGCTGCATAAAAGTCTGCACATCTACGCTGATGACATCATAATGATTGAGATGCGTTTCAAACGACGGATCTTTTGCAATCTCAAACGGCTCGAACATCGCGCGGGAATCGCAGGATTTGCAGTAATAAGCTTCGATCATCTGGGCTGCCAGGGTTTTGCCAAATCGCCGCGCGCGACTCACGCAGACGAACCGCTCCGGTGAATTAATCCATCGATTCAGGTGTTTTAATAGTCCCGTTTTATCGACGTAAATCTCTGAGTTCAAACTAATCTGAAAACCACGATTGCCATTATTGAGATAAAGACTCATGTAAAAATCCTCCATGAAACCGGTGGTGCAAACGTTTGTTTCGTGAAAAAACTAAATGCACCAAATGTTGAGTTTAGCATGAAATATGGGTAATGGCGAGGTTTTGGGCGCGGCTATCTTCGATACGCCGCGCGTTGGGCCGGTCTATCGAACGGCGTCGATACGCCCGGCCTTTTTCGTATTATGAATTTCACTCAAATATGTTATATTCACCGTCGGTTTGTAAGCACCTTGATTTGAATCTTGATTCTCATCATGGCGCTTTTTATTTTATGAACTTGCAAATTTACGGGTGAATTTATGAAAAAGACCTTGGCAATTTCCCTTTGCGCCGTGATGACGATACTTGCAGCGTGCAACGAAGCCGAGATCTGGACGCCAGGTACCGGTTGTACAGATACCGAGTCGCGCTGTGACGGCAATCAACTGCTCGTCTGCCAAAATGCTGCATGGATTGTCGAGAGTAATTGTGCGGCCGATGGCAAGATTTGCGGCAACGATGCCGAAGGCAAAGCCGTTTGTGTCGCCCCCCCGGCAGAACCTTGTGTTCCGTCCTGCAAAGACGGTAAAGTCACGCGCTGTGACAATGAAGGGAAGGCAACTGTCGATACATGCGGTGAGACGCAGGTCTGCGGCTTTGATGAAAACGGCGCTCCGGCTTGTGTCGATACGGCGAAATCCTGTACGCCGATGTGTGCAAACGGTGTCTTAACGACCTGTGATGCCGAGATGAATGAAGTCACGAAATCGTGCAGCGATGACAACAAAGTCTGCGGCGTGGATGAAAAGGGTGCACTGGCGTGTGTCGAAGCTGTTGTCTGCACGTTTGGTGAAACAAACGTGCTCGTTGGCACCAAAGTCTGTGACGCCGAAGGCAAGGTCATGGAATGTCAGGCAGATGGCACGATGAGTGAAGGCACAGCCTGTACCGCTGGCGTCTGCGCCGAAGGCGAATGCGTTCGCCGCGCCTGTGATGACGTCGCCGATGGCAAAAATGTGTGCAAAGAAAACAAACTCATGGTCTGCAACGACGGTGAACTGGTTGAAGACACCGAAAATGCGTGCGGTACTGACACACCGCTTTGCCGCGACGGCGAATTTGAATGCAGTGCCTATAAAGATTGCGACACGATTGAACACGGCAAAAATGGCTGTAAAGACGGCAATATTGTTTTGTGCAATGACGGCGAAACAAGTGTTGTTACCGATGGCAACTGCGTTGAAAATGAACAATTCTGTATTACCAATCCAACAGCGGAAGGTTTTATTTGCAAGACTCCCGATCCGACGGACTGCGCCTGGAACAACGGTGTCGTTGCCAAAAACGAAACCGTTTGTGACGGAAACTTCCTCAAAACCTGTTCCGCCGACAAAGACGGCGAACTCAGCGAAGGGGTTGATTGTGCCACCGTCAACAATGGAAAACCCGTTTGTGACTCGAAACTCAATATTTGCCGTGCCTATCTCAATTGTGGTGACAATGGCGAAATAGTACACGACTCGGTTGCCTGCAATGCCAAAGGTACGAACAAAGCCAAATGTGTCGATGGCAAACTCGTCGATCTGACTGATGATGCCTGTGCAGCGGTTGATAATGCCAATACCACTTGTACTTATGACACCGAGGCTACGTGCGGTTTTGAGTGCAAACCGGGATATTTCCTAAAGAACGACGCATGTGAAGCGATCGTGACGTGCGATGCCGTCAAAGAAAAATATAATAAAGACGACAACACCTGTTCGTGCAATACGGATGCACATTGGACGGGAACGGTCGGCAGCTGCGTTTGTGAAAGTGATTATCTCAATATTGGCAATGCGTGTGTTAAAAAGGATGACAATATATGTGCCTGCGATACAGAAAATGGCTGGACGGGAACGGCTGGCAGTTGCACTTGTGCTGAAGGAACAAAAGAGCAGGAAGGTGCGTGCGTTTGTGCTGAAGGAACAAAAGAGCAGGATGGCGTGTGCGTTTGTGATGAAGACAATGGCTGGGTTACGGATGAATTATATGGTGGATGTAAACCAACTTTGGTTAAAACGATGACATTTGGTCAGTACGAACAGGACACCGACACAAGCAACGGAAAGGAACCGATTACGTGGCGCATACTCGCTGTTAAAGATGGTAAACAACTCATTATCAGCGAGAAGGCGCTCGATGTACAACTATATGATAAGACTAATCCAACTGTTACATGGGAAACCTGCACGCTTCGGGTATGGCTCAATGATGATTTCTTCAATGCGGCATTTTCGGACACAGAAAAAGGGAAAATTGAGACTTCAACCGTTCCGGCTCATGTGAATCCGAATTTCCCCGTATCTCCTGGCAATGAGACAACTGATAAAATCTTCCTGCTCAGCATCACGGAAGCTCAGACATACTTTACAAGCGATGCAGACCGCCAGTGTGATGCCACGCGTTATGCTGTTAAAAAAGGAGCGCATGTTTTGGGTTCTGAATCAGGATTATACACAAGCGATGGTACATGCACGGATATTCACTGTTCACCCTACTGGTGGCTTCGGTCGCCGGGTTCCCGCCTTATCTTAGTTTCGGTAGTTAAGGGTGACGGTTCCATCTACTTCGAAGGCGAAATTGGCAGCGCCACTGGAAATGCGGTTCGTCCCGCAATGTGGGTGAATTTTTAGTGGTTAGGATATAGGATTTAGGATTTAGTTATGCAAAAGAAGGCTAAATCCTAATTAACTAAAAGCGTCAGCCGTTGGGATAAATACCGCGTAAGCACAAAAAATTCCGAGGCGTATGAAATAGCCTCGGAGCGGCTGTCGAGGCGTTGTGCACAACGCCTCGACAGGGGCAATAGGCGAGCCCCAAAATAATATTTATATTTCCTCAATCGCCCAGTCGCCGATTGTTTTTAATTCAAAATCAAATTGAACGCCGATTTTATATAGTTTCTTGTTATTGGCTTCGAATGGAATTAAATAACCTTTATTATCAATTTGTTGAATGGCCTTTTCTGATGAATCCTTTTTCTTAAATTCAAAGC
>JAZRVP010000035.1:0-19449 GCA_045599245.1 Myxococcota bacterium
GTCATTTCCCCCATTTCTTCCCTAATTTCCCCTTGTGCTTCATCCCAAAGTGCCTGTAATGCTGCATTCATATTTCCTCTCTCCTTACGTTCGATTTCTGCATCTTTTAACTGCCTGAATTTACCAGCCATTGACTGGTCATGCATTTTATCAGGACTGCTTGCAAACAGATCCTGAATCAAATAACCAACGGGATCATTCCCTTGGTACATTCCGTTTACATAGATGAAGTGAATGCCATCGTCAAAGAATTTCCCGGTTTCACGGACCACGTGATCGATGTGATACAGTGGATATTTCCGCCCGAGTTCGCCTTGTTCAAAGATGTTCTTCTCCATCACCATGATGACATGAACATCGGGCAGTTTATCAACTTTTTCACCTTTTTTCAGTGCATTCGCATCCAGCAGGCTCTGATTATACCGAAGTCTTTTGGGGAACGCCCCATATCGCTCTCGCTGAAATTCGATGTTGTGTACCCCGCCCTGTTCATCCTCGGCATAAATATCAAGCCGGACAGCACGGCCTTTCAGATTCGCAATCTTGTACTGCGTCTTGACACTTTTAACGATCAAATCATCGCGTTCCAGAATGATATTGATCATCTTTTGAACATTTTCACAGTCGCCATCGAAAAATACGGTCATCATGATGTCATCAATCAGCCGCAATTCAGCCCAGATGGCCTGACAAAACTCTTTGGTAAACCGTTTTCTCTTTCTTTTCATCGCGCCCTCCCTGGTTCGAGCTCGCATTCTATCGCTCGCCAAAGACAGCGAGTCAAAAGAAAAATGTGCGCAAAGCGAGTAATGGCGAGGATTTCAGAATGGTTTGATTATTGATTGAGATACCGCCACAGTGTCGTTCTGGATACGTGTAATTTTCTGGCAATTTCACTCGTTTTCAGTCCCTGATTTTTCAATTTGATTATTTTATCATCCATACCATCGAGGCGTTTTCGCCTTGCATTTGAAACCCCAGCCGGATGTCCGAGTGTTTTGCCTTCGGATTTAAGTCGAGTGAGTGCTTCGCGTGTTCGCTGAGAAATGAGCTGTCGTTCGATTTCGGCAGAGAGACCAAAGGCAAAAGCGAGCACCTGTGATGGAATATCTTTTCCAAGGCGGTAATTTTCTTTAACCGTCCAGAGTTCGATACGGCGTTTCATGCAATCGGACAGAACGTCGAGAATCATGAAGAGCGAACGGCCGAGTCGAGACAATTCCGTGCAGATAAGAATATCACCTGCATGCATTTTCTTTAAAAGAGAACCAAGTTTTCGTTGATTGAGTTCATGGGTTCCGGAAACAGTTTCATCTATCCAATGATCGAGCGTAATTTTGTTGTTTTTACAAAATTGAATGATTTCAAAGCGTTGATTTTCGACGGTCTGTTTGTCTGTAGAAATGCGAATATAAGCATAAACCATATTATTATCTCCTTATGTGGTTGGGAATCAATGTGATTCCAGTCATATAAGAAGACGGCGACGGCGTATCTATTAGCCGTCGCCAAAAGGCCGTATCGACGTCAGGAGATAGGCCGGAAAACACGACGTATCGACGTCAGGAGATAGTCGTGTCCCACCAAATCAGGATACTATCTGCAATTTGCGTAAAACATGTGAGAATTGTGATAAAGTGGGCGACGTCGTTCACTGTGTGAATGACTTTCGTGGAGGCATGACGATGGAACAAAAGAGATTAAAACAAGGCGGAGAATATTGCAGCGCTTCACCCAATGGCATTCAATTAAGTTCGCGAAAAGTAATACGCCGAAGCCATTCACAAAGAAAGCTACATAATCATGTACGCAGCCAAGGGATGGGGCAAATAAATCCTAATCAGACCTTCCCTAAGAAAGGTCTAAATTAAGATGTTTACTTGTTTTTTCTGGAGCTTTGCCCCTGTCCTCAGTTCGCAATATGAAATGAACTTCGTTTCCCGAGCCTGTTGGTCGAGGCGTTGTGCACAACGCCTCGACCGTTCATTTCATTTGCTCACTGGGCTCTGTGGTTTTCGCCATTCACAGGATGGCGAAAATCCTCGGCCCCACGCCAAAGGACTGAGTCCTTTGGAATCCTCATTATTTTTAGATGGTATAAGCCTTTGGGGTTGCCCAGCCATTATTCCCCGCTGGGACCCCACCCCCAGCTCACTTCAATTCTGCCTTAATATATCGTTTTGTTCAAACCTTCCCTAAGGAGTTAACATGTCTGTTCATCAACTGTTATACGTATTCATTCTCGGTTTAGTTTTGCTTATTTCAGGCTGTTCAAAACAGGAATCGCCAAACAATGCCGCGAATGCGGCCGCAAACTTTACCTGGTCTCCTGAATCCATCAACAATCTTCTCCCCTATGTACCGTGGAACACTCCCTTTTTGATGGCTTCAACGCACAACTTTGATTCCTCCAATGGCGTCGCAGAAAGCATCGCAAAACCGGTATTGACCGCGCTCCTGTCTCAGTTTACTGACGTCGATTCCAAGATTGAAGAAGCCATTCAAAACAGAATCGACAAAAATAATGGCGACAAAACCGGAAAAATGCAAAAAGTCATTAAAACTGAATTAAACAATACCATTCATTTATTGAGAAATTTCAGAGCAGATGCACAGACATGGGGTCTTCATGCCGACGGACGCGATGATTTTATTATATATATTACACAATCAACACCGGTTATGAAATTCACGACAGAAAATGTCGAAACGTTTAAAAAACGGATGAATACAAATGGCATCTTTGCCAAACTTGCCACGCCGGACATCCTTGCTGAAGTGCTTCAGGTCAAAGAGCTCAATTTCAACAATGATACATGGACCGTTTATGATATAACCCCCATCCTCTGCTACGATTACAATCAGGGAAGAAACTCTGAACTTGAGCCGGTCTGCAAACGATCTGCGGATGAACATCATTATGCAGCAGCGGTTGCCATTCATTATGGAAAAGACAACATCGTGACGACAACACTCCTGTTGGACGCGAAAGACAGCGTTTTGCCGCAGCTTCTCAACAAGGCAAGTGAACCGATGACGACGGCCATGCTCCCAATTAATTCAGGTAATATTCATGATTTTACCTGCATGAAATCAGCCCCTTTGACGGAACTTGTCATCGGCCGTCTCACCCAAATGGTTCAGCCACAGGCCATGGAAGATGAAGAGCTATCAAAATCTATCAATGCAATGCGAACATGGAGCAATCAATACCCATCAGCCAACATCCTGACTCTTTTAAATGGAAAAGAAATCATATTTGAAACTCAGTTGGAAGTCGCCGATCATGACTCCATTTCGGCTATTCACAATATGACAACCGGCACACGTGAATTTTCACCGGATATCATCGCCGGCCTTCAAATTTCAGCCAATCTACAAAAACTAAGTGAAATATTACTTCAAAAGCTCAACGATGCGGACAAAAACAACCGAAAAGTCAGCCAAATGAGCCAAAATCTTGATGAATTAAAGTCATTCATTACCCCTGTTGATGCCATTCATCTCGAAATCAAAAAGTTAATATTTAGCAAAGACAACATCGAATTTGACGGAAAGTTCAGCCTTTATGGAAACGACATCAAAAGCCTCACAGACACAGTATATTCCATGTTTGGAGCGTCAGGCCCTGCCCTAAATACGCCAGGAACATTCCGTCTCATCGATACATCTGAAATGTTTTCCTCACCAATCAATGAAGTATTAAAAGAATCTGAATATGCGGTTGCCTCGCCATCATATGACTTAAATGTGCGCTCAGCCGTAACGGGACCTGACACACTTTTAGATTTAATCATCAAAGTTCCGGCTGTTAAAATCATCTTATCTCGATATAATATTTTTTATCATAACAGAGGCATTTGTCATTCGATAAATATATCAGACGATGCCTGTGACAAACTACCCGCACGTTTTCTCGATTTATTCGATGACAAAGCCGGCATGGAGATCACAGCGAGTTCGACTGAAAAAGTGATAACATATCAAGTTCGTTACGACTTTTCAGTGAAATGAGGCCAAGGCGGTTTGCGCCGGGGCCACACCGCCCGGCTCTCATCATTTTCTGCCTTATAATTGCGAAATACTCTGCCATATTCAGTAGATATGTGAATTACCCTGGCTGAAATGTAACCCATCAATACCAATTAATCACATAATATATTGACACGTTCTTTATTTAAAACTTTAAACCATTCAGTTAAAATTTTATCCAACAAATCTTCATCCAACCCGGAGCCACAGAACGCATTCGAATAGAAAGATACACTTTTTACATTCCAACCACTGATATCCTGATTAAATGAAGATGCATTCTCAATGCATAGAATTTATCGTAAATACATTTTCAACATTCCAGCCACTGATGTCCTGGTTAAATGAAGATGCATTTTGAAACATATACATCAAAGCCTGTACATTCGATGTATCCCAATCACCAATATCCTGATTAAACGCACTCGCATTTTGAAACATACCGTTCATATCAGTCACATTTGATGTGTCCCAACGACCAAGCGGCTGATTAAAACCAGAATTATGATAAAACATAAATTTCATACTTTCTACATTGGAAACGTCCCAATTCTCTATGGGGTTATTAAAACTGGAATTTGCAAACATATATGTCATGCCTTTCAATTTTGTCGCGTCAGGAATATCAACAAGTTCATTAAATTTAATTACACTTCCTTCAAAAGCTTTTACATTTAATCCAGCAGGTCCAAACGAATGAATTGAAATCACAGGACAATCTTTTGCAGATAAAGGGTCAAAAAACAATCCATTATATCCTTTTTCAGAAAACTTAATGCCGTCAATTACACCTTTGAGTTTAATTGTTCTTAAATTGTCTGTGACTTCTTCCAAAAAAGTATGACCAATTTCATTTAGTTTAGAGCAGTCACTGACTTTAACAGGCTCACCCTCCCCCCAATCAACCGTAAAATCACACACTTCAATTCTGTTTTTAACAAAATTGATACTTTCCCCATCCTCGACCTTTACAACAATTTCAAGCGCATCGGGCGCACATCGGCCGTCAGCACGGCAAACATAGTGGTATTTGCTGCCAGCAGAATTGACACATTGTTCATCCGCCGTACATTTCGTCGAACATTGATATCCAATAAAACTGTCACAGAACCCGAGTTCCTTGCCATCAGAAGAATCACAATCACTGTATTTTAGGCAATCCTCCCCCTGTTTTGATGCCGTCTCATAATAATCGAACATGTGATTGCCGTTGTTATCTTCATCATTAAATACATGGACCACAATCGATTTTTCCGCATTACCGGTTTTTAACGTCAAAGTTGTCTCACATTTCTCCACTTCAGGATTAATCGATATCGTCAGTTGCGTCGTATCATCATCCATGACTTGTTTTGAAACGGTAACACAATTAATATCACTATGCTGAATTGAAAACTCAGCAGCTTTCAATTCCTTGTTGAAAAAATACTTAACAACAACCGGTTCCGATGTCTCAAATTTACCCTTCAAAAGCCTCACATTATCTGTCGAAACGACGATATCTTCACTCAAAAGACACAAGCCTTTGTCACAGCCGTAATCACATTTTTCTCCTTCTGCCCATGCATTACTTCGGCAAATCTGAACATTTTCTTTATTTTCATCGCACTTCAATTCATTTTCATTGCAAACAAATGGAATACAGGCATCATGATTGTCGTCACTTCCTTTCTGACAACCGGCTGAACAATTCCTCGTCACCCATTTGTGATCAAAACATTCCTTGATCTCCGTTTGACTCGTGCAGACGGCTTCACCTATTTCACAAAAACACTCACCGTTTGAACGACAAAGTTCCGAACATTGCGAATTGCATTGGCAATGACCATTGATATCGCAAGAAGTCGTACAGTTGACCGGACAGCTGCACTTTCCGGATTCATCACACCCGTTTTCGCACGTATCAGAACACAGGCATTTGCCTGATTCATCACAGCCATTGATACAACTCTCGAAGCAAACCGAGATCTGAGTACAATAATCCAGATTGTTTTGACCCAATGAAATACTCTCACATTGCCAAGACTTTGCTTCGTTCTCATTCAGACAACGCTCATTGATGAGTTTGTCACCACTTTCTGTGCATTTTGCCCGGCAAATGACCTCTTTATTATCATTCACGGCACAAACGGGATAATCATTGGGACAAAATCCTTTGTGCCTCGCACTGATATACGCCGATTTACAGTTCTGTGCCTGACAGCTGATTTTTCCTTCGTGATAAATTGCACTCCATTCATGGCAGCGCTAGCCGTCATTCCCTTCTTCCATCGTACAGGACGCATTCATTGCCAAAATTGCACAAAAAAGAACGAACGTTTTCTTCATTGCCGACATCCTCTGATTAAGCGGTTAAACACACTTAATTTCATTTTACCACAATCACAATTCAGATTAAACGATAAACGGCTCCATACCGAATGAACAAAGAACTATTCAGCCAGGGCTCTGCCCCAACCCCGCCACTCAGGGAAGGTCTGAATAAAAGTTAATTGGTTGTTTTTTTCCGGGACTCTGGCCCGGCCCCTGCTTAAGGGCTGAGCCCTTAAGAATTCTCAATATTTTAGGTTATAAGCATTTGGAGCTGTCTGAGCGTGACATTCCCCTTTTCCATTATGACGAGTGAGAATATAGGGTATCATATCATTTGCTCACGAGGCTCTTTAGTTTTCATCATTTGTTAACTTAATCGGACGCCCACCAGAGAGGCCTACCCCCCATTCCTCGCTACTGCCCCTAGGCACTTCGCGTTTATGCCTGTTTAAAATTAATTTGATTCGTCGTTTTTTTCACTGCATTCAAGCAACCGAGCATCTATCTCTTTTTCCTTATTTGAATACTGAGATTTAAATTCTTTCCAGGCATTAAAAATTGTCATTTTGAGTTCATCACTCAAACCGGAATTACAAAATATATTTTTATATGCGTTATAATCAATTATACTAAAAACTTTCCATGCACTGATATCCTGATTAAACGATGTCGCGTCTTCAAACATGCTACTCATATCATTTATCCCCCAAACATTCCATTTACTGATATCCTGATTAAACGATGTCGCACCTTTAAACATCATTGACATATCTTTCCCCCCCCCTAAATCCCATTCAGCAAGAGACTGATCGAACGATGTCGCACCTTCAAACATGCTGGACATATTCATCACACTTGATGTGTTCCAACCGCCAATCGGTTGATTAAATGAAGTTGCGTCTTTAAACATAGAACTCATGTTCGTCACATTCGACGTATCCCAATTTTCAATCGGTTGATTAAACGAAGTTGCGCCACTGAACATAGAACGCATGTTCGTCACATTCGACGTACTCCAACCGTCAATCGGCTGATTAAACGATGTCGCGCCATAAAACATAGAGCTCATATTTAACACATTCGACGTACTCCAACGGCCAATCGGTTGATTAAATGAAGTTGCGCTACTGAACATAGAACTCATGTCCGTAACTTTCGAAGTATCCCAACCGTCAATCGGCTGATTAAAAACAAATGCGCTACTGAACATAGAACTCATGTCCATTACATTTGAAGTATCCCATTTTTCTAAAGATTGATTAAACGCTTTAGCCCCGAAAAAAGTATTTTTCAAACTATTTACATTAGAGATATCCCAATTTTCAACAGATGTATTAAAATGTTCAGAATATGAAAACATACTTTCCATTGTATATAACTTACTTGCATCAGGAATATCGATGAGTTCATCAAACATATTATTTCCGGCATGATTTAATGCGTCTTTACCTAACCCCACAGGCCCAAAAGAATGAATGAATACTACAGAAACTCCGCCACCATCCGTAAATAAACCAGGTTTTTCCATATTATTATTAATAATCACGCCATACAACACGCCTTTCATTTTGATCGTTCGATAATTATCTTTAGCTTCCTCTAAATAGGTATGACTGATTTCATCCAATTTTGAACAGTCATCGACGACGTCAGAAAAGCCATCCCCCCAATCCACTGTGAAGTCACATTTTTTAATACTATCTTGAACGAAATGGATAGTTTGACCTTTTTCAACCTTAACCACAACTTCAAAAGCATCGGGGGCACATCGACCATCCGCACGACAAACATAATGATACGGACTCGTCTCGAGATTCACACATTGTGAATCCTCAGTACATTTAGTCGAACATTTGTATCCAATAAAACTGTCACAAAACCCTAATTCCATTCCATCCACAGAATCGCAATCGCTGTATTTTCGACACGCATCCCCTTGTTTAGAAGCCGTCTCATAATAGTCATTCAAATGATTGGAATTAATATCCTCATTTTTTTCAAAAATGCGAACTTTTATTGTTTTCTGAGCATTCATACCGGCTTTCAAAGTCAATTCAGTATCTTCACATTCCTCGCCATCCGCCTTTACGGATAATGTCAAACTCGTGGCTTCCTTCATTTTGCTCTGTGAAATCGAAAGACAATCCTCATTGAACGCATAACTAATCTCTGCATTTCGAACCTGCTCATTCAACACGTATTGAACCTCAATTTGTTTATCAAAGCCACCCTCCGCATTTAATAATTTAACATATTCAGTCGAAACGACTAAATGTTCCTCTTAAATACACTCACCTAAGAAACAGCCAAGATCACATTTCGTTAGAGTTTCCCATTTGTTATCCTGGCAAACTTGTACATTTTCATTATCCAAATCGCACTGCAAAGCATCATTTGTACATTCAATGCACACCCCCATTTCATTACAGCCATTCTCACAGTCTTCGGCACATTTGCAGCCTCGCTTGCTGTCACATCCGTTGACACATATATAAGACTTAAATTCCAATTTTGACCCATTATCTGAACTTTTTTCACAAATCAGAGAATGATTATTGACACAAACTATTTCATTTTGGACTTCACACTCGATACCAACGGTATGTTCCTGTTCACACGAGACCAGCAAACAAGCCATAAAAGCGAATAATACCGAACTTTTATTTGTCATGAAAAGACTCCAGATTATTTAAAAAAGAGGTCAGTTGACTGTGATACTGAAACAGACGCGCTCATCACAAGATGATCTCATATTCGCACTCGACAAGTTCTTCAAACTTATTATCCCCAACAGATGCATCATTTGCTTTTGCCGTTTTATTCCATTCGGATTGAATTTTTGTCAGCAAATCAAACGATATCCCAGAATCGCAGAACATGTTGTAAAAATTATCAAGCTTGTTAATCGTCCAACTGCTGATATCCTGATTAAACGATGTCGCATTTTCAAACATCGATGACATATTTTCGACATATTGAACATTCCATCCGCCAATATTCTGATTAAAGGAGGATGCCCCTGAAAACATTTCGCTCATATCTTTCAATTTATCATTAAAGCTCCATATACTTATATCTTGATTAAAAGATTTCGCATTTTTAAACATTTTAGTTATTTCAACGACCTTATACAATTTCCAATCTGCAATTCTCGAATCAAAAGATATAGCATTTTCAAACATTGAAGACATATTTTCAACACTATCATCTACCTCCCAATAATTAAGCTCCTGATTAAACGACGCAGCCCCGTTAAACATATTGCTCATATCTGCTACTTTCTTCACATTCCACTTTCCGATATCCTGATTAAAAGATATTGCGCCTTGAAACATGCCACTCATATTATTGACTCGTGATGTATTCCACTCACCTATTTTTTGATCAAATTTTTGACAATTATAGAACATCATCGACATATTTACGACATTTGAAACATCCCATTGGCTAATATCCTGATTGAATGCATAATCCTCAACTACACCACTCTGAGTTTCATAATTCTCAAACATTTCGCTCATATCGATAACAACGGAAGTATCCCACCTACCAATATCCTGATTAAAGGATTTCGCATTCATAAACATACCGCTCATATTATTGACGTTCGACGTATCCCAATTTCCAATCGGCTGGTTAAAGTTTCTCGCTCGCCAAAATGCTTTAGACATATTTTTGACATTGGACACATCCCAATTGCCTATCTTTGGATTTAACGACGAATCCTTAAACATTGAATTCATATCGGTCAATTGACTGGCATCGGGAATATCGATGGCATCATCAATACTGAGTTCATCACTTGCATAATTAAATGCATCATTCCTCAATTTAACAGGTCCAAATGCATATATTGACTTTATATTATAATAAAAAACTCCGCCTCCAATTTGTTTTGTAATGACCATTTTTTCCTCAATCCCTTTAATTTTAATTATTCTCAAATTTCCGACTGAGGATGCGTTGTATGTATGGCTTATGTCCCCTTTAATAATATTTTCTTGATTATATTCTTCATAATTCTCATAATTTTTATCTCCCCAATCAACATAAAACTTGTCTTCTTGTGTACTCTCTAATGAGTTAAGAAAAATTGGTTCATTAGGAGGCACAACGACCCCGACAACAAACGCATCGGGTGCACATCGACCATCGCCGCGACAGACATAATGATATTGACTACCATCCGGATTGACACATTGTGAATCATCGGTACATTTCGTCGAACATTTGTAACCGATAAAGCTGTCACAAAACCCTTTTTCATTGCCATCATTGGAATCGCAATCGCTGTATTTTCGGCAATCATTCCCCTGTTTCTGGGCTGTTTCATAATAATCATTCAAATGATTGCCATTATTGTCTTCATCTTTGCCATAAACACGGATATTAATCCTTTTTTCGGCAGCTTTGCCTGCTTTTAACGTCATAATAGCTTCACATTGAGAGACTTCTGGTTGTATTGATAATTTGATTTCATACGAATGATCTTCCATTTCTACTTTATCCATTTTTACACATTTAGCATTAGAGTATTCAATCGTCAAATCAGTTTGTTGTGCCACTGAATTTATTAGATATTCGACTTTAATCGTATCAAATGTTTCAATTCTTCCTTTCAATAATTTAACATTATTTGCCGATACAATAATAACTTCCGCCGGAAGACATTCTCCATCCAAACATCCATAATTACATAGTTCTGTCATTTCATTCCATGTATTATTATGACAAATCTGCACTCGGTCTTCCGTATCATTACATTGTACTTCATTTTCGCTACAAACAAACGGAATACAGGAATCATGATTACCTTCATTTTGCTTCTTCTGGCATCCCGCTGGACAACTATTTGTAACCCAATCATGCTCGATACACTTCTTTATTTCATTATTTCCTGAACAAATGGCATCACCTAGCTCACAAATACATTCACCTGACGGCCTGCACAAATCTGAACATTCCTTTTTACACCTGCATTTTCCTCTTTCATCGCATCCATTCACACAGCCTTCGGCACATTGGCATACCCCTCTTACATCACACCCATTCACGCAACCTTCGGCACATTGACATACCCCTCTAACGTCACACCCGTTCACGCAGCCTTCGGCACATAGACACCCCCCCGTGCTATGATCATAATCATTCACACAATCTTGCGGCGCTAAACAGTTTCCCAAATTATCGCAACCATACATACAGTTTTCGGGACACAGACATTTTCCAGTCGTCTCATCCGTTCCTTTGGTACAATCTGTTCTTGTACACTTTCCTGTTTCACTACATTGACCGTCACATTCATTCGGACATAAACATTTGCCATCTTCCCCACAGCCGGACACGCAGGCTTTCTTTATATACTTGGCATTTTGACAAATGTATGAAACGTTATTCACACAGACATCCACTCCGTCCGTACATTCATCATCCATCCAATGCGAAGTTTCGCATGACGACATTCCCATTGCGGCCGACAATAATACATATATATATTTTGATTGTTTCATTATTCTAATCCAGTGTTAAGAATTTAAAATGTCATGGAAAAAGCAGCCCCCGATGGGGTCAGGCTCAGGGTCATTTCTTCGCTTTCTGAACTGCTCTCACTCTTATTGATATGCGTGAACTTGTACCCAAAATATCCAGCCAGTGCCGTTCCCAACACCGTAAGTGCAATTCCGGAACCCGTGACTGCCCATCCGCCGGAGTACGCATCACGCACTTTGTACTTTGAATGATAGGGATTAGTCGTGTCTTTTTCAAAACTTGCAGGCTTATCGAGATTTTGGGCCACCAGGATAACCCCTGTCGTCAGGAGCGCAAGCCCTGCGATGCCGGTACCGACGCCTACCCACATTACCGTCTTGGAACTCTTTTCATGATAATTGAGTTCTGAAAAATCAGACTCAGTCCGGCTGGAAAGCTCTATATTCTTCGCCGTTAGGCGATTGACGTCCTTTTCCAGTGCCTCAATTTTCTTATTTTTCTCTTCAACAGATTTTTCTGTTCTATCGGGATGCTCGCTTTCATATCTCGCATTCCATATTTTTTGAGCCATATCTGGAGTTACCGCAAATTTATAAGTCGTCTCACTGGCTTTTTGATAATAAAATCTTGCTTTATTTTCATCCCCCATCGCAGCAAAAATCTTTCCCTGGGTATAGAGGAGCAAAGGAGATTCGGCACATATTTCTTCAGAAAGCCACTTCGCTGTGTTATGCGCTTCTTTATAGTTACCGGCAGAATAATCATCGATAACGCTCTTCATTGCAGCATTCCATTCGTCATTATTTTCGAGATCATCGCAGCCTGCTTGTGCCTTCGCCGGCAACAGTAAACCTAAATTCAACACTAACAGCCCCAACAAACCTGGTTTCATTAGATTTTTTCGTGCCTTAAACAAAATCACTTTTGCCGCGTTCTTCATAAATATCCTCGAACATTGTTTATTATGTAAGACCAATACATACCTTTTATTATTCTACCTTTGATTGCACTTTGCGTCAAGCCATATTCCACCACCTACCAGTGTTTTCGTTACTACTCATCGGGACTCTGCCCCGAACCCCGCTGGGGCTCTGCCCCAGACCCTTCTTAAGGGCTGAGCCCTTAAGAATCCGCAATATTTTAAGTTAGTATAAGCCTTTTGAGCAGCCTATCCCTTGTTCCTCGCCGGGGCACAACCCGGCTCTCGACAATTACTTCCTTAAATTATCGTTTTGTTCAGAGGTTCCCTGACTGAGCTGTAACGTATTTTCGTTACTGTTCACGGAGCTCTCCCCCGAACCCTGCTTAAGGAACCTCCGATTGATTTTTTTTGGGGCTTTGCCCTTTTCTCAGTTCGCAATATGAAATGAACATCGTTTCCCGAGCCTGTCGGCTCTCCAACTCGTTCATTTCATTTGCTCACTGGGCTCTGTGGTTTTCGCCATTCACTGGATGGCGAAAATCCTCGGCCCCCCCCCAAAGGACTGAGTCATTTGGAAACCTCATTTTTTTTAGATGGTATAAGCCTTTGATCTGCCTAACTCTTGTTCCTCGCCGGAATCCCAACTTCCCCCCGAATAAACAGCCACAATATATTTCACAATTTCTTACCCATATTTTAAATTTCATTTCAAAAATGCTAATATGTATAAGGGGTTTCTTTCTTCATGGAGGACTATCATGAAATTCAAACCATTGTTCATCTTTGCTTCTATTATTGCATTCTCTTTGCCGGGATGCAGCGACGATTCAAACAACGTCTCTAAACGTATTGAAAAGCCTCAGAATCCACAAGCTTCAACCTCAGATAACGATGCCTCCCAGAAAGATGCATCTTCTCCATCTGAAAATCCAACAAGTCAAAGCGATGAAACCGGCAAAAACGATGGCGGCAATAAACAAGACGGCAGTGACAGTTCCACCAATCCGCCTGATGACTCTTCCGGTCATTCCGACCCTGCCAATCCATCTGGTGATGTCACCAATGAAGATACTGATCCGGCGCTTGATCCCAGCATTCCTCGCGACGTCATCGGAGGACTGGACTCAAGGCTTGAAGAATTCGTTTGTGAAGCTGACGAACCCATCGACTGTGACGGTTCTTTTGTCATCGAATGTAAAAACGATCATTACTACATTCGCGAGGATTGTTCTGCCAACGCAGATCTCAATCGTTGCACACCGGAGGTCGGCTGCACGGCCTGTATTCCAGGGGCATTATCATGTCAGGATAATGACGTTTACGTCTGCAACGACGATGGCAAATCCTATTCCAAAGTTAAATCCTGCGGCTTCAACAAGTGTGAATTCGGCGCCTGCATGAATGACAATTGTCCGGAATACTCGCAATTTATTTACCTCGTCGACGCAGACTACAATCTCATCAAATTTAACCCGGGAAGCAGCGACGGCAACTATCTTCACAAGCTTTTCTCGCTGACAAATTGCGGTTACAGTTATTCAACGCCATTTTCAATGGCCGTTGATCGCGAAGCCAATGCCTGGGTCCTTTATTCAGACTCTTCGCTTTATAAAATCAGCATAGAAAACCAGACATGCAAACACGTCACAAACTTTAGAGCCAATGGTTCCGGCCTTTCGACCTTCGGCATGGCCTTTAGTTTGGACGCCGTCGGCGGCGACACAGATACACTCTACATCGCCGATATCGATTTCGGCGGTTCATTCGGCCGTCTCCAAACCGAAAACATGAGCTATACACAACTTGCCTCATTCCCCGACTATTACGACCAGACCCCGGAACTTACAGGAACCGGACTTGCCAAACTGTACGCATTCTCCCCCGGTAATCATGAACAGCATATCAGTGAAATCGACAAATCCACAGGAAATGTCATTCACGATTATCTCATCCCCGGTGCCGGCGGCAGCATTAACGCCTGGGCTTTTGCCCACTGGGGTGGAAAATTCTTCATGTTTGAAACGGTTTCTCGGGGCTTTAGCTCTGATAATAAAATCCTGCGCTTTGATCCCGAAACAGGGGAGACCGATGTCTTTATGAAAGATACTCCGTACCGCGTCGTAGGCGCCGGCGTTTCAACCTGCGCTCCAGTCGAAGTCATCAACTGATATCATGACGATTGCTCAAATCAACCGGATCGTTTCAACCATCACAAGTCAGTATCTCACCCAATGTCCTCGATTCATCACGAAAGACCTCATGGATGAAGTCAATTCAGACCATACCCTTTCGGATGAATCGGCTTTCTGCGCCCTTTTTTCTGCCTGTACGGGAGTTGCAGAAAATCCGGAAGCCTGGTGCCGCGATATAGAACACCTATGGCTTCCCGCCATGTTTTCAAAACTCAATCCCGAAAACTATCGAAACAATCCCTATTATCGCGACATCACCATTCCCGAGGCTTCGTCCGGCAAATACCGATTATTGCACGAAATATATATGCCTTTTGAAGCCTTTGTGTGGAAATCCACGATCGTGGATCACGTTGGCCGAAACATTCCACAAATAGGCTTCTTTACTGAAGAATTTCGATTTCCAGCCCTTTGTCACGATGAAATTGAATGGATGGCCGTCAAACCCAATGAAATTGAAACGATGTCTCAGCACATCCACGGCGCCCATGGCCGTGTCGTGACTTTCGGCCTTGGTCTTGGCTATTTTCCTTATCTGGCATCGCTCAAAGACGATGTCACAGAAATCACCATCGTCGAAATCGATGAAACCATCATTCATCTGTTTGAAAAATACATCCTCCCGCAATTCAAAACACGGGATAAAATACGAATCGTTCACGACGATGCATTTCATTATTTGAAAACGTCGATGCCACACGAACAATATGATACGGCATTTGCCGATATCTGGCATGACGAAGCCGACGGAGCCCCGCTCTATCGCCAATTCAAATCACTTGAGAGGAACTTTCCTGAAACCGTTTTTCACTACTGGATTGAAGACCTCATCCAACGATATATACACGGAGAAAAAGAATGAAACTGACCATGCTCGGCACTGGTAATGCCCTCGTCACCGAATGCTACAACACATGTTTTGTCATTCAGGACAACCGCAATGTATTGCTCGTCGATGGCGGAGGCGGCAGCCTTCTTTTGACCCAGCTCAAACAAATCGGTGTCGATATCTGCAACATTCACGACATTTTTGTAACTCATCGCCATATCGACCACATCATGGGCATCGTCTGGATCATTCGAATTATTGCCCAAAATATGAATAAAAAGAAATATGATGGCGAAACAAGAATATACGCCCATGACGAACTCATCGCGCTCATCCGGCAGCTTTGTTCCATGCTTTTGCAGTCCAAACAAACCAAATATATCGATGAAAGAATACATCTTATTCCGGTTTCTGATGGCGAAACACATAATATCATTGAACATAATATAACATTTTTTGATATCCATTCGACGAAAACAAAACAATATGGTTTTTCACTCGAAATGGAAAATGGCGAAAAGCTGACATGCTGCGGCGACGAACCATGCAGTTCTTTTGCCGAAAAGTACGTCGAAGGCAGCCGCTGGCTCCTGCACGAGGCCTTTTGCCTTTTTGATGAAGCCGACATCTATAAACCATACGAAAAAAATCATTCCACAGCGAAAGATGCCGCCGAACTGGCCGAACGACTTCATGTCAAAAATCTGCTTCTCTACCACACGGAAGACGATCACATTCGGATGAGAAAATCACTCTATACAGCCGAAGGATCGCGATATTTCGGGGGGAGAATCATGGTTCCCGATGATCTGGAAACCATTCAATTATAAGCGCGGGTGTATTGGCAAAGCCAATAGCCCGCCCGAAAGCGAGCCGTATCTTTAGATAGGCGCGGCGGCGAAGCCGTATCGGCCTTTGGCCGATAGGCGGAGCGCACGGGCGTATTGAGCGAGTAGAGCTGCAAAACTTTGCGGCTCTTACGAGCGAAACAGCCATGCCCAGAAATAAAAAATCCCCGAAAATGCATCATTTCCGAGGAAAAAGGTAGCGAGCCGTATTTTGCGGCAAAGCCGCAAAATAGGCGAGCAGAGCCGTTGTGCACAACGGCTCCCTCATAACGTTGTGAATGGGGGTTATCTGTCGTAATTATGTTTGATGACGACGTCATGAGGCGTACGGCCGGGTTTGAATTTGATGAATCCCGGGGTAATGGCGCCGAGGACTGGGCAAACATTGAGGCAGAGGTGGCAGCCGACGCATTTGTCGGTGATGATGGGTCTGCGGGTATCTTTCTCGATTTCGATGGCCTGATGGCCGCCGTCGTAGCAGCTGATGGCGCAGCGGCCGCAGCGGACACAGAGATCGTCGTGGATTTCGGGCACGATCTGGAAGTCGCGGTCGAGATTTTCGCACGGAATGATGTTCGGAAGGGCCTTTCCGATGAAGTCACGAAGCGAGGTGAAGCCGTGTTCGAGCATGAAGATTTCGAGGCCGTCCTTCATGTCTTCGACGACGCGGTAGCCGTACTGCATGACGGATGTCGTGACCTGGAGGTTTTCAGCGCCGAGGAGCAGGAATTCAACAGCATCCTGCCATGTTTCGATGCCGCCGATACCGGAAATCGGCATATTGGCGAGTTCGGCATCCTGTTTGAGCTGTGCAATGTAACGCAGAGCGATCGGCTTGACAGCGGCCCCGGAGTAACCGGAAATCGAGGATTTGCCGTTGACGACCGGCATACCGGTGATGTTTTCGAGGTCGATGTTGCAGATCGATTTGATGGTATTGATGCAGGAAATGGCATCGGCACCGCCTTTCATGGCACCACGGGAAGGATCTTCGATGTGAGTAATGTTCGGGGTCATTTTTGCGATGACCGGGAGATGGGTGTTGGCTTTGACGACGCGGGTGTATTTTTCGACGAGTTCGGGGTTCATGCCGACGTCGGAACCCATGGCATGGGAAGTCATCTGCGGGCAGCTGAAGTTGAGTTCGAGCATGTCGGCACCGGCTTTCGTCATTTCGCGAGCGAGCAGAGCCCATTCATCTTCATTTGCGCCCATGATGGAAACGCCCATGACCTTTGTGGGATAGTCGTGTTTGAGACGGCGAATGATTTCGGCATTTTCCTGCCAGCAGTGTTCGGAAATCTGCTCCATATTTTTGAAGCCGACCCAGCCGATGTCTTCTTTGCGGACGTTGTCGAAACGCGGAGAGCATTCGTTCATGCCGTTGATGCCGACAGTTTTATAGAAGACGCCGCCCCAGCCGAGGTCGAAGCATTTGGCGATCATTTCATAGTTGTGGCAAACGGGGGACGAGGAAAGGAAGAACGGATTTTCGCAGTGGACGCCGAGGAAATCGATCGAGAGATCAACTTTTTTGGACATATTTAAAACTCCTTCAATAAGTAATTGTTAAAACCAGAGGCAGATTAGATCTGAAGGAATTTCGCGATATTGGCAGCGATATCCTTACCGGATTTGACGGCTTCGACGACGGTAGCACCACGAACGAGAGCGGCATCGCCGCCGACAAAGATTTTGCCATCGGCTTTGACATCTTTGTAATCGTCGGAAACTTTCTGCCCGACGGCAAAGATAACGGTGTCGGCATCGAGCATCATGGAAGAATTTCCTTCCATAGCGGCGAGTTTGACGGCCGAAACATTGCCATCGCCAATGACTTCGACGGGTTTGTATCCGGGGATGATGGTGCAGCCGAGGTCGACGACATAGTTGACTTCTTTTTTGGAGGCCGGCATGGTTTCCCAGGTTTCGACGAAAGAAATGGTGACGGATTTTGCGCCGCACTGACGGGCTGTGGATGCGCAGTCCATGGCGACGTCACCGCCGCCGATGATGACGACATTGCCGAGATCTCCGATTTTGCCATTGTTGACGCGTGCATTTTTGAGAAAAGAAAGAGCCAGGTCAACGCCTTTGAGATCGCCGCCTTTCATGTTGGGGATCATCTTGGAAGCGGACTGGCCGACGCCGACATAAACGGCATCATATTCTTTTGCGAGTGCATCGATTTCGTCTTTGGAAACGCGTTTGTTGAGGACGAGTTTGACGCCGAGGTCTGTCACGGCTTTGACGTCCTGATCGATGATGTCATCGCTCAGGCGGCTTGGGGTAATGCCATAGCGGAGGACGCCGCCGGCCTTTTCGTTTTCGTCCATAATTGTGACATCGACGCCTTTTTTGGCGAGTTCAGCGGCAACGGCGAGGGAGGAAGGACCGGCCCCAATGCAGAGGACTTTTTTGCCGCAGGGTTTGCCGGCTTCGAGGACGCTGAATTTCATGTCCTTTTCCATGCTCATGGCGAAGCCCTGGAGATTGCCGATCATGATCGGTTTGTCGATTCCACAGCGCGAGCAGGCTTTTTCACAAAGACGTTCCTGCGGGCAGATTTCTGCGCAGGTCGCACCGAGAATGTTGTTCTCGCGAATAATACGGGCGGCACCTTTGAAATTGCGGAAACGAATCGCACGGATGAAACGGCCGGGATCGGTTCCTGCCGGGCAGTCATGTGAACAGGGCGCATCGTCGCAGAGCAGACAGCGGGTAGCTTCTTCCATTGCCAGACGGATGTTCAAACCTTTCTTAGCCAGTTCACCGTACGGTAACTGTCGAACTTTTGTCATGATCCTTCTCCTAAATCACGAG
>JAZRVP010000036.1:0-1002 GCA_045599245.1 Myxococcota bacterium
ATAAAAGCGCGGATGAAGTTTCCGCCGAAGGAACGGTTGATCTTTGCGATCTGCCGCCAGCCGTCCTTCGTGAACTCAATGCGCACACGAGCGGATTTGAAGAGAAGCTTCGTTTCTTCGTCCATGCAGCTCTGCATGGAAATGGGAGAAGTATAAGATACCTGCATAATTGCCTCCAATCAACTTCGTTGAACCGGTCTGCTGACCTGCCGTCCCTGAACGGAGGCTGTGCGGTACCTTCGACCGCCGCCAATGGTGCTGGAGAAGGATTTCGCTCTCATCCGTTCGCTGGTTCATTGAGTGTCATGGATGCATCCATTCACGTCGGCGGCGCGCCTGCAGTGCGCTTATTGCCGCCTCCGTGGTCGTCAGCTCTTGCTGACAGGGAAAGAATATCGTATAAAAGGTCTAATGAACAGTCAAATAAATTGTCCGTTTTTCTGCAAGAATTTTTGGCTTTAATGCAAATATTGGTATGAACCATTGAAAATTTGGACAAATTGATATGAATATGCATAAGCGCATGTAGGATAATGCAAAACGCGCCTTTTGGGGCTCCAAAAAGAGACAATTTTTTTGACCGTTTCGTTTTGTTAAATCCTTGTTGCGATTTAATTTCGATGACGCGCAAAAATAAAAAAAGCACATCGCGCCGGCAGTAATCTGCTACAGCGTGATGTGCTTAAAAATTCCTATAAGATTGTTCTTATCCCAGTACACTCATTCGAGCGAAGCCCGCAGCCTCCAGACGCTCATTGACCATTGAAAAGGTGTCCATGAAACGGCAGGCAATGATCTGCCTGTAGGCCATGTGTAAACCATGGTATTGCAGCATAATTCCAGATATCTGCAAGAACCATGATGAAATCCACGGCGGCAGATGGAAACCGACGATGATGCGAATCGCGGTTTCTGGATCGAACCCGTATTCTTCCTTACGCCAATTCTTGACTGTTCCCGGCGAAACCCCTGCACGCTCCGCAAACTCCTCAATCGTAGGTT
>JAZRVP010000037.1:0-12821 GCA_045599245.1 Myxococcota bacterium
TTCATCGGCCGTCTGCTGCTGTTGGGCTTGCAGGGCCTCGAGATCGGCTCGTTGCTGCTCGTGCTCGGCTGCCATGGCGCGAAGCTCGGCGTACTGCGTGCGGGTGTCGTGGGCCATGAAGGTCCAGATGCCCGCAGCCAGCAGGCTCAGCAGCGTGATGCCCGCGCAGACCGCAGAGGGGATGAGCTGCATGAGGTTCAGCTCGTTACAAAACTCACGCAGGGAGAAAGGTTTAGAAACTACAGCGTTTTTTTCTTCCGCCGGAAGTACCTCGGGAGCAGGGGCTGCCGCAGGAGCGGGATCGGCGGCAGGCGCCGGATCCTGCGCAAAGGCTACGGATGAACAAAACATTAAACCAGCTAATGCAAACGCAACTTTATTCAATTTCATACCATTCTCCTTCAAAATATAGTCGCATCGATAAAGCGACTCGAAAACGATGCCCATAAACGCCCCCGCCTGAACTCTATTCACTTTTTTTTGTTCAGACCTTCCATAAGGAAGGTTCGATTAATTGTTTTCAGGGGCTTTGCCCCAGACCCCACCAAAGGACTGATTAATACATCAAAAATTCATTTCGCGTTTTGCGCCATTCGGCGCCTTCTTCCTCAAAGGATTCTGCGATTTTTATCGGGTTTTCGCCGCATTCTATCGACTTTCTGACGCGATCGTTGCCAAACAGCAGGTCTATCGCAAGGCGGTTGTTGACAAATTCATAAGTTTCCGTGCGCCACGCAAATTCCTCGTGAAGATTTGCCATGACCGAGACGATGGCCAGACCCGTCAGCAGGGGCTTGAAGGCATTTCGATCCGTCACATGCATCTGGAAACCGTGACAGACCTTATGGGCCTGTTTCTGGAACATCGGCTTGAAATCAAGCGGTCTGAAAACAACCCCGGGCAGATGCAGCATAGCGAGGGCTTCTTTGACGGCTTTTGGCTTTACCCAGGGGGCTCCGAACAGTTCAAACGGCTTCGTCGTGCCGCGCCCTTCCGACAGGTTCGTCCCTTCGATAAGGCACATTCCGGGGTACACAACCGCCGTCTCGAGCGTCGGCATGTTGGGAGACGGCATCGCCCACATACAGCCCGTTTCATCGTAATATGCGCGCCGATCATAGCCTTCCATGCGACAAATGTGGAGCTTTTCGAGGTTCGGCGTCTTTTCCGTCGTGCACCAGAGCATGAGCATTTCCCCGAGTGTCATGCCGTGGCGCGTCATGCTCGAACGCTCTCCGACAAAGGAATGAAAGCCGGGTTCGATCATGTTGCCTTCCAGCGAAACGCCGTTGATGGGATTGGGCCGGTCAATGACATAGACGTCGATGTGTCGGCTCAAAGCCGCCTGAGCCGCAAACAGAGCCGTATAGGCAAACGTATAATACCGCGCTCCGACGTCCTGAACGTCGAGGATGACGGCATCAAGGCCGTCCAGAATGCTGTCCTCGGGCTTGAGCGTTTCCAGGCTGTGGCCGTAGAGACTCACGACGTTCTGTTCGACGATGGCATCGAAACCGTGATCGACACCTTCCATATCCTGTGCCGCGCCCCAGAGGCCGTGTTCAGGGGAAAATATCCGTTCGGGACGGACCCCGCTTCGTCTTAGTGCTGCAATGATGTGCTCGCCGTCATTTGTAATGCTTGCGGCATGCGCCAGAACCCCGACTCGGGCTTTTCTCAATCCGGCCAGAAGGTTTTCGTCCCCTAATAATACTTCCAATCCTGTTCGCATAGTTTCTTCCCTGAAAAGACGGATGGTAATCATCCCCGATTGACCCCGTGAAACATAACACTGAACGCTTCGGGCTGGTAATTGTTGGGGGAAAATGGCGTATTTTCCTTAAAATAAATGCCTCCCGGTGGTACAACTTTAATTCGCGTTTTTTGTGCGCAAATTCAGGGAGGTTGCCCATGTATTTCGATCATTCCGGCGGCGAAGAACATCCGCCAGAGAGAACAGAAGCCGTTATTCACGCGAGTTACCGCAAGCTTTTTTCACTCGTCAAATCGATGATGAAGCCGGACGATATCGCGAGGGCAGTCATTGTCATGCTCCAGGGGCTTTTCGGTGCGGATGGTGCCGTAATGAGCCATGTTTTTGACGATGGTGCTCGTTTTGTCGCCGCTGTCGGTTCGCTCTCTCACATGGTGAATGCCTCCGTCGATTTGAATACTCCCACCATTATGGCCTTCTTTCACGGTGAACGTGCCGCCGTGCTTTCTCGTGAAACTCTTCCGCAGGAACTTCTCGCCCTGACTCTGAATGCGCGCTTTGAAAATATGCTCGTCGCGCCAATCGCCATTAACGGACTGCACTTTGGCCTGATTTGCCTCGTATCGAATCGCGACGGCTATTTTGAGGACAGGGACGCATCGACGCTCTATCAGCTCATGCTTTATCTCTCAATGCTGCTCGAAAATCGCATCGCTGAAATTGCACGAAATGAAAAATGTCACTGCGAAAGACTGGGCGGAATCTGCCGCCAGCTCGCTCCCGGCCTTCACAGTGCCACGATTGAACTCATTCAGACTTTCGCTCAGATGCGCAAGTTTTACGTCGATCAGAAGTACACAATGATGGCGGCTCCGCTCTCCGAATCGGTCGCAAAAATCGAAAGTATGGCCAAACGTGTTCAGGATTTGCGAACGCTTGGCGATGTGATGAACGTCGAGGACCGACCGTTTGAACGCGTGGAACTCCGGCCTGTTATCGAAAATGTCATTTCGTATGAGCATGCTAAAATTGAGGAAGTCTGCGCACTTAATGTTCATGTCGTCGATGAAATTCCGGCGGTTCGCGGCGATTTTACGATGATTTGGCAGGCACTTCACGAGATTGTCACCAATGCACTTCGATCGATGTCGCGCTGCGATGGACCGCATGAACTCTCGATTTCCGCGTATCCGATTGCCGGTGCTGCGGTGATAGAAATCAAAGATACGGGTACGGGCATCGAACCCTCGGATGCCGTTCACATCTTTGAGCCCTTTTTCACGACCTGGAAACCCTGCAGCGGGCTCGGACTCGCTCGCGCTCGTGTCAGCATTCTGCGTCTCGGCGGTACACTTGCTTATTATCCCAACGCGCCGCGCGGAGCCGTTTTCCGCATTTCTCTGCCCGATGAACTCTACGTCGCTCAGGCCGAGGTCTTTTAGGCTTTTTGGGGGGCGGCGCTATGCCCCCGGGCATACGCACCGCCTGCCTCGCTATGCTTTCGGCATACGCTCGGCAATCTTTTGAATGATGTCCATCGCAATGCTCAGTTTGTCGGCAACGGAAAGTGAAAATTCTCCGTCGCGGGTAACAATTTCGACACCATTTGTGTCGCCAGCAAAGCCGCATCCCGGACGCTTCAGGTCATTGGCTACTATCATATCCAAATTCTTTTCCGACATCTTTAAGCGCGCACGATGCATCAAATTACCTGTTTCCATGCAAAAACCGCATAAAAACTGGTCTTTGCGCTTTCTTCTGCCGAGTTCTGCAAGAATGTCGGTCGTGTGTTTGAGATCGAGCGTGAGGGCGGCATCGGTTTTATGAATCTTTCCTGACTGATGAACAACCGGCGTGAAATCGGAAACTGCCGCAGCCATGATGACGATATCAGTCGATTCAAAGGCATCAAAAACGGCTTCAGCCATATCCTGTGCCGATGTGACATGCTTCATTTGCACGCCCGAAACGGGCGGAAGGGAGGTCGGCGCTGAAACAAGAGTGACGTCGGCCCCGGCCATACAGGCTGCTCTTGCACATGCATAGCCCATCTTTCCCGTGGATGGATTCGTGATGCATCGCACAGCGTCAATGGCTTCTCTCGTGGCACCAGCCGTGACGAGGACTCTTTTTCCGGCCAGTGCGTGCGGCATGGCCAGATATTGCAGGGCTGTTTCAATGATTTCTTCAGGTTCCGGCATCCGGCCCTTGGCGGCATAGCCGCAGGCAAGATTCCCCATGCCAGGTTCCATCACTCGAAAACCGCGTTCTTTCAGAAGGGCAATGTTGGCCTGTGTCGCGACATTTTCGTACATAAAGCAGTTCATGGCCGGGGCCAGAATGACGGGACAGCGAACGGCCAGCATCGTCGTCGAGAGTTTGTCATCGGCAATCCCGTGGGCAATTTTGGCCAGCATATTGGCTGTACATGGGGCAATGATGACGAGATCGGCTTTTGAGCCGAGCGTGACATGACTCACACTCAAATCTGCAGGGTTTTCGAAGGTATCGAGGTGAACCTGCCGATGCGTGAGACTTTCAAAAGTCGCGGGTCCCACAAATCTGGCGCCATTTTCTGTCATAATCACATCGACTTGAGCTCCCATTTGCGTGAGTTTGCTCGCAATAATTGCCGATTTGTAAGCCGATATGCTTCCCGTGATACCGAGGATGATTCGTTTGTCTTTGAGTAAATTATCCATTCTTCTCATTCCTGCATATTGTTTTGAATATCGTTTTCATTGAATATTTCTTCGCTTATGTCGCCTCTTGCGATTTCATTTGCCTTGAATGGCCGCATAAATTTCAGATAGTTTTCGGAATATCCCTGCCAGATGTCGCATTCGCCGTCGCGATGCGAGATGTTTTCCCATAAAACGCGGCCTTTCATACCGATTGTTGAGCGAAGCTTTTCGAGGCGAATGCTGTCGATGAGGCCCTGGGCTTCGTTCCAGCGTTTTCGTTTGATATCCGGCATGACGGGGTTGGGAAGACTGGCGGCAATCGTGTTGGGGCGCGGCGAAAAACGAAACAGATGGGCTTCATCAAATCGAGCTTTTTGAATGAAATCGAGTGTTTCCTGCCACATGGCTTCGGTTTCACCTGGAAATCCGACGATGAGATCGGTTGAGATTCGGACGCTGGGAATGGTCTCGCGAATGGCGCGGACTTTTTCCAGATAGCCGTCGATGGGGGTTCGTCGACACATGGCAGTCAGGACGCCGTCACTTCCGCTCTGGACGGGGATATGAAAGTGGGGACAGAGTCTCGTATCGTGCCAGAGCGACCACAGTTCCGGTCGGACATGCCAGGGTTCAATCGAACCGATTCGAAGGCGTTTGACATCGGTATTGTCGAGAATGGCCTGAATGAGATCATGAAGTCGTCTGCCGTCCTGGTGCCATGCTCCCAGCTGAACGCCTGTCAAAACGATTTCTTTTTCCCCAATCGCGAGACATTTTTGAATTTCGCGAATGATATCGCCTTCATTTTCAGATTTTTCGGGGCCTCTGGCGAGTCGAACTGCGCAGTAAGTGCATTTGTTGTTGCAGCCGTCCTGAATTTTGACAAAGCTTCTCATTCGCAGCTGATACGAGGCTTTAGCCTGTTCGATTTCAGCGGCCTGGACCAGGTTTTCGGCGATCATTTCGTCGATGGCATTGAGGATGATTTGGTCGGCATGAGGCCGGTCATTTCTCAAAATGCGAACGATTCTCATCGGCATACCGGGGGCTTCTTTTTGAGCTTCCCGGACGAGTTCGTCATCCAAAAGAGGCGTTTCGCCGGCGGACATGAGTTCGATGGCACAACCGGAAAGGACGAGCAGTCTGGGAGAGAGCGCGGCCATACGCCGCGCGAGATTGCGCGATTTGCGCATGGCTTCAGAAGTCACGCCGCACGTATTGAGAATAATGACATCAGGATGATTCTCGAGTTGAGTAATGACATGGCCAGCTTCAACAAAAGATCTGGCGAGTTTTTCGTTTTCGGCTTCATTGAGCCGACAGCCAAGGAAATGAAAAGCAATCGATGCCATGATAATAAAAGTCCCGTCAATGGCCGGCAAAGCCGGCAAAATAGCGCGGACTTATACCACATTTCCAATCCTCACTGAATGTGATTATTCAAACGCGTTCAGCGCCGCGCAGCTCCTTTTGGGAAGGTCTAATCACTACTCACTACCCACTACTCACTACCCACTAATCACTGCTCAGATTTCAAAAGATTTGTGAATTAACCTTGGCTGAAATGTAGTAATGATTTGTGAATTATTCTCCCGGCTGAGATGCTGTGGTTATTTGCAAGGATGTAACTTGGGCAGAGCCCCGGTGAGCTGTAACCTTCTTCACTTATTTTTGCTATGAGCTTATTTGACGGTTTGTGTTATAGAGGGCACAGGCCAGGCCTATTTTCGGTGAAATTAGGCTCGCTGCGGTATTTGTGAATGATTGAAACAGGGTTTTTCATGCGACGATATTTATTCGGTTCATTCGTTTTGTTTTCTGTGATGTGCATGGCATCGTGTTCTTCGGATGAAGACAAGGAAGTGCTTTGTTTGACGTCGTGTTCAGGCAATACGGCGTACTCGTGTCTGAACGGCGTTTCGTTTGCAAAACAGTGTCCGAACGGCTGTCAGGCTGGACGCTGTCTGAATGAAACAGATGCAGGATGTACGCAGGATTCTGTTCAGTGCAGCAGTACCGGTGTGGTTCAGAAATGTTTTTCGGGGGTGTGGATTGATCAGGTTCCGTGTTCGCAGGGAACGTCCTGTATTTCGGGGGCGTGTGTTCCCGATGTCGTTCCGGTGTGTGTGGAAGGTGCCGTGCAGTGCAGCGCCTCGGGTGTGTTGCAGAGATGTATCGGTCATTCCTGGCAGGATCAATTGCCCTGTCCCGAGGGAACGATATGCACAAACGGAGGATGTGTTTCCGATTTGTCGTGTCAGGATGGGGAGCGGCAGTGTTCCGGAAATGTGCCTGTGATTTGTTCCAACGGCGTCTGGACAAAGCTTTCGGCCTGTGAGGCGGGAACAACTTGTGAGGCTGGAGATTGCAAATCCAAAGGCTGTACGACGGGCTCGCTCAAGTGCGATGGCAATTCACCGATGGCCTGTGTCGATGGCAAATGGACAACGGGATCGGCTTGTTCCGCAGGTGAAAACTGTGTTTTGGGGCGATGTGTCGCGAAAAATGACTTGTGTACAGAAGGTTCGGTGCGCTGCAGTGCGGATGGCATTCCGCAAAAATGCGTGGATGGAGCTTGGGTAGGTCTGGATCCTTGCCGGTTGAATGAAAAGTGTTCTGTCGGAAGTTGTGTCGAGAAGAAAAAAGAGCTTTGCTGGAATAAAGAATGCGGCATTAATGAAACGTGTACAAACAGTGTGTGTGTGCCAAATAGTGAGCTTGGGGTCGCAAAAGGCGCTAAGTGCAACCCGGATACGTGGGTTGATTACTGCATGGATGACGGCACTGCCGTGTCGTGTGCGACGACGAGCGGGGTATATTATATTTCGTGTCCGAATGGGTGCAAGGTCGGTGATTTCACGATGCTCATGGATGGAAAACCGTGGTTTCCTGCGTTTTGTGACACGTCGTGGTCGCAAAAATGTTCGGCGCTTTCGAATGAAATTCCGTATTGCCAGAGTGAGAAAAAATCATCGGGAGAAATGGTTCACTTTGAGTCGACATATCAGTGTGTTCCGGCAATGGGCGGCGGTTTCTTCGGGATGGATTATGCGGGATATGATTTTTATACGAACTGCAAGCACGGCTGTGACGAGGACAAGAAGCACTGTGCAGTTCCGACGTGTGATGAAAGGGATCACTGCACAGGCGATGTGTATTCGTACTGCAAGGAAGGAGTAATCGAGAAACTGGATTGTGAGAAGGAGCTGGAGGCGGTTTGTCGTGAGTTTTCGTCGGTTGGAAAGATCGAGTGTTATGATGACTCGGATTTATGTGAGAAAGAGGGGAACACTCGCACGCGTTGTGATTCGAGTTCAATGAAAGGAACGCTTATCACATATACGTGTCTGAAAGCCGATAACGAGCCGGCGGACAAATTGTATTGGGTGAAGACGAAGACGGAAGCGTGTTCCGGAGACTGTGATTCTGAACGAATAGCGTGTGCAAAATAAGCGCGGGCGTATTGGCTTTGCCGATAGCCCGCGCCGAAAGCATTGCGTATTGGCCGAAGGCCAATAGCGATGCCCAATCCAACAAAACATCAATTGATGCTGATTTCAGGCGGCGGGCAGCCAACGGCGAGCATGTAACTGACGTTGTCATCCTCGCGGCATTCGTAGATGAAGCCTTCGGGGTGATCGGCGTCAGGCGTGTCGATGGTGTAATAGACCTGAGTCTGTTTGTATGGGTCGAATGTGACGGTGCCGTCAAGAGAGGTGAAATTCCAGTCAAACGTAATGTTGATGGGGGTTCCGGGAATTGTGTTGACCGCGTGTTCGAACTGTCCGATGACGTGGTCGGTGTTTGCCGCGTCTCTGGCGTAGAACGTGATGTTGAATTTGTCAGAGGTTCCAAGGCCGCCGATATTTGAGAAGCGAGCGACGAGGGTTACGGCATCATCACATTTGCCGATACCGTAGGAGAGGACTTTTGGGGTGATGTTCGGGGCGGCATTGATGGCCGACGGCTGGACGTTTTGTCTGAAATTGTTGAGATTTTTCATCGTCCAGTTCGGCGTTTCGTGTCGAGGCACGGTGCCGTCTTCGTTGATGTTTGTGACGTGATAATCGTGCTGGTTCCAGATGCGTCTCGTTCGGACCCAGCGATTTTGTGTGTCTTTATAGACGCTCACGCCCGTTCCCTTGGTTTTGGACAGGGGATTGACGAGACCCGAATAGTGATTTGAGGCGTGGACGATTTCGGATTTTCCGTCGTTATCCATGTCGACGACGATGGGATATTCGTATGCGGTGCCGCTCGAATGGATGAATTTCTGGGCGGCTTCGAGGGTTCTTCCGATGATGAAGGAGGGATCGTTGTAACCGTCGCCGTTGGCGTCAGTCGATGTGCCCTGGCCGTTGTAAACGTAGAGATTGAGTTCGTCGGCGTAGAGAATTTCGGCGACGCCGTCGCCCTGGAAATCGAAGAGGCTGGAGCCTGTCACGGCACTTGAAACGTCCTGTGTGCCGCCGTCAGCCCAGAGAATCTTGCCGCCTGTCGGCTTGCCATCGTTGCTGTAAACGATGTAATAATAACGGGTTGCGACGCCGACATCCGGGATTGTGTCGCCGTTGAAGTCGCCGATGACAGGGGGGCCGCCGGCGGCTTGACAGTGTCCTTCCGAGCCGGTTTTACAATCGTTTTTATAAGAACTGTGATTTTTGTTGACGGGTAGGGCATTTTTCCACGTTTCCTTCACACTCCAGACGTCATCCTTTTTATAGACTTTGAAGAAGTGGAACGCGCTTCCTGATACCGTCGCGATTTCTGGAACCAGCTCGCCGGTTTCGGCCGCATTATCAGAGTCTTTGAGCAGGTTTGCGACACTGACATAACCGCTAAGAACACTCGTATTGATGAGTTTTGTGCACTGGTAGTCGTAGATGGTGTTTCCGGCAAGGATTTCCATTTTGCCGTCGTTATCGAGATCGGCTGCGGTATGAGAGCTTGAGCTGATACGGCAGTCTTTGCCATCGGCTGTTTTCTTCCATTGGAGTTTTCCATCGACGACGATGGAAACACCGTAGTTTGTAATGATATCGACGACGCCGTCACCCTCGAGATCGGCAAAGGAGGCTGCCAGACGCAGGGAACTGTGAGAGGATGTCGATTGAACGGCAAGTTTATAGACGGTGTCCCACTTGTAGCCGGTGGGAGAAGTTTCGTCTTTGACGAGGCGCAGGGCGTGAAGCTCTTGCGGGGAGCCGGCAATGACTTCGGGGACGCCGTCGCCATCGATATCGGCGGCACCGAGGTCTTCTTCGCCGTGATAGAGTTCGTCGGATGCCGCAAGTTCGATGAGTTTTCCGTCAGGTGACGTTGTTACGGCACGAATGGATGAAACGCCGCAGTAGCAGCAGGTGCCTGAATAAGCCGCGCTGGTTCTGAACGTCGGGAAGACGACTTCGGGAATGTCGTTTTCATTGATTTTGCCGTCGCCGTTGTCATCCGTGAGGTTGATGACAATGGGGGTGGCCATGACGTTGTAAGAATCGACATTGTCGAGCCATCTGGATTTACCCGGGGTCGGGCTGTTAGAAATGTTTTTGGGCCAGTTCCAGAAGAGTTCGGCATCGAATGGATAGGTTTCGGTGCTTCGTTTGCAGTCGGACGGGACGTCGTCTTCGCTGATGCACATGCCGACAGAGGCTTCGCAGTAGGCATCGAGAGGACAGTCTTTGGCTGATTCGCACGGGTTATGGGTCGCTTTGCTCTTGCAAACGCCGTAAATACAGAATTCGGTTTCGTTGTCGCAGCATAAATCATCGCCGCATCGTGTCTGAGATTCAGAACAGTCGGCCAGACAGACTTTTTCGATCTCGTCACAGATTGGCGTTTTTCCTTCGCAGCAAAGGCTTTCGCAGCGGATACCGCTTGTCGTCTGGCAGCTTTCGAGACAGACACCTTTTTGACAGAAATAGCCTTCTTTGCAAGCTGGTTTGCATGACCCGTCATCGCCTTCGACGCACTGGCCTTCGCGGCAGATTTTGCCGACTTCGCAGGCTGGATCGCAGGTCGCGTCGTCTTTTTCGTGGCATTTGCCATCGACGCAGACTTTGTCTTCCGGACAGGACGGGTTGCATGTGCCGTCATCGCTGATTGTGCACTTTCCGTTGATGCAGATTTTGTCTTCCGGGCATTTGGGGTCGCAGCTTTCATCATCGACATAAATACATAAGCCGTTGATGCACGTCTGATTTCCGTCGCAGTCTGGGGTACATCGATCGGTGTGACCTCCGACGCAGATATTGTTGACGCAGACTTTTCCCGGTGCGCATTTGGGATTGCAGTTGTCGCTGTTGACGCATGTGCCGTTGACACAGATTTGATCGGCAAAGCAGTCGGGATCGCACTTTTTTCCTGGAACGCACTGGCCTTTGATGCAGACCTGTTCATCGGGACAGGGCTCTTCACAGTCATTTGTCTGTCCTGACAGACAGACGCCGTTGACGCAGACTTCATTGAGTTTGCACGCAGGACTGCATGTCGTTTGCGGGACGCAGAGGCCGGTTCCGGCTTCGTCGACACCGAAACAGGCATAACCGGTCTGGCATGAAACGGGGCAGACGTCTTCGGAAGAGAGGCATTTTCCGTTGATGCAGGCGTATCCTGAACGGCATCCCGGAACGCATTCATTCGTGTCGGTGCACACGCCGTTGACGCATATTTGCGTCATGCTGCATGGCGGATCGCAGGCCTTGTCGCCGTCTGTCAGGCAGGTGCCGTTGATGCAGACTTCATTTTCGGCACACGCCGGCGTGCATGAGTTGCCGCGAACACAGGTCTTTTGGACACAGATTTCGCGGTCTGAACATGCCGGGTCACATTCGGAACCGTCGCCGGAACGGCAAACGCCGTTGATACAGACTTGATTTTCTTCACAGGCTGGATTGCAGGCCGTGTCGAGAGTGCAGGCACCATTGAGGCAGGCACCGGGCGCACAGGAGGCCGTCAGGGCACACGATGACTCATCGGTTTTATCGACGCAGGCTCCGTTGATGCAAACCTGTTCGTCTGAACACGCCGGGCTGCATGTCGCGCCGTCGACGCATTCCTCGTCGATGCAGATTTGGTTGCCTTCGCAAGCCGGATCGCAGTGATTGGAAGGTGTCATGCATTTTTGGTCAATACAGACTTCGCCTGAATGGCATGCCGGAACGCAGGGCGGCTCGTAATTCGGATCATCAACACATTCGCCCTGTTTGCAAATATAGCCTGCGTCACAGGTCGGATCGCAAACATTATCCGCCGTTTTGGGCACGCACGTGTTGTTTTCGCAGACCTGTGTGTCTGGATTGCACTTGGAACACGGATCATCCTTTGTGCATGAGCCATTCACACATTTCTCTCCGGAGGCACATTCGGGGATGCACACGGTTGGCGACTGGCATCGTGATTCGAGGCAGATTTGACCGTCCTGACATGTCGGATCGCAAGTGCTGCCGTCACTTTCATGGCAAAATCCATTGATGCAGATTTCACCGTCATGACATGCCGGCGGGCAGGCGTCTCGATCAACGCAGTCCCCATCCACATTCTTTTGATGTTCACCGCACTCGCTCGTTGTGTGTTCGTCTTTGCACTCGCCGTTGTCACAAAACTGGCCGTCTGTGCAGGCTGGGGTGCAGGCATTGGGGTCGACTTTTTTGCCGGAGCTGCCCTGTGAATCGTCACTGCATCCCAGCAGACAAAGGCCAAAACAGGCCGCAAGCAAAGCAATTTTTTTCATAAAATCCTCGTTGTTTTGGTAAAAATGAGCAAAAAACTGCAATTCCAAAGGCGTAAGTTTAGCGAAATTATAATGAAAAGAAAACGGCGTAAGACAAACTGTACCTGGAATGCGAAATAAGAAGAAAATGTCAGAAATATGAGGACATTATTTGGATTTTGCGCAAAATAAGGGCCAATGAGCTTGTACTTTCAAGCTGGTGATTGTTAAAACAGGCGCTGAGCCTCATTTTAAGGAGAAAAAATGAAGAAATTAGTGGTTATAGTGACTGGATTGGCTTTTGCAGCGCCGATGTTTATGGGCTGTGCGGAAGAAAAATGCGGGAAAAAGGATTTCGACTGCATTGAGGAATGCGTCGCAGACTGCATTAGAGATGCGTGTGATAAGAAGAAAGATGACAATGCAGAGTACACGAGATGTACGTTGGCTGCGGCCCTGGATAAATGTGGCGCGGATAGGTGTATTGAATAATTTGTGGGCTTGCTTTGAGCCGTTTGCTGTTCGGCCTATCGCCTTCGGCGATACGGCCTTGTTTTTCCTGACGTATATCCGACAAATTTTCGATATCCTCGGGCACAAATGGATATGGAATGCTGCCGTTTTCATCATACAGAATGGGCAAAACATCGCCTACCATGATCTTTTCGAGCGGATTCTGATGCGTAATCACTTCCGCAGTGATGTCGTGATCACT
>JAZRVP010000038.1:0-43320 GCA_045599245.1 Myxococcota bacterium
GGGGCAGAGCCCCGGTGAGTAGTAACCCATTCCGGTTACAACTCTGCCATGTCGTTCCCACCCAAGTTTCCACGATTGTTTTGAAAAAAACGCATATACCTGCATTCAGACAGCAATTTCGCTGTTTCAGACATCAGGAGGCTGATATGAAAGAAATCACAGGTAAATTTAATACTGCAAAAGTCTTTACAGATGTAGTCGAAGACAAAGGTCTGGAACAGGTTCAAAGGCTTTGCAATCAGGCATTTGTCGAGGGCAGCAAAATTCGTCTCATGCCCGATATTCATGCAGGGGCGGGATGCACAATTGGCACGACCATGACAATTGGCAACAAAATCGTTCCAAATCTCGTCGGTGTCGATATCGGATGCGGCATGCTCGTAATACAACTCGATGCCAAAACCATTGATTTTGCACTTCTCGATGAAACCATTCGAAACCATATTCCATCCGGTTTTGATATTCGCGATCACCGACATGCGTTTTCGTATGAAATCGAACTCGAAGAAATGAAATGTTATAAACATCTCAATGAAAAACGATCCATACTGTCGGTTGGAACACTGGGTGGTGGCAATCATTTCATCGAAATCGATCGCGATGACGAGGGCAATCTGTATCTCGTCATTCACTCCGGCAGCCGTAATCCCGGCCTGCAGACAGCCGAATACTATCAGGAACTTGCCTGGCTTTCCTTAAATCACAATTCAAACAAAGATATACAGGAACTCATCGAACGAATGAAACAAAACGGCGAAACCAAAGGCATTGAAAAAGCCATTAGAAAAGCAAAACTGACTTTTGACTCTGAAATTCCAAAGGATCTGGCCTATCTGGAAGGCGAAAATTACGAAGATTACCTTCATGATATGAAAATCATGCAGAAATATGCGGATATCAATCGTCATGCCATGGCCAGCCTTATTGTTCGTCTGATGCACTGGATGCCGGTCGATGAGTTTACAACTGTTCACAATTATATTGATATGGATAGCATGATATTGCGAAAAGGTGCAGTTTCAGCAAAACTCGGCGAACGACTTCTCATTCCGATTAATATGAGGGATGGAAGTTTGATTTGCCGGGGGCGAGGAAATGATGACTGGAATCAGTCTGCTCCGCATGGAGCCGGACGCATCATGAGCCGTTCAGCAGCCAAACAGGCCTTTACCGTCGAAGAATTTCAGGCTTCTATGGAAGGAATTTATACGACTTCTGTCAACCGCGATACACTCGATGAATGTCCAATGGTTTACAAAAGCATGAATGATATTGTCGATAATATATCACCGACTGCCGAGATTATTAAAGTAATCAAACCCGTCTATAATTTCAAAGCTGCAGAAAACAGCATTCGTGGGAAAAAATCTGCATAATATGCGCCCACAAAAAGTAAACGCGCCGTATGCCCCTGCGGCATAGGCGCGTTTCGCCGAATGTATCGCCATGCCCAAAGCATGGCGATAATCGGCGTCCCTAAATATAAATATATGTATTAATTTTCTTTTCTTCGGCGAAGTCCAAGAAGTGCCCCCAGTCCCAAAAGAAGTGCCAAAGCCCCGGAATGGCTCGGATTAAGCGGCATAGCACTGCAATCGTCTCCGGAATCATTCTTCATATTCTGACCGTCGGCCACATCGTCACCATCATCCACATCATCTGGAGCAGAGGGCGTATCGGAATTCCCCGAATCCCCGGCTTCATCCGGTGAAACAGGTACAACAGGTTCTGATGGCGCATCGGTGTCCTCGACATGCGTCTTTTCAGGCAAACCGGTCGGTTTTTGATGCTTCATGATGCTGTCCAGTGTGATCATGCCATTCGTCGCATCGGGATCATCGGGAAGGCTGGTACGATTTTCATTGCTGCTTCCGTTTCCAATCCCGCCGGCCTCTTCTGTACTGCAATCACTTAAATCAAGTGTACAGTCAAGATTACATTTCAAACGGCCGGAAACATAGGATGGATCGACATCTGCACAGGATTGATATACATCCGGAAACGCCTTGTTGTCACAAAATTCGTTCTCATCCCAAACGCCATTGCCGCAATAGGATTCATTGGCACCGACGCCATATCTTTTGCCGCAAATATTAAACATTGCGATGGCATCGCCATCATTTGGATCGTCCGATTTCCAGCCATCATCGCGGCCACTGTCAGCATCCACCCAGCCTTTGACATGATATTTATATTCAAATGATGCATTCTTTGGATATTCAATGGTTATCGTGTGTGTGCCGTTGCCATCAGATGTCATTTTGTATTTGTCGTCATCGACAATCCATGAACCATCCGGATTTGTATTAAATGAACCCACGAGATAAACATCAAAATCAGCCGTTCCTCCGGATGCAAGATTTGTATAGGGATCGTGGAATGTGAAAGTTGCCGGGCATGAACCGCAGTCATCATCCGCGTCATCCGTCAGGCCGTTGCCGTCATCATCAATGCCGTTGCCGCAAATTTCAACAAACTGATCGGTGACAGACTGAATGCTGTCCAGACCGAGGCTGTAATAAAATGACTGTACATCGGTCGAAATGCCGTATCCGGCACAAGCCGAATCACCATAGCTGGTAATCCCGGCGAGATATTCCTGACCGCCAATCGTAACAAACGCAGGACCGCCGGAATCGCCCTGGCAGGGACCGCCGTCATCCTGGAAATAAAGCATCGTTCCCGGATAATAGGGAAGCGAATCATATTCTTCATTCACCCAGCCGTAATAACTGCAATAATCGGGGCTCGGATGACATGCACTGATTTCAAAATGTTCTTTATATCGACAAATATCTGTTCTGGTACGTCCTTCTTTATCGACTTTTTGATATTTGCATACATCGGCCATAGGACGTGTAAAAGTTAGTTTATATCCAATTTCACCTTTTTCATTGAACCCAAAACCGACAAATTCAGCATTCATATTATCGGCATAAAGTTCATCATTCTGCCCCAACCACGGAGGAAGAACGGGAATTGGTTTTGCGACAGAACCGGGAATTGGCTTTTTAAGTTTGACGAGTGCAATATCATTAATAGTCATGCCCTCTTCTATGGGATCACCATAACGATCGCAGCCCGTTGAAATGACAAGCTCCGCATAATCTTTGGGAATCGTAACCTTATCAATGGCATATTGCGTTCTGGCTGTTTCCTCATCCGAATTTCCGATACTGACTACTGAATTTCTCCAGCCACTCGTAAATGATTGAAACGAAGCTGTGGCTTCCCATTTGCACTGCGGATCATCCTTGGATGGCGTCGTCTTATATCTCGAGGCAAGTTCACCAAAACAGTGTGCAGCCGTCAAAACATAATCCGGAGCAATCAACGTTCCTGTGCAGAACGTCGAATGAGATTCACCTTTTGTTCTAAAAGCAACAACGGCTCGATGGGCTTCCGAATTATCTAATTTACCATTAATCATTGCCGCAGAATTGGACATAATATCCATTGAATCAGGCGACTTGGATGAATTACAACCACACAGAACAACTCCCAAAAGAACCGGAAGAATGACAACTTTTTTCATAAATGGCTCCTCCCATACGTGAAGAAAAAACGCCCTTTTCTATTATATCACTTATTTTATTCTTTTAAAATTGCCTTTGTTCGTCTTCTCAAAATACATATAACCATACACAAAACGACAAAAATCCATACTGTATCATTATAATTTGAAACATCCAAAAGGCTCATCGTACTGCATCCCGATGAATCTTTTTGATTTATCGGAGACAATGGCTCGTCTGGAACCACAGGTGAATCCGGTTTATCGGAATCATCCGGCGCTCCTGGATTATCCGCTACCCCTGGATTATCGGGCGAATCAGGCGTGCCAGGATCAACGGGAC
This sequence comes from Myxococcota bacterium, assembly GCA_045599245.1. Classification (GTDB taxonomy): domain Bacteria; phylum Myxococcota_A; class Bradymonadia; order UBA4248; family UBA4248; genus UBA4248. The sequence goes on from JAZRVP010000038.1 coordinate 3,858, forward strand.
TAACGGGATTATCTGGTACATCAGGATTATCTGGCTTTTCAGAAATGTCCGGTGTACCGGGGTTATCTGGTACATCGGGATTGTCACTATCATCCTCGCCGTCAAATATATCAGATGGCAAATTCTCTTTTAAACTGCCACCCAATATAATGATTACGGAGTCACCTGCTTTGTCTGGAGCCTTCAGCGTCGGCTTTGACTGACTGTTAAGGAGATACAGCGAGCTGCGACTGGTTTCATCCAAATAAAGTGCATTTGAACCTAAAATACATTGTTCAAGGTTGACCGTACAGTTGCTGTTGCAGCGAACTTTTCCCGAGATATATCTATCATCCCAATCATGGCATTCTGTTCCATTTTTAAATAAATCACCGTCACATTCTTCACCATAATGGTCAACCGTTGTCCCCAAAAGATTATCATCCAGCTGCTTATTGCCGCACAAAGAAACATATTGTTCTTCCATCTGACAGGATGAAAAATCGAGTGAACAGTTGGCATTGCATTTAACCTGTCCGCCACTCATTCGTGTCGCCCACTCTGTGCATGAAGTCTCATCAGCCAAAAACAGTTTGCCATCACAGAGTTCTGAATATGACAGTTTTCCGTCACCGCATATACTGTCTTTTAAACATTCTGAAAAATCCGGTTTACAGTTATTGCACCTGACGTAACCTTCTTTATAGCGAGCATCCCAGTCTTTGCACAGATTTGAAGCCCCTGCAACAAACTGTTCTTTGTCGCAAAGTTCTCCTTTCTGCAAGATTCCATCCCCGCAATAGGGCGTTTCATCGATTTCATAAGTACATTTAGATGTATCAACGGTACAGTTATCATTACATTTTAAATATCCTGAAATAAAAAATGCACTAAACTCACTGCACAAATTGCTTTCTAACAAATAACCATATCCATCTCTAAAAACATCGCCATCGCACTGCTCACCATTTTCAATTTCAATTGTATGATTTCCGCACGTATCGGGAATACTGGCTTTAATACATTGTGAAAAATCGACACCGCAATTATCGGCACAAGACACAGTCCCGGATTCATATTCATAGCTCCAGTCTGCGCAATTTGTCATCTGATCCAAAAACAAATCACCGTCACACTGTTCTTTTGATGTATCAAGTTTTCCATCCCCGCAATAGGATTTGTCATTGCAATACGGATCACCGGCATCAGCCTTTCCGTTGTTATCATCATCCAGTCCATTGCCGCATATTTCTTTGATTTCATTCTTTGCATCCGGAGCATTTTTAATAATCCAGTCATAATAATCCTGAACTGCAGTGGATATTCCATAAGAAGAGCAGGCATTGTCGCCGTAACTGGTCAAACCGGCCAAATAGGACTGATTTCCGATGGTAACAAAAGCCGGTCCGCCAGAATCCCCCTGACAAGGGCCGCCCTCCTTCTGAAGATAGAAAAATGCGCCGACCGGAACGGCTAATTTATTCTCATAATAATCGAGTTTTCCATACTGACTGCAAAGGAAAGAATCCGGATGACACCCCTGAACATGAACCGTTTTGGAATAGGGACAGAGCAGCCCATTTCCCGCCGGACAATACATTTCGATGGGAAGACTTGTTTCAAGTCGAACGCCCCGGTTGCCATTTTCATCATATCCATAACCGACAAACGAAGCCTCAATTCCTTTCTCAACCAATTCCTGCGACAGCCCGAGCCACGGAGGAAGGATAGGAACCGGCTTCATTTCAAACTCATCAACAGGCTGCTTTAATTCGAGGATAGCAATATCATTTCTTGTTACGCTATAGCCGTCATAATTTGTTTGTGTACAGGCCTGTGAATCAGCCAGTGTTGAATAACCGCTATGATATATTATTTTGTTAATATCATACGGTCTCACGAGTGAAGAATTCAGAGTTGGCCCGGTCCCGATCTTTAGATAATTGACGATATCGGATGCGCCAATTGATATATTTCCCCCCTGCCATTTGCAATCCGGATCACTTTTTTCCTCATGATAAAGCAAATATTGTGAACTGAGTTCGGCAACGCAGTGTGCTGCGGTCAAGACATATTTGGGAGCGATCAACGTGCCCGTACATACCACCTGATTCTGGTACTCAGGATGATCTTTTACAATGATGGCAACGACCCCGGTCGGCGTCGAAAAACTAAGTTCGGTTCCCTGCAATATTGCCAATTTATGCTGTGCCAGAAGTTCATCTCCAGCCCGACTCATTCCTTCAGAACAACCGCAAAAGGCAAATGCAGCCGCACACAACAGATAATATTTGACTTTATTTTTCATTATTACACCAAGCCATGAAAAACTACATTACCGTCCACTAAGGAACCTCTGAACAAAACGATATTTTAAGGCAGTATTTGAAGAGAGCCGACTCTCGAACCCCGGCGAGGAACAAGAGTTCGGCAGCCTTAAATACTTATATCACCTAAAAAGTTAAGATTCTAAAGAGCTCAGCCCGGTGCTATGGCTAAAGCCATACGCCCCGATTTGTGCCGTCCTATCGGTCTTCGCCCGATACGTCCGGCATTACATCTGGTGTTTCTACCCCCGATGCTTCTGATGAAACGGGGACTTCATTCTGAACATCCGCTTCAACATTCACACTTTTGACGCCGCGTCCGCCGGATGCTTCGGCCCAATATCCAAACAAAGCCTCCACATGCCCTCTGGCCTCATCTTCCTTATTTTTCGTCGCTTCATTCAGGCTCTGCATTTCCACCTTGAACCAGCCATTTTCCAATGCCTCGATCACAATGGTGTCATCTATCATTTGAATAAAAGTCGTCCCATCCGTCTTTTCACTGTGATAGAGCCAACCGCTCTGTTCCATCCCCGAATAAATCGGCCGCAATGAGGCCGATAAATCAAATTTAATGCTGAAAATGTACTTCATCTTGACGTGCATGACATAGCTCGTCAAATCCGGAGTCTCGACGAATTCATCGCGAACGATATCCTGCGTCATGTGCGTGGGACCGATAACCATGGCATCCGTCAAGTCGCGATACACGTCCTCCAGAGAACCTCTAAAATAGCCTTTTCCTTCAATCCAAACGTTGTCACCCACACCGCTTTTTATCTCATAAACAGGTTCTGTCGCCGTTTCAGGATTAAATTCAGGCCATGAAACGCGATCCGCAAACGGCTGTATCTGACTCATTTGCGGCGTTTTAACAGGCGTTTCATCCCCTTGTGCCACCATGGGCTGACTAATTGCTGGCACAGCACCGCTCGTGACATCGCCGGTATGGACATGATTTGTCGTGGCACAACCGGCCACAAAAAAGGAGGCTGTGAACGCAAGCGCAATATGATTGAAGTTCATTTGAGGAAAACTTTATTCAAAAATAGATTGATACGGTCCAAATCAGACCACTCTAAATACGGGAATATAGCAAAACCAAAACGTCCATTCACCACGAAAAGGACAAAAAAAAGTCCCGCAGACTCTGCGGGACTCATTCAAACAGTCAGGGGCAAATTAGAAGCCCATGCCACCCATACCGCCCATGCCGCCGCCGGCAGGCATGGCCGGAGCTTTGTCTTCTTTCGGAAGTTCAGCAATCATGGCATCCGTGGTCAGAAGAAGGCCGGCGATACTCGCCGCATACTGCAGTGCGCTTCTCGTGACTTTGGCCGGATCAATAACACCGGCTGCATAAAGGTCTTCATAGGTATCCGTTGCGGCATTGTATCCGAAACCGTCTTTGCCTTCACGAACCTTCTGAACGACGATGGAACCATCGACACCGGCATTTTCAGCGATCTGACGCATCGGTTCTTCAATCGCACGTCGGACGATGTCAACGCTGAACTGTTCGTCTTCACGAAGGTTGAGACCATCAAGAGCTTTCTGAGCACGAACGAGTGCAACACCGCCGCCGGGAACAATACCTTCTTCGATTGCCGCACGCGTGGCGTTCAATGCATCTTCAACGCGAGCTTTCTTTTCCTTCATTTCGACTTCCGTCGCAGCACCTACCTGAACAACAGCAACACCGCCGACGAGTTTGGCGAGACGCTCCTGAAGCTTTTCGCGATCATAGTCGGATTTGGTCTCAGAAATCTGCATACGGATCTGGCTGACGCGAGCCTGGATATCTTCTGTTTTGCCTGCACCATTGACGATCGTCGTGTTGTCTTTGTCGATCTGAACGCGTTCAGCTTCACCGAGATCGGCCATCGTTGCATCTTCGAGCTTCATGCCGAGGTCGGATGTAATCAAACGGCCACCCGTCAGAGCCGCAATGTCTTCCATCATTGCTTTGCGGCGATCACCAAAACCCGGTGCCTTAACGGCTGCAACCTGCAATGAACCGCGCATTCTGTTCACAACGAGTGTCGCGAGTGCTTCATTCTCAACATCTTCGGCAATAATGATGAGGGGACGGCTCTGACCAGCAACTTTCTCAAGGATAGGAAGAAGTTCTGCCATATTGGAAATCTTCTTGTCATAGAGAAGAATTTTCGGCTTGTCGTATTCAACCGTCATGCGATCGCTGTTCGTCACAAAATACGGGGACAGATAGCCGCGATCAAACTGCATGCCTTCCACGACTTTGAGTTCTGTTTCAAGACCTTTGGCTTCTTCAACTGTAATGACGCCATCTTTGCCTACTTCGGCCATCGCTTTTGCAATGATCTCGCCTACAGCCTTATCTGAGTTCGCCGAAATGGTTCCAACCTGTTCGATCTCATGCTCACTCTGGGTTGGACGGGCAATTTTCTTGAGTTCATCCACGATGACTTCAACGGATTTGTCGATGCCGCGTTTGATGCTCATCGGGCTCTGACCGGCAATGACAAATTTGACACCTTCACGGAAAATTGCCTGTGCCAGAACAGTTGCCGTCGTCGTGCCGTCGCCTGCAATATCATTCGTTTTGGAGGCAACTTCCCGCACCATCTGGGCACCCATGTTCTCAAATTTGTCGTCGAGTTCCACTTCTTTTGCAACCGTGACACCGTCTTTTGTAATGAGCGGTGAACCATACGATTTCTGAATCACGACATTGCGTCCCTTGGGGCCGAGAGTCACTTTCACGGCGTCTGCGATCTGATTCACACCACGAAGAACTTTTTTGCGAGCCTGTTCGTCAAAAATGATTTCTTTTGCTGACATCTTAAATTTTCTCCAAAGTCTTTCTTATCCAGCCTCTGCAAGCTGGTTCGTTGCTCAATTAGTCCAGAATGCCAAGAATATCGCTTTCTTTCAGAATCATGTGCTCTTCGCCGTCAACTTTGATCTCTGTGCCGGCATATTTTCCGAAAAGAACGCGATCACCTTCCTTGACTTCCATCGCTACGCGGCTGCCATCTTCGAGTCTTTTGCCGGCGCCAACTGCCATCACGATGCCCTCAAGCGGTTTTTCCTTTGCCGTGTCAGGAATGATGATGCCGCCTGCGCTGCGCGTTTCACTTTCTACTCTTTTTACAAGAACCCGATCCTGCAATGGACGTACTTTCATTTTTAAACTCCTCATAAATCAATGATATCGGCACAAAAAAATTTTGTGCTGTGCAACGGACAAACGACATTAGTCACGCAGCCAACTTCGTCAAGACTGATTTGGCTTTTTTTTTCGTCCCGCGTTCCCCCTCTCCAGAAGTAATTCACAAATCTACTTAAACTGGGCCGTGATTGGTGAAAAACGATAATTACGCAATGTAAGGCAGAAAATGAGGAGGGCCAGTAGGACGAGGATTTTCACCATCCTGGCCCCCGGCAGTGTTGAAACATCTCGCGTTAAATCAAAGCCTGGGGGAATTGTTCATGGGGTAGAGGAACGTCACAAAGAGATAAAATTGAAATCAGGATCCGTTTCATCTATATTTATTCAGTTGTTATTGGTTATTCCCAATAACAAAACTGTAACAGGAAGTCTGGAAAATTCATTTCCGGACTTTTGTTTCTTCAAGCAGTTAATATCAATTGAAAAATAATAACTTATATCTGACCCGATTACCCAAAGAGGAGTAAAGAATGAAATCTGGCCGTTTCTTTTTTGCTTTGGCATGCCTTGCTTTCTTGTTCTGCAGCTGTGATGAAGGAAATAGTACAAGTCATGTCCAAATGGATTGCGTGGCTGGTGATTCGGCCAAATGTGATTCAGACAATACACACGTTCTGGTCTGCAAAGACGGTAACTGGATCGAAGACACTTCTTGCCAATTCGGATGTGAAGCTGGAAAATGTTCCGACCCCCCAGTTGAAACATGCCCCAATAACTGCATAAATGAAGGCGGGCGCATCCAAACCTGTGTCACCATTGGCGGCTCTAAATCCTGCAAAAATGCATGCCTCAAATCAAATAAAGGTGAAAATATCGCCTGCTATCAAAACGGCAGTATCGGCCCTAAAGCCCCCATTTATTCTATCGTCGAAACCTGTGTTGAGGATGACAACGGACTGCTCTATGCTTCAAATGAAGAATCAACAGAATGTAACTTTGGATGCAATGAAGAATCCGGTGAATGCAGCGAAGCTCCAAAACCCGATGAATGCCCAAACAACTGCATAAATAATGGCGGTCGGACTCAAACCTGTGTCACCATTGGCGGCTCTAAAGTGTGTAAAAATGCATGCCTCAAATCAAATAAAGGTGAAAATATCGCCTGCTATCAAAACGGCAGCATCGGACCTGAAGCCCCCATCTTTTCTGTCGTCGAAACCTGCGTCGAGGACGACAACGGACTTCTCTATGCTTCAAATGAAGAATCCACAAAATGTGACAATGGATGCAATGAAGAATCCGGTGAATGCAGTGAAGCTCCAAAACCCGATGAATGCCCCAATAACTGCATAAATGAAGGCGGTCGGACTCAAACCTGTGTCACCATTGACGGCTCTAAATTGTGCAAAAACACATGCCTCAAATCCAATATAGGTGAAAATACCGCCTGTTATCAAAATGGCAGCATCGGACCTGAAGCCCCCATCTTTTCTGTCGTCGAAACCTGTGTTGAGGATGACAACGGTCTGCTCTATGCTTCAAATGAAGAATCCACAAAATGTGACAATGGATGCGATGATGAATCCGGCAAATGCCGCAAAGAAACAATCCCCGATGCCTGCCCAAACAACTGCATCAACGTTGGCGGTCGGGCTCAAACCTGTGTCACCATTGACGGGACTTTAACGTGCAAAAATACATGCCTGGCAAATAATAAAGGTGACAACAAAGTCTGCTATCAAAATGCAAGTCTCGGCCCCAACGCCCCCGCCTTTTCTATCGCCGAAACCTGCATTGAGGATGACAACGGACTGCTCTACGCTTCAAAAGAAGAATCAACGGAATGTGACAATGAATGCGATGACGAATCCGGAGAATGCCTTGAAGAAGCCATCGTGCCGGACGGATGCCCGGGAGACTGCATAAAAGACGGCGGACGCGCACAAAAATGTGTCACAATCTTTGGCGCAAAAACCTGCAAAAATACTTGTCTGGGAACAAAAGAAGGCCAGAATTTGTCCTGTTATCAAAATGGCAGTCTTGGCCCTGATGCCCCGTCTTATTCAGTCTCAGAAACCTGTGCCATGGACGACAACGGCATCCTCTATTCAACGAAAGAAAAATCTACCCAATGTGACAACGGATGCGATGACGAATCCGGAAAATGCATCAACGAAGTCATCATTCCAGGAGAATGTCCCAATAACTGCGCAAATGACGGCGGTCATGCTCAAACCTGTGTCATCATTGACGGCGTTAAATCATGCCAGAATACCTGTCTCGGAACTGAAACAGGTCAACACTCGTCTTGTTACCGAAACGCAAGTCTTGGCCCCGACGCTCCCGTTTTTTCAGTCTCTGAAACCTGTGCCCTGGATGACAATGGCCAGCTCTATTCGACAAATGAAACTTCAACCAAATGTGACTTTTCCTGCAATGAAGCCTCAGGCGAATGCGAAGCAAACTGTGAGCTGCCCTGTGAAACATACATCGGTTCTCGCACATTTACCTGTGTCTTGGCTGATGGTGTGTCAGACTGCGAACCCAAATGCCTCAGCAATAATTTGGGCCAAAACAGAACTTGTCTCCATGGCACAACCCCAAGTTCCCCATCGACATCGGTCGTGGAAATTTGTAAAACTGACCCATTCAATACTTTGTATTCTGCAGAAGTTATTTCGAAAACAGAATGCCCCAATGGCTGCGATGAAACAACGGGAAAATGCAACCCCGCTGTCTGCGAAAACCTCTGCCCCGTAATTGTTGGTACTTCACGCAGGAATGTTTGTGTCACAATTGACGGCACAAATAGCTGCAAGTATGAATGCTACGGCATAACTGCCGGTGAAAATGCATCATGCCATAAGCAATCCACCAGCCCCATGTCTCCAGAAATCTCAGTCGTGGAAGTTTGTAAATTCGATTCAAACGGCACTCTGTATTCCGTTGAAGAAAAATCGAATACCGTTTGTGAAAATGGCTGCAACTACGAAACTGGAAAATGTAAATAATCCCGTCTCAAAATATGCTCATCACGATCAAAGCCGCATCCCTGAAGCCATTGACTGATGCGGCTTTGCACGTTTTCTGTTTCCCGCCTTCGATGACATTCAGACCTCATCTCAAATAAACAGGACGTTCAATTTGAACGTCCCTTTTTTGATTATCCCTGCTTCATCTTCTTTAGACTCAGCCCGAGCTGATTGAGTCTGACCGTAATCTTATGCTGCATTTCAGTCCCTGAATCGCCAAAAAGTGTTCCTCCCATTTTACCGAGGTCATACTGACAACCGGCAAATACCTGACTGAGAAACTGTTTTTCGAGATTTTTGCGAAGCTCGGCAAAATCAGTACATTGAACGATGGGTAAACAAACAGTATCAGACGAAGACTCGGATTGCGTCTGCATAAGCCCGGAGGCCTGTGTACGACGCTCAATCGACCCGAGCAGGGACATCGCATAATAGTGATCGATTTCAATGATTCGGCTTTTGGACCCGGAAATGCGCAAATCATAAATTGCTTTGAGAAGCAACGTATCGAGAACGCTCTCGAGTTCGCGCGTGTTGCCGGGCCACGAATAATTCAAAAAGAGTTCGCGCGTTGCCGGCATAAATCGAATGCAAAGGTTCTCAGGTTTGACCTGCATTTTTTTGTCGAAATCGATGACGACACCGCCGCTTGCCCCTGTTCTTTGACGAAGTTCCTCGAGAAGAGGCAGCATGTCTTCACTCTGCGTGATTTTATTCGCCAGAGTTACAACCAGCTCCGGGAGATCGTCGATTCGCTCGCTTAGCGATGGCAGCACGATACGCATAGCCGGTCCGAAACGCATGAGGAGATCGAAACGAAACCGGCCGGCGGCCACCTCGTCTTCGAGATTGAGGTGCGTCGCGACGACGACCTTGACATCGACATGGCGTCTTGTTTCATGAGAGGCACCGACGCGGCGAATCATTTTATCCTGGAGAAAAAGCAAAAGTTTTCTCTGATTTTCCAGCGAAAGATTGCCGATTTCATCGAGAAAAAGAATGCCGCCGTCTGCCTCTTCAATGAGACCGGCCCGATCGTGTGTCGCCCCGGAATAAGCCCCTTTGACATGCCCAAAAAGCTCGCTTTCCACGAGTGTATCCGGGACGGAAGACAGATCAAGCGTCACGAGTTTTTTACGGCCGCTCTGCGGATAAATAATCTGTTCAACGAGGGCGCTTTTGCCGGCGCCGCTCGGTCCGGTGATGAAAACCGTACGCGGCCCAAGACTCATGATTTCCAGCTGACGTCGAATCATCTGAATGCGCGGCGACGATCCCCAGAAATAACCCTGCTCAACGGGAACCTCACGCCCCATCCGAATAACATTTTCAAGACGCGTCGCAAGCGCATCAAGACTGGCATCGTCATCGACAAACTGCAGGCCTTCGAGGCCTTCAAGAAGGCTGTTTGCCCCTTCGGGAAGACGAGCCCTGGCCGTCATCAAGACGATCGGAATATGGCTGAATTCCGGCATCCGCCGGATTTGCCGCGCAATGATAAGTCCCTGCAGAGACTTTATCTGCTCCTCACGATTGATCTGAGGCATGTTGGGAAGCCAGACCAGTTCTTCTTTTGCCAGTGCATCGAAACGAACATCCATGAGAACGGCATCGACCTGCCAGCCCGTTTTTTTAGACCGCATCAGGACACTGACGGCTTCGGCACAGGTTCGGGCCCGCCGCTTTTCACAAGATGCTTTTTGGGGACAGTTTCGACACTCGCAGTCTTCATTGCAGGTCGTCGCCCACGAAAATCGCTGGCTGAAGGCAGGATGAGCCTGCATCCTGTCAATGGACATCGTATGGTCATCGACAACAAGAATGCGAAGCCGCCGTGGCTCATTGTTTTCCTCCGGCTGAGAAAACTTGAAAAAAGCCATGGCAGCCGCCTCATCACCAGAAGATTCGTCCATGCTGCCGGCCTCTTCAAAGGCTTCGACGGCCTGAACGATCCCGTTGAGAACATCGAGGAGTGCTTCCGGCGCCATAAACCGGGTCATAAGAATGCCCCGGATAGAATTTTCCTGCTTGAGAAGACCGGCACAGAGTTTCTCAATGCAGCACATCGGATTTTCGAGTTCCGTCACCCAGCCCTCATCGCGCCGCATTCGCCGTCCCAATTCTGCTGCGGCATGACACACACCAGCCTCCGGATCAAAAATCCTCCGAAGGAGGACGCCGACCTGTTCCGGTGACAGTTTTTCTTCTTTTTGTGGAATATCGAGATGCTTGATGAGATCGTGGCGAATGCGCCGCGCCATTTCATTCGGTGTCATAACGGGAGATGTGAAGAGGTAAATGAATCGGGATGCCGAAAGCCCGGAGCATGAACCGGCCGCAAGTTTGCAAAATCAACCGGGCGCGTTCTTTAGCACGTTGCCTTGTCGTTTGGAACCGTGCGGCGTATCGAGATAGCCGCACCCCCTGTATTTCCGAAGGCGTATGGGCGGCATTTTTTGCCGCCCATAGCCGAAGGCCGCGTCGTGGCTTGCCAGACGCGGGACAAATATATTATAATCAGCGGCCCTTTCGTGCATGATAGGGGGTGTTTTTTTTTTGCGGGTAATGCGTTGTGAATCACAAATCACTGCTTTCCATACTTTTTTCTGCACTATTAGGCTGCTATTGCACGACGGCTGCAGCCCAGGCCGATCTAACCTGTCAGCAGGACAGCGGCATTTGGAATGGCAGTGCTCTGGACGGAGCCCTATGCAATCTGAAAGGTGAAAGTCCGGACTTTTACCGCTTCGACTCTGCCTCCGGAAAAGGTCAGTTTGCCCCCCTCATTCCCAATGTCAGCGAGCAGTTCCACTTTCTTCTGGCCTCGCCGAAAGTCCTGTTTTATGCCGATGATGATGCGGTTTATGCCGTCGAACGCGAACACTTCAAGGTTCTTTATCATCTCAACTGGCAGGAAGCCCTGACGCTCTCGCAGGATCCGGAAGACCCAGGCCACAAACTCGTCATGACCAGGACGGAAAAAGGCAGAAAACTTCACCTCATCCGTCCCGGCGAGCATCTCGACGAAGAAATGACCGCCGATTTCGGAGATGCACTGCCGCTTGATGTCGTCTGGCAACAAAAACGACTCGTCGTCATCGAAAGAAACCGCCTCATTTACTGGCCGCGCCCCGGCGTTGAAATCCCGGCCGTCCTCACCGAACCCGTCACTGAAGCTCGCGTTCCCGTCAGCTGGAAAGAGCCTCCCGTCATCGTCCCCATGCCCTCTGAACTCGTCGACGGAGACTATGTCCTCGACCCAAACGGGCTCATGATCCTCAACCGGGATGCAAAAAAACTCTCCTATTTCCGCTTCAATACCAACACATGGACGACCGCAAGCATCAATGCCACAGCCAGCATTCAGGGCTTGGGACGCGGTCCGCTCTACGCCATGGGCGTAACAATCGATGCCAATACAGTCCGCATCGTGGCCCGTCTCGGCGTCTTTCTCATCAACCGTTTTGAAATCAAATACTGGAAACTGCCTTCCAATCCCGACACTCCGGTTGTCATCGGACAGGACGACATTGCAGCCCTTGACGGCGGCGTCAACAACCGCATCCAGACGATCGACACCACGGAAATGACCTGGAAACGTCTGGCCCAAATCCAGCTCGACGCTCCGGGACGCATGGCCGAGCTCCAGAACGACGAACTCATCACCATTCACGAAACCGGCACCGATGCCCTCGTCATCTGGAACGCCAGAACAGGTCAGAAACTCCTCTCCCTTTCAAGCGACAAATTCAGCGACTTCGGTCCCATCGCCTCTGTCCAGACCATTTCAAAGGATATGCAGCGATACAAGCTGATTACCGGACGAAACGGCATGTTCCTCATCTTCGACCGAAAAACCGGCACACTTTCCGCCCCGCAGCCGTTTGTCAAAAAGCCCCTTTCCGAACTGCCCGCAGGCATGACTATCCTCGAGAACGGCATCATCGTTCAGGCTCCAAACGGACAACAGTACGACTTCTATCCCGCCGACGAAACACAGAACGTCTCGATGCGAACCCTCTCTGCATTCACCCCGGAAAAATGCATCGAAATGCAGACCCCGCAGGAAAAATGGTACGGATACTGTCTCACCCCTGACGACTGCTACGTCCCGCTCATGATGCAGCCGGAACAGGTTCGCAAAACACCCGATGTCACCATCGGTTCGGCCGCCCCGTCTCATGCCCCCAACTGGATCTCATGGCTCCTGTGCGCACTCGCTTTCATCGCCATGTTCGCCGTCATGCTCTGGAGAACCGGTTTCGGCAAAAAATCTCTTCTCAAAACCGAAACCGATCAAAATTCCTCAACATCATCCCCCGATATCTTCGACGAAAAAAACAGGCGATACATCACAGACCGGGACAACCGATATTTCCTCGAAACTTCTCGCTTTTCTACAGCTCCGTTCAGACTCGGCCTGAGCATATTACTCGGTCTCACCGTCGGCATTGCCGTTGCCATCCGCTACTTCCTCGACGACACGTTCCTCACTTTCCTGTCCTGGATTACCGTTCTGGCCATGCCCGTGACCGCCATCGTCTGGATCATCAGCTCCTGGCACTACTGGAACCGTTTTTATCTGCTCAGATTTGGCTGCCTGACCGAAGGAAAATGGCTCAACTGTGCACAGACCAATCCATCCGTCGTCTATGAACCCGTTCCCGGAACAACTTATGAACTTGGCCGAAGCCAGTGGACGCGAGTCGACTTTGTTCCGATGGTTCTCTTCGACCCGGCGCGCCCGCGCTTTGCCATTCAGTACACGGGCGGCTGCAGTCACACCGTCGTCCAGAACGGCCCCATGGAGGAAAAACCTTCATCCGCATGCACTTATGACATATTCCGTCTGGCCATGGTCGCCGGTCTTCTCGTCGCAACCATCGTTTCAACACAGTTCCTCTTCCAGTACGCCTACCCCGATTCCCTGAGTGCCTGGAAACTCGACAGCCTCACCGCCGACAGCATGAAAGAGGACGCCCCGCAGACTTTCGCCATGGCCTGCCTTGATGCCTGCGATGAAGGCGACACCACCTGTTTCACGCAGTGCCATCAACGCCAGTTCCGCCTCGTCCTCGAAGATGCCGGCATACCAATGCCTTACGATCCCATCACGACAGCCTCGGAATATCTCTCCGATTATCGAAACAAAATTGCCTCCGCTCGAAGCATTCTGCTCGAAAATCAAACGCTCAGCTGCGACGATCGCGAAGCCCGGATTGCCGCCATTGAACTCTGGCCGGACGAAGTCGCCAAAGCTTTCTGGAGCGTCTATGCCGATCCCGATACGTTCGATGTGACAGGACTTGGCGAGATTTTTAACGACATCGTCGATGACGCTGATGAACTCAATGCGATGTGTGACGAGTTCGAAACCTGCCCCAAAGCCCTCGAAACATGCCCGGCACCACCGACCTGCCCAGGCGCCATTAACACACTCAAAATGCGCGTCTGCGCCTTCCAGAACGCGATCTTCATTCCCGACCTGACCGACTCGAATGAAACCGCTCAAACAGGAGAAACGCAGTGCAATTCGGAAGACAGCACCGTTTGCCTTCCCTCTGAAATCGAAAACAATACGCTTGTCGACTAGCAGCTCTTCCTAGTGTTTTGGGGCCGACCTATTTTGCGCACGCGCAAAATACGGTGCGGCCGGCGGCGCTATCAAAATACGCGCCGCCATTTTTTTGCCCCTCACCGCCCCCGGAACTACGACCGGCAGACCTCACACCCATCGTGAACACGGCCATCTTTAAGCTCATCCTGAGTGGCTTTGCGAACCGACACGACTTCCACGTCAAAATGAAGCGTCTGCCCTGCAAGCGGATGATTGCCATCGACATAGACGTTTTCATCATCAATCGATACGATCCAAAGTGGAAACGGCTTGCCGTCTTCAGATTTTGCCATCATTCCGGCCCCAACCCTGAACTGCGTTCCTTCGGGAAACAGTGATTTGGGAACGGCCTGCGGCTCTCCCTCGCGAAGTCCGTAGCCATCCTCCGGCGGAACATCGACGTGAAAACGCTTGCCAACAGACGCGCCATCGAGAGCCTTTTCCAGTCCTTTGAGAATGGCACCATGCCCATGCAGATAACGCATCGGAGCTTCATGGGTCGCCAAATCGAGCACTTCACCGGAATCATTGCTCAAAACAAATATAACGGAGGGAACTGTATCAACCGCAATGACGTCCGTCTGAAGAGATTCAGGGGTTTCGTTCGTCATGATAACATCGCCTTTACATCAAATACATAATGGAAAACTGCGGACACTGTATCCGCTCAAAAAACGGCCGGAAATTTTAGGTCGCCAAACAGCTTTTGGCAACGAAATTCATGTTTTTTCGAGCAACATGTCTGCGCATGAACGCAAAAGCGTTCGAAGCACGCCACAGGCGCGCGAGCCCCGACTAATTAGTAACCGAATTCCTTGCCTATTCATTACCCATAATTGAAATAAAAAAGACACAATGCTATAAACTCGCACAACTAATTCTGTAACCACAACAAGGAGCAGCAGAAATGAAATACTTCAGAATAATACTGATTGGTATGGTGGCTTTATCTCTGGTTGCCTGCAGCGACGATTCAGAGAGCAAAAAAAGCAAAATCGTCAAACCCGATGTCGAAGACATTGAAGACAATAAAGAACCAACCGATCCCGGTGATGATCCCCCCGATGACGAAGACAACACCGAATGGGTTGACCCCAATGAGGATGAACCTTACGTTCCACCCGTAATTGTTGAGCCTGACGATGGCTGGAAAATGCTCCTTGTTCCCGCCATTTCTCCCGACGTCGAAGTCCCCTACAAGGGAGCTGCCAAGCTTTCTGTTATGCTCGTTTCAAGCGTCGGTGACGACGCCGGTGAAGGCGTCGTCGGCGAACGCATCGAATGGGGCGTCCAGACAGGGACTGAATCCCTCATGCTCTCCGATAAATCCACATCCACGATGGAACGCGGTATCGCCACCGTCTCCATCAAAGGAAAAGGCACACCGGGTGATGCCATCGTTATTGCATCCAGCAAAAATGCCCCTAAATCTGTTTCCTTCAATGTCAAAATGCTCGACGTTCCTACCGGTACGCTCGCATTAAGCGCCCTCTATAACGGTAAAGCACCCGCCGTAAATTACGTCATCAAACTCTATGACGGAAACGAAGTCCAGTGCGCTTACACCGATCTCAAACTCGGCGCCATCACCAAAGTCGACTCCGATGGTGAAGAAGCCTCCCCAATCGCAGATCCCGTCGACGGACAGGTCGCCAAATTCAATGACCTTTCCATCGAAAATGACTACACAGCCATCGCCTATGGCTTCGCCGAAAATGGCGCCATCGTCGCCGCCGGCTGCCTCGATTCCGGCCTCGACATCCACGAAAATCTCACCACAAACGGTACCATTTACCTCGATACCATCGATCTCGACCCCGTCACCACTTACCACGCCAGAAGCTATTTCGACCTCGGTAACGTCGTCGCTTCTCTCGGTACCGTCGGTTACTACATCGACCAGGTCGCTCAGTTCGCTCGAAATCCCGCAGGTAAAGTTTACGATATCCTCTTCAAGCTCATTAAAGAAGAACTCGGTGCCGGAGTCTTCGCAACCATCGTCGACAAAATTCTTGAAGTCTCCAGTCTCAAGGATAGCCTGCTTACCAAACTAAACAGCATGGTTACGGAAACCCAAATGGGATGCCAGATGGGGCTTTTCGCCTGCCAGTTCAACAATATCATCACTCAGCTCGAACTCATGGGTGAACTCAGCATCCAAAAAGAAGGTTCCATCGAACTCAAAGGAAGCAATGCCTATAACGGTCTCGCCGTTTACTGGCGTATGAAATGTTCCAACAATTCCGATCCTAACTGCGGTCGTTTTCCCATTTCTACAACTTCCGTTGCCTCCGGCATCAATCTCCTGGAAGGCGAATGGAATGGCGCTCTCGCCAATGGTTATGACAAGATTTCCATCGAACCTCACACCCTTAAATTCAGCTACGGTAAAATCGCTACACTTCTTATCAACGATTTCCTCCTTCCCCAAATTACAAAACAAAAATGCCACGACATGACCTGCGCTCTCGGTCAGTGGATCAATGCCGATGGACTCGCCTCCTGGATCTCTGACACACTCTCTTTTGACATCAATATTGTCATTAAAAAATGGGAAGTTCGTGTTTCAAAAGACCAGGCAAGAGGCTGGGTTGACAGTGCACTTAACGGTGTCGCCAGTCTCCTCAACATTGGAAGCGCCATGCTTGAACTTCAGTCCGCCGATTCCAAAATTACAATCTCCGGTACCGCAATGCTCAAAGATTCAAATGCCGACAACGTCGTCGATGTCATTTATGACGGCAAATGGTCCGGCAGCATGGAAGTCAAATCAAAGAAAGATGGCGTCGAAACCGTCACAGGAACAGCCGTTAGAGGCATTTGGAGTGCTTACAACAGCAAAAATGTCGTCATTGATGACCAGATGTACTGCTCACAAGACGTAACTGCCACCGACTCCAAAGATCAGCTTTGCCACTATCCTGAAATCGACCTCAATTCCTTCTCGGATTCAGGAATGTGCAACGAATACGCGAGATGCGCTAATTAATCGCGCCTTGATTTGACCTTTGAGGCCGGGTTCTTTCATGAACCCGGCCTTTTTTTATAAATGGCTCTATTTTACTTCTGAATGATTTTGACGCAATGCCGCACCAAAGCTCTCGGCATGATCTGAGCTGCGACAACCGCCGCCTTGTTCACTACGCCGGGAACAGCCACGACTTTCCCTGCCATCAGCTGTTTATAACCGTATTCGGCCACTTCCCTGGCCGACGTCTTTTTAAAGGCCTTCACAAAACTCGTTCTCTCCAGATGGGCATTTGAGGCAAATTCAGTATTCGTCGGCCCGGGACATAGTGCCGATATCGTCACGCCTGTTCCCTTAATTTCTATCGATATGGCTTCTGTCAATGACAACACAAAGGCCTTCGTCGCATAGTACATCGCCATCAACGGCCCCGGTTCAAACGACGCAATACTCGCCAAATTCATAATATAGCCCGATTTGCGCTCGATCATGTCCGGCAGCACAAGACGTGTCATTTGCGCTAATGCAGTGATATTCAGCTGAATCATGTTCGTCAAACGCGTCAGTTCGATGTCAACAAATGGCCCATAATCGCCAAATCCGGCATTATTAATCAGAACATCAATCGCCCGACCGGAAACCATGTCATATAATTTTTGCGCTGCATTTATTTCCGATAAATCCATCGCGATGACATCGACTTTATTCTTATATTCTTTTTCACAGGCTTCTTTCAGGGCATTGAGTTTGTCCTCTGACCTGGCTGTGATGATGAGGTCATAACCTTCTCTTGCAAATATTTTGGTAAATTCCGCACCCAGTCCCGTTGAAGCACCCGTTATCAAAGCCGTTTTTGTCATTTTCCTCTCCTTTAAACATTTACAACCGTGATCATGCATTCCCAAATCTGCATGACCGCATGAATCAACGACTTCATTACATCAATCGCCACCGTGATGAAACCTTTTCTTAGTCCACGCATCCATCCTATATTGTTCAAAATATGACGTAACCTTGTCGCTGAATTTTAACGGTTTTTTTCTGTTTCTATGATATAGACGGCACCAATTCGGTCGATTTGGCCGACTTTTCGTTTTTAAAACAAAGGATATAAACCGTGAACATTTACGAAGAATTGCAGGCCAGAGGCCTTCTTGCGCAAGTTACAGACGAAGAACAGATCAAAGCTCTCATCAATCGCGGTGGTGCGCGCTTCTACATCGGTTTCGACCCAACTGCCGATTCCCTTCACGTTGGCCACTTCATGGCACTCTGCCTCATGAAACGACTCCAAATGGCAGGCAACAAACCCGTCGTTCTCATCGGCGGCGGTACCGGCTACATCGGCGACCCGTCCGGCCGTACAGACATGCGCTCCATGATGACCCCCGAAATCATTCAGCACAACTGCGACTGCTTCAAAAAACAGATGGAACGCTTCATCGAATTCGGTGAGGATAAGGCCATCATGGTCAACAACGCCGACTGGCTGCTCAAACTCAACTACATCGAACTCCTACGCGAAGTCGGCGCCTGCTTCTCCGTCAATAACATGCTCCGTGCTGAATGCTACAAACAGCGCATGGAACGCGGTCTCAGCTTCCTCGAATTCAACTACATGATTATGCAGTCCTATGACTTCTATTATCTGCATAAACAGTACGGTTGCAATATGCAGTTCGGCGGCGACGACCAGTGGAGCAACATGCTCGGCGGTACCGAACTCATTCGCCGTAAACTCGGTGAAGACGCCTTTGCCATGACCATTACCCTCCTGCTCAACAGCGAAGGCAAAAAAATGGGCAAAACGGCCAAAGGCGCCGTCTGGCTCGATCCCAACCGCACTCCCCCCTTCGAATTCTATCAGTACTGGCGCAATATCGACGACGCCGATGTCATGAAATGCATCCGTATGCTCACATTCATCCCCATCAACGAAATCGATGAAATCGATAAATGGGCTCCCGAACGCATCAACGAAAAGAAAGAATTGCTCGCTTATGAACTCACAAAACTCGTTCACGGCGAAGATGAAGCCAAAAAAGCTCAGGATGCGGCTCACGCACTCTTTGCAGGCGGCGGCGATGACTCCAATATGCCGACAACCGAACTCACCGATGTCCCCGATGCCGGCCTCTCCATTATCGACCTCATGATGGCCTGCAAACTCGCCCCCAGCCGTGGCGAAGCACGAAGACTCATTCAGCAGGGCGGTATCCTCGTCGACGGCGAAAAAGTCGATGCCATTGACTTCATGATCTCAAAAGATGCCCTCTCAAACGGCGTCAAAATTAGAAAAGGCAAAAAAGTTTATCACCGCGCCGTGATAAAATAATATTTATATATATAAACGTG
The DNA here is from genome assembly GCA_045599245.1 of Myxococcota bacterium. GTDB lineage: Bacteria > Myxococcota_A > Bradymonadia > UBA4248 > UBA4248 > UBA4248. The sequence continues at coordinate 23,290 of JAZRVP010000038.1, forward strand.
CCTATTTCGCAAATGCGAAATACGCCACGCATGCGTCGGGCTATCGGCTTCGCCAATACGCCCGACGTTTCTTTTTTAGGCGCCTTGCGGCGCCGTCTCCTGCACAAATATAAACGCTTAAAAATAGGCCGGGCGTATCGGCAAAGCCGATAGAACGGCCCAAATGCGCGTCGTATGCGCCTCCGGCGCATAGATGCGCTCCTCATAAAAACATCCTTATTTCACATCTAATAATTGTAATATTCCAAAATATTTCGCTATTTTTTTATCAATTATCTGACTTTTATATATTTTTTGCGCTTCATCACTGATTTGCATGCAATGAAGTCTCTCTGCACCGCTTAATGTTTTTAATGACGCCTGCTCTTCTTCTGACAACATTTCAAAACATTCTCTTAACAAACAACTCAGACCTTCATCCCAGGACAATATCGCTCGCGCTTTCAAGGTATAATACTGCTCCGAACGCTGCATCCACTCCGGATATGCCGTTCGCGCTTCCTGACACGACACACGCATCTTCTGATAAAACGCCCTCAGCCTCTCGCGCAAAAGCACATTATCCGTCTCACGGCCACACTGCGTAATAATCGACAAGCGCATCTCATACGGATCATCAACAAGAAGCGGACGCTCCGCATCCTTTGAATGCAGCTCTCGATACGCGCCAATGATGCGTTCCGCTTCAAAACGAAGAACCGAAAGCTGCCCATCCTTCACAAATTCCAGCGGATGGCGAGAGAGCCACGCCTCAAAACCGTCCGTAAATATACAGCACGGAACCCCGCTTTCAGCCCATTTGAGCGCATAAAATATATCGGACGCCGAGAGCTGACGCGTCGGAAAACGCTTCCACACCCACGCCTGAAGCTCCCTCAAAAATGACTCATGAACACTGCGCTGCACATCCATCAGTCGCTATCCTCGTCGCTGTGCGAAACGAGCATGCCCATGCTCTTCATCTCGATTCGTGCCGCCTGATACAAAATATCCTGATCGACCACGCTGTTCGTCGACGCCGCAATAAACGCCGCCCGCAGTATCGAATTCTTGATATAGCCGCCGCTTATTTCAAACTCTGTCGCCAGCTCGCGATAATCGATCTTCCCCTTCGGAAGTTTTGACGATCGAAGCATCGACTGCCACAGCCGGGCGCGTTCTGCCTTCGATGGCTTTGGAAATGAAACGCGAAGTGAAAGTCTTCTCGCAAAGGCCTCATCGATGCCGGCCGGGAAATTCGTCGTCAGTATCGCAACCCCGGGAAATCTCTCAATTCGCTGCAAAAGATAGTTCACTTCCAGGTTCGCATACTTGTCGTTTGAATTCTTCACATTTGTTCGCTGTCCGAAGAGTGAATCCGCCTCATCAAACAGGAGCATTGCCTGCGCATTCTCCGCCTCGTTGAATATCTGCGCCAAATTCTTTTCCGTCTCACCGACGTACTTCGACATCACGCGGGACAAATCGACCTGATAGATATCGATCCCAATCGTATTGGCAATCAGAGCCGCGCACATACTCTTGCCCGTCCCCGGAGGGCCGTCAAACAGCGCTGAAAGACCAATATCATGACCAAACCGGTCGCCAAGACCCCAGTCATCAAGGACACGCGCACGATACTGATAACGGTACACGATCTCGTGAAGCTGTGTTTCCACGTCCTTGTTCACGATCAAATCTTCCCATTTGTATGTCTTTTCGATGAGCGTTGCATGTTCACTCAAGCGATGACGCATCTGTTGTTTCACGGCACCGATGATGAAATCCGTGTTTACAACCGGGCTCGGCTCCGACTGATATGACGCCACGCGAACGGCTTCCGATATTTGTCCTGCCGTCAGATGGAAATTCTCTGCATAGGCCTGAATGTCACATCGCTCATCACGGCGCTCAGGCGGCAGGGCCGTTTCCCACAACTTTCGGCTAGTGACGTGATCCGGCATCGTCAAGCGAAGTGCCTCGACGGGACGCGTTTCGAGCTTTGGCGCAAACGAAACGCTGTTCTGACACGTGACGATAATCGTCTGCGGATGCCACGCAAGGATGGAGTCCAAAACACGGCACACGGTGAGATGAAGTGCACTGACCTGGGCATGAAAATTCGCATCTTCGGCCGTCGTCGGCAATATCAGTGACTCCCAGCCAAAGAAACACACGATCGCATTATGAAGCATGGCCTCGCGGCAGGCCGCGCTCACGCCAAAGGAAAAATTTTCATAGGTATTTTGGATCGCTTTGATATCGACACAGAGCAGGTCACGTCCAAGAAGTGCCGCAACTTCCTGGGCAAATCTGCGTTTTCCTGCGCCGACAGGCCCCGTGACATAACACAGAGGAAGCGGCTTTCCCGCATCGAGAAGCGCCTTTATCTTCTCAAGACGACCGTACCACTCTCGATGCTGACGCTCCGTAAGCATCGTCTCCGTTCTCAGGCTGCTGCGGCACCGAAGTTCCGAGTACGCCGACAACCCTGCATCGATCATATCGATTCCGCCAATAAATGACTGTATCCGAAGCGGTAGTGAGAGCGGCTGACGGTTCGGCGGAAGATGCCCTGAAAGTGCTCGAAGTTCAATGAGCCCCTCGCTCAAAAGAAGGCTCCCGGGTGCAATCAGGCGGTTGAGATATCCCGCATTCTTATTGTCTCGACAAAATACTTCGATAAATAGCGAAAGTGTCGGGTAGTCACGTTCAAAATGGTTCTGAATAAACGCATAAAGACGTGGAAACGACGGATTAAAGCATGGCGCAGCAACGAGCAGCAGCAGCAGATATTGTGCATCCGAAAGACGGTACTGCTGTCTGAGAAAAGCAAGCGGCGTCATGGCGGTAAATGTCGTATTTGTATGATAAAACTGCCGACGGCGTTGTTCTATCTCAGCGAGACGTTCTTTAGCCTCCACCTCAGCCATAGTTGGATCGACAGCGATTTCATCCCGTTCATGGAGGCGAGCTTCGACTTCCTGAGGATAAACCACTGTACCGGGACGAAGGTCGTCAGCTCCGGGAAGAAGACCTGTGGCCTGCATTTCGCGTATTCGAACCATCAGCAAGGCTCGAAGCCAGTCCAGCTCCATTTCCAGATGGCTGATCATCGGATTGGATGGCAACACGGGAGCTTGCGGCGTCTGCATGGCGGTTTCCTTTTCTCTTCAATCAATGCGTAGAAAAAAAAGACCAGAAGGGGTTGCCTTCTGGCCTTCGATATTCTGTCTCAACGGAATACTCGATTATTTTTCTTTATTTTCGAGTATGGTCACGAGACCTTCAAGGTTTGGTTTTGCGCCCTGATACTGAAGCTGGTTCATTTCACGAGACAAGCGGGTATTCAGATCGCGAACGGCCTGTGCCTTGTCTTTGGTTCCGAGCTGAGCCAGTGCCTTTGTGCCGTAAAGCTGTCCAAAGACGTCGAGGTTTTTGTATTCGCTGGCAACGACATCGAAGTATTTCGGGTCACCGGAAAGGCCGAGTTCATAGAGAACTTTAATGCGGACATAACCGTTGACATCTTTAGCTTTGAGAGCCTCGGCATAACAACCGGCATTGGTGTCGCATTTATCGGCGATTTCAAAAGCAGGTTTCACGTCTTCGATTCGCTGAGAGACACTGTCATTGAAGTGAGGCGCTTTCGGAGCTTTTGGATCTTCGGGAACGGGAACATTGAATTCGGCGGATTTCATCGCATTGAATGCGGCCCAGACGGTTGCGGTATCACCGGCTTTGGATGTAATGGCGCTATAGGTTACCATATCGGTCCCCATCGTAGCTCGCGCCCAGTTTCTATATGTTCTTTCGTCTTGGAATTCTTCGCCCTTGAGGGAATTGACCATTTCGACGGTTTCGGCATTTGTCAGGAGATCGTTTTCGCGAAGAGCTCTAAATGCGTTTACGCGCTGGGACACTTCGATATTGGTTGTTCCTGTCAATTCAATGGCATTTTTGAATTTTGATTTATAGGGGGTTGTCCAATGGAAGATATCGGTCAGGATTGTTTTTGCGCGTTCGTTGCCGCGAAGGCCGATATCATTCAATGCGAAAAGCGTTGACTGGGCTGCGACGCCGACGAGGCTTGCCCACATCTGCCATGCGGGATCTGTATTTGGACGAATGGCGAGTGTACCGGGAACAGGTATGGTTCGGGTATTGCCGATGTAATCGAGCATCGGTTCAACGGCGGGTTTGTAGCGATACAGTGCCAGGGAGTTTGCGGTATTATTGCGAAGGGTTTCCGGGGTCAAGGTATCCGGATGGGCTTCGACGTAGGCCATCAGTTCTTTGTTCTCAAGTTTATAAGCCTTGAGCAAAACGGGGGCAACAACTGACTTGTCGAGTGCCAGAAGAGCTCGCGTGCAGTTTGTCGTAAGTGTACGACCAACGCCGTCCTGATGATAAACAACTTTCATCAACGTATCGACGGCCTTCGGATCTTTCTGGAACGCCAAAACATCGCAGCTTGTGCGAAGAAGATTGAACGGCGTCTCATCGATCTTGTCATTCAATACATCAATGGCTTTCTGGGTGATCGCTTCACTCTGAATGACCGTACCTGTTTCAAGGATCACGCGTTTAACTTCCGGGTTGACCTGTTTATCATATAAACCCAAAAGTGCGTTCTGAATCTCTTTGCCGCTCGTCTCATCACTGGCGTCTGACTTCGCAAGATTCTTGATCCCGATCGCCGCCTGCATGACCTGCTTATAATCCGGGGAATTGACTGCTTTCTTCAACGAGGCATACGCTCGTTTATCCTGGGATCCCGACAAGGCCTGGATGACTTCGCGATCAAAACTGCTTCCGTCTGCATAAAGCTGCACCAATTCCGGAACAAATTTCTGGATATCCTCCGGATGGCCGCTCATACCGGATACTTTGCTTATCGCCTTGTCCATCTTCTCGCGCTTGGCCAGCGCTTCCTTCAGACCTTCTTCTGTACTCACGTCGATCTGGCTGCAACCACTTGCCATCAAACCAAATCCCGCCAATACAAGACTCACAAAAAAATAACGCTGAATCCCACGATTCTTCATTGTCATGCTATTCTCCGTACCAGTGATATTTCACCAAACCCAATAAAGGCCAAAATATTCTATTGCGACTAGCCATACCAGTCAACCTTTTATTCCCCCTCCTCTTTCCTCAACATTACCGCTCAGCCACAGTTAATTCACAAATCTTCTGAAAAAATGAGCAGAGATTGGCAAAAAGTGGTTTATTCGCAATTATAAGGCAAAAATTGATGAGAGCCAGTCGAGGCGTTGTGTACAACGCCTCGGCCCCGGCGAGGAACAAGGGATAGGCAGCTCAAAAGACTTATACTATCTAAAAATATTGAGGATTCCAAAGGACTCAGTCCTTTGGTGGGGTCTGGGGCAAAGCCCCAGCGGGGTTCGGGGCAGAGCCCCGACTGAGCTGTAACAATTCTGTCAAAATCCCAATTTTTCGCATTTTTCCTCTCGATGAATATAGAAGAAAAGCCGCAATTTCTGCGGCTTCTCTTTCTATTTCACGGCTTCATGCCCAATTATTTATTAGCTTTGTCAAGACAGTCATAATAGCTGTCAACAAATCCGCAACCGGCATCACCGCAATGAACGGTCTCAACACTCACATTGCCGTCTTTGACCGCGCAGTAAATCAGGTCATTGCCATTGCATTCACCGTGAGACGTGTAGGCATTGTCCTGACCACAAACATCGGTACAGTCATAACCAAACCCACCTTCTTCAATCATTCTGCACTGCTGGCCTCTGGCCGGACAATCGAGACGAATGGTTTTGCCTTTTGATGCATCTGTCTTCGTGCAGAACGTCAGTGAACCATCACTTGAATTGCACTTGCCGTAATCCGTTACATCACCACATCCCGGCAAAACGTCTTCCGATTTCACACAAAGGGCATACGTTGTATCTGCTTTTTCGTACTCTTCACAAACGTTGCCGTCACCACAGCCCTCTGTGACCAGTTTGCCATTCTCACAAAATACGACCGATTTGCCATTGCAAAACTGGAAACTTTCCACCAGGCTGTCTTCCGAACATCGAAGCATCTTTCCACTGCCCAGGCAAATGCCATCGTTTTCTGAATTATCATCTTTGTTCAAGACTTTGCCGTTGCTGCAGCTGTATTTGGATGGCACCAGAACATTCTTGCCATCACAGACATACTCAACTTCGTCAAACGTGATGCTCTTGGATTCGATGACTTTGCCTTTGCTGTCTTTTTTGCTCATTTCGCAGTGAACGTAAACGCCGTCTTCACACCCATCATGAAATCCTGCATCACAATAGCGAGTTTTATCACCATCTTCACCACAGGCTGTTGCCATTACTGCCATTCCCACTAATGCGATCATACAGAATATTTTTTTCATGGTCTTTCTCCCGAATAAATGGTTTCAAAAAAAACTGCCCCTCAGAGAGCTGGATTCCAAATAATGCACATTCTGCGCCAATTATTCCCTAATTTTATTCAACGCATTCACCACACTCATTTCCCCCTCTAAGGAACCTCTGAACAAAACGATATTTTAAGGCAGAAATTGATGAGCGCCGGTTACAGCTCAGCCAGGGTTAATTCATATATCTATTGAATATGGCGTATTTCGCAATTTTTAGGCAGAAATTGATGAGAGCCGGGGGTGGGGCCCCGGCGAGGAACAAAGGATAGGCAGCCCAAAAAGCTTACACTGTCTAAAAATATTGAGGATTCCAAAGGACTCCGTCCTTTGGTGGGGTCTGGGGCAAAGCCCCAGCGGGGTTCGGGGCAGGGCCCCGGTGAGTAGTAACGAGCGCCGGGAATGGGACCCCACCGTGGAATAATGGTTAAGCACACCAAAAGGCTAATTTCGCCTAAAAATATTGAGGTTTCCAAAGGGCTCAGCCTTTTGGCGGGGTTCGGGGCTCTGCCCCGGCTGAATAGTAACAAAAAAAGCGGTCTCATCGACCGCTTTTTTGTTCAGTTCATGAAATTCAAAACTTCAAACTGCCATCTTCATTCAGTTCCAGACACTCCTCAATGCTTGATGCCGCTTCTTCAAGTTTGATTGCCTCCTCGCGGGCTTTTTTCGCCACATGGTGTGCCTGCTTTGCAGCGTCTTCCAGATTTCTTGCTTCGGATTTGGCCTTCTCATTATCGGAATGTTTCAAATCATCCGCATAAGCTCTTGCCTTGGCTGCATTTTCATCGGCCTGTTTTGCCGCAAGTTCCGCACGGATTGCTTCTTGCGCCGCTTTTGCCGCTACAGCTTCTGCTTCTTTTTTCTTCACATTTTTAATGAACTGGAGATCGACTTCCTCACGACTTCTAAACCCTTCCCCTATCACCTCGTGAACATTTGAAAGAATGATAAAGGCATTCGGATCGAGGGATCGGATATGAGGCGCCAGATCGCGCGCATCATTCGGACTCACAATCGTCATCAAAACTTCGCGATCTTTGTTAGTATATAGCCCTCTCGCGTAAAATGCCGTAACACCGCGATCGAGTTTTTCCATAATATAGTGCGATATCTCCTCATTCTTGTTGCTCATGATCATCATGTTCTTCGCATAATCAAAACCATACACGACATGATCAAGAATGACACTTTGCCCATAAAGTGAAGCCAGCGCATACATCGCAAGGACAAACACCGGTATCTCACTTTGAGGATTGAAATACAGGATGAGCGTTGCCATTGAAATAACAATGAAATCAACTGCCAACATCGACGTCCCAGGCTTAATGCCAAACTTTTTCTTCAAAATGGCACAAACAATTTCCGTTCCCGCTGTCGTCCCCTTGAACTTGAAAATAAGTCCAAGACCAATACCGACCAGTATCGTTCCAACCAGCATGAAAAAGAAAAAATCATTCTTCAGCATGTAACGAATTGTATCGGCATTTTGAAGAGCCCAGCCGTGGAATGTCCACCAGTCCGCCTTGATAAACTTACAAAATTCGCCTCGAAGCAGGTCAATAAAAAGCGAATTCGTCACAAACCCGTATAAGGTCCGTATTCCAAAGGCATTGCCAAGCTCTTTTACCCCCCAAATAAACAGCGGAATGTTGAGTAAAAGAATGAGAGTACCAACCGATATGCCATCCCACACGAAATTGATGGCCATCGAAATCCCCGTGACCCCACCGGGAACGACGTTCGCTTCAACCAGAAACGGACCAAGCCCCAAAGCAGCAATCAAACTGCCGATGGTTATCATCGTGTACTCAAAAACTACCTGAATTTTTTGCGATAATAGCACGACTCAAATTCCTTTTTTTCAGGGAAAGAGAAAAAACTGCCGACGCTCTTCTAATCTGTATCAACTCTTGTTTCGACAAAAAAGTGACATGAATGTATATGCTGGAGTAGAAAAGAGGTGTGTGATAGGCACACATTTTGATTTTATGGATTAAAGTAACCTGAATTCGGGTTATCAAACATACTCAAACCGGGGCTTGGGGATAAGGGAGGCTGTTATGAAGTTCTTAAATGCAATCAAATTTGGTGTCGGAATCGCGCTGTCTATGTTGATGGCCGCATCCACCGGTTTTGCCCAGGACAACGGCAACGCCGGTGCAGATAAAAAAACGGCCCCTGCCGCCGAATATCACAAACTTTCCGATCTTATGGCTGACACAATGCCAGCTCCGGCGCCTAAAAATGCAAAAAAAGGCGGCATCGTTGCTGAGGACGCTCGTCAGTATGTCGATGCGGTTCAAGCATATTACGATCGCGCCAAAACCTATTCCGCCACATTTGAACAGGATTATGAAACCGTCGATGGCGTCAAAAAACAATCAACCGGCGTCGTCTGGTTTAAAAAACCCGGCATGATGCGCTGGGATTACGAAAAACCTGAAGCTCGTTTTCTCATCAGTGACGGCGTCAGTTTCTGGTCATGGGAGCCCGTCTACCGCCAGTATTGCAAACAAAATCTCGCCAGTTCCCAGCTCCCAACTGCCCTGACTTTCCTCGCTGGCACCGGTAAAATCGAAGATGATTTCTCCGTCAAACTCGATCGAATCAGCGGCAACCAGGTTTCTCTCGAACTGACTCCAACCGTTCCCTCACTCGCATACGAAAAAATCAAATTCGAAATCCTCATGCCGACGGCAAAAGTTTATCGAGCCACAATCTTTGACGCCATGGGCAACACAAACAAAATCACGTTCAAATCCCCGGAAATCAACGCTGAACTCGATAACAGCTCCTTTCGTTTTGAACCGCCAGCTGATGCTCGACATATATGTGAATAGAAACTTTCCCTGGGAAACGCCGGTCACATGGATTTACCGTCCACTCAATGTCCGGCGTTTTTTTCATCAATACCCATGGTTTGGCCCGGGAAATATCAATCAGCATGCCCGTAAAACTATGAAATTTTTCATGCCGTGCATCGTTTTCAGGCTGCCATAATGCATTTGCGGTTATCCATAACTCTGGCTATGATGTCAGGAAATTTGAGCACTGATACGCAGTGCATCCTTACTTCTTTGTGGGAGTCCCTATATGAAACGATTTACCAATCGTGTGTTCTCAATGACCGGTATCGGATTGGCTCTTTTCGCCCTGACCCTGCTTTCAACAGGCTGTGCCGACTGCTCTGAATCTTATGGCAATGACGATTCTCAAAGCAGTGACCACAAACAGTCCTCTGATAAAAAATCCTCTGACAGTTCCGGCAGCGACGATTCCAAAACAGACGATGACGACGATACTGAAGAATACGGTATCATTGAAGATGCCGAGGATATCGAAGAAGAACTCGCCCTGCTCGAAGAAGGACGCTGCCCCACAGCCGCATACGCCGCTTGTGACGGTGCCACTCGAAAATACTGCAAAACAACGGATAACGGTAAAAAAGGAAAAATCGTAACCGAAGACTGCAAAGATGCCTGCGAAAATGGCAAATGCGTTTCCTTCAGCGCCAATTCCTGCGAAGAACCATACGTCGTCAATGTCGGTAAAAAAGTCGCCGGTAAAACACAAACCGGAAAGACTTATTCCAACCTCGGAACCTGTTCTGACAAAATGAAAACCATGATGGGCGTCTTCAAACTCGTCGTTCCAGCTCTCGGGTTCTATAAAATCAACATCGAAAGCGATTCCACGGTGAACTGGGGAAATATCCTCGCCTACGACTGCAAACCGGAACACGAACTGACCTCCGGTTGTGAGCTTGCCGATAAAAAAGACTCTTTTGCTACCATGCTTTCAGCCGGCGATTATTACCTGTTCGTCGCACCAGCTTCATTCCTGGCCAATCATTTCAAGGCAACCGTCAGCCTCAACCAGGTCACATACGCCGAAGCCCAAATTTGCGGCATCTATCAGGGTGAAATGATTCCTGTCGAATTCAAAGACAACGTCTTTCAGATTACCGGCTCAACCTCCACAGGCATCAGCGGCGAACACTGGGATACCGTCAAAGGTTGCAACGGCTATGGCAATGGCGGAAAAGAAAACGCATACGTCTTTTCTGTCACAAAAGAAAAAGAGTTCGACATCGAGCTCAAGGTCAAATCGACCGATGATCTTCCAGGACGAATTGCCGTCTATATCAAAAAATGCAAAGAAGGCGTCGCCAATCTCACTTCCTGTGTCGACGACAACGGTACTGCTGAAAAACTGACAGACAAAGTCAAACTTGGCGTCGGCCAGTACGTCGTTTACGTCGATTCAGACGGAAAAACCTTCGATTACCAGCTGACCATCAAATAATTCAGCCCCTCTGCACCATTTACTGCACACGTCCATTTGACGGCTTCGCCTATTGGCCTGTGGCCAATACGGCTCGCTGCGCGGCTATCTGCGATACGCCGCGCAAGGCTTGTGGTGTGTTCCGCGTGGATGATAATTTAACAGTGACAGTCTGCCCCAAATTGGGCTGCAGAACCCGAGAGCCAATCACAAAGCCCTCGTAACCCCGTTGAAATCGATATCCCACGCAGTTTATGCTAAATTCAACACTTCGTATGCAGGCAGCTTGCGCTACATGCCACGCAGTGATCCCTCTTCTCAACTTTGATGAAAAAACACTGACTGTCAATCATGAGAAAATATATGAAAAAACAACGTTTTTGGGGCATTTTATTCGCATCCGTGCTGACAGCACCCGGTTGTTCTGAAGAAAGTTTAAATGTACAGATACCCGATATAATCGATGATGTTCAAGATGATGATGTTCAAGATGACAAAAAACCATGCAAGACCGGACAAATCAATTGCGCAAATGACGGCGACGAGCCGTTGTGTGTGAATATTCATTCCAATTTGGAACATTGCGGTTCTTGTGGCAATGCCTGTAATACAGATGAAAGCTGCATTTCCGGAATATGCACGCCATCGGAAACGGACACGCCTTATTCTTCTCAAAGACACCGGACTCGACCGGGATGATGTTCCGACATCCAAACGCCATCCGGAATGGTTTTCAAACCGCGTTGTCACCATTGGTCAATCCGCCGATCTGGGCAATGAAGATGCGGTCAAATTCTTTCAAAAGTATTTGTCGGATTTCTTTAAATCGACGGGTGTAACGACATGGCGTTCTGACTTTGAACCGATTTGCAGAAGCTCCGATAAAGCAAATCGACATTCCGCCAACGGTTCCGATGTCCAGTACTGGGCAACGGTCGGTTTCGGAGAACTTGTCGATTACCTCATAAACAACGTCGAAGGATTTAGATATGAATCGTGTTCATCCGGCGGTGCCATGAAAGATATGTTTACGATGACAAAGGCATCGGTAATTAATTGCAACGATTCAGCCGACTATATGTCACAACATTTGTGTTTTTACGATACTTCATACGCCATTCATCCGGCACAGATACAGCTTCCGGTCGATACCTTAACCTATCATTATCAAGAAAAATATAAGGATTATTACACCGCACCGGCTGATTATATGTATGGTCTTCGCAGTCAGATTACCGGCGCGATAATGTTAAGCAATGGTCCCTCCAGTCCGGATAACGATGAGAGAGCTCACTGGACAGAAACCATTGCAAATGATTACGAAATCAATCTCAAGCCGCTTATTCGCAATGGCGATCTCTATCACATTCTTCCTCGTCCGGATGGCAAGCATTGGGATGGTCTGGAGTATGTCGACTTAACATCCAAGAATAAAATCGCGGCCGTCATGCTATGGAAACCAACGGGCGCTCCGAATACTCAAACCGTCAAACTTCGAGGCTTGTCTCCTGAAGCAAACTACAAACTCACATTTACCGATCACACGAGCCAAAATTCTATAAAGACCGGAAAAGAACTCATGGAATCAGGTCTGACGGTGACATTTACAGAATCAGTTGCCTCGGATATTATATATTTAACATTATAAAACAGCATTCAGCCGTGCATCATTCAGCACAAATTGCGCGGCATATCGCAAATCGCCGCGCCAGTGATCCGTATTGGTCAAAGGCCAATACGGATACTCTGATTAAAGCGAAAATATCCGGAGGTAGGAATTTTCCTCGTCAAGACGACATCATTTGTCAATGCCAGGACCAAGAACGCGGCTTCCCGTTTCGGTAATCAGTACATCGTCTTCGATGCGAATGCCGCGGCAGTCCCTGAACTTCTCTACTTCGTCATAGCAGATAAATTCAGAGAGTTTATTTTCGGCCTTCCAGCGATCAATGAGTTCGGGAATGAAGTAGCAGCCGGGTTCAACGGTGAGGACAAATCCGGGTTCCAAGCGTCTTGCAAGGCGCAGGGCATTGAGGCCGAACTGCGTTGACCGCTGCGTTCCCGGGGCATAACCGACGGCATCGCCAAGATTTTCCATATCATGTGCATCGAGACCAAGCATGTGACCGATACCGTGAGGCATGAAGAGTGCGTGAGCACCGGCTTCAAGCGAATCATCGACATTGCCTCGCATGAGACCGATATCCTGGAGAGCCAGCGTGAGCGCACGGCAGGCAGCCATGTGAACATCGAACTGGGTCGTAGCAACACATTCAGTCTGTGCGATTCCGGCTTTCTGAGCCGAAAGAACGGCTTCATAGAGAGCTTTTTTCTGCGAAGAAAAACTGCCGGATGCCGCAAATGTTCTCGTAATATCGGCACAATAGCCATTGACAGATTCGGCTCCGCAATCGATGACGATCATATCGTTCTGTTCGATGACATGTCCGTAGCCCGTATTATGGAGTGTTTCACCGTGAGTTGTAACGATGGGATTGAAAGCCTGATCGCGTTGTTTTGCAATAGCCGGTGCCATAAGTGCCGCAAGGACGTCCGACTCTCGATGACCGAGTTTTATCGCATCCTGAGCATTGACAAGCATTTCGCGAGTTACAGAGATGGCTTCCTCGATCTCGGCAACCTCTTCAACGTCCTTGCACGAACGAAGTTTAACGATGGCATTGATGAGTTCTTTTGAAGCCAATTCCTCCAGCTGCGCAATGCGATTGCCCGTAATTCTCGACAGTTCAATTTTGAGCTGAAAATCGTATGGGTTAAGCCAATGCGCATGTGTTTCATACTCGCCGAGGAGCTGTTTGTAGTCGCAGGCAAATTCGATATTGGCCATATCGGCATAATCGCGGATGGAAGGAACGGGACCGGTCCAAATGACATCATCGGGGTCGGGAGCTTTGATGAAGAGCTTTTCCCGGCCGTTGGTATCGATTACAAGCGCGGCATCCGGAATATTGAGTCCGGTAAAGTATCGGAATGTGGCATCCTGGTGAAAAGGATAGAGTTCGGCGGGATAATTTCGGGGGACATTTTTTGCTGAGAACAGAATGATATCGCCGTAAGGAATGAGTTTTCGGAGATTTTTTCTGCGTTCAGAATAGTTCATTGGAGACTCCGTATGTCTTGCAGGCAAAAGGAAAAAGAATCCACGGCGTATCGCAAGATAGCCGGGGAAAGCCGGGCGTATTGCGTTCACGCAATAGCGCGGCAGCTGTCTTCGTATCCACAAGGATAGAAGACGCATCAAAAGAAAATATCAGTATCGTTTTTGGGACTCCTTGATTCCTCGCCGAGGCCCCACTGCCCGGCTCTCATTATTTTTTGCCTAAAAATATCGCTTTGTTCAGCCCTTCCTCCACTGAGTCGTAACTCATTTTGAAAGAAAAAAGTAGAAAAACTGTTATGAAAAAGCAAATTCTGACATAATAGAACGTGGTGTATTTTGATGAAAGTGGATGGAAAACTTGAACATAAGGAGAAAAGCAATGTCAAGCGAACTCGTAACGAAACAGTGCTGGGATTTGCTGAAATCATCGGGGCTTGGAACGTCAACGATGGCGCAGTCTTCGGTCACGAAACAGACATCGACATCAGCTGCGGCCAAACTCGCGGCCAAGTTTGCGACCAACCAGAAGACCACGGCAAAAGCCTCTGCAGGTGTCTCCAAAACAGGCACTCGCGGCAGCAACACGCCGACAGCGACAAAACAGGACAATCCAATCGGAACAGGCAAAGTCACGTGCTCCGCACTCAACGTCAGAAACGGCGCCGGAACCAATTTTGCCCGCATCGGTGGCCTGACCAAAGGTAAAACCGTTCAGGTTTATGAAGAAAAAGACGGCTGGCTCAAGATTGCCTACGGCACCGGTTTTGGCTGGGTAAGCAAGCAGTACACCGATTACAAATCGCCGGAACCGGTCGTCACACCGGAACCAGAAAAGCCCGCAGACCCCGTCGTTCAGCCGGAACCCGAACAGAAATTCAGCTCCTATCAGGTCAAAATAACGGCAGACGTCGGCCTGCGCGTTCGAAACGTCCCGGGAAACGGCGGCACACCGGCCTCCGGCTCTGAAATCCTGGGCCTCCTCTCTTACGGAACCGTCGTCACCGTCCTGGATGAGAAAAACGGCTGGTTCAAAATCGATTACAACGGAAAAGAAGGCTGGATTTGCGGCGATTTTGTCGCCAAATATACCCCCTCCACAGACACGGGCGGCGGAAGCAACGTCACAACGGACGGCGCCATTCCTGCCGGCTGCAGCGGCGTCGGTTACAACATCCCAATCGACCCGCAGAATACAAACTACAACTGCGGCGCCGCTTCCGGTGCCATGTCCCTGCACGCTCGCGGCCTGGACATCACCGAACAGCAGGTCGCATCCGCTGCTGGAACCAACTCCAATGACGGTACCGTCGTCTGGAAACTTCAGGTCGCACTCAACTCCTTCGCCGGTTCCGTTTACTCATACAAAAATTACAAAGACCTCTCCAATAACGACTTCTTCGATCGCATGAAGAGCTCCCTGTCCGCCAACGCCTGCCCCATCGCGCGTATCTCCACAAAGAGCTATTCCCAGACTTTCGGCTACAGCTCCGGCGGTCACTACGTCTGCATTACCGGCGCATATGAAGCCAGTGACGGCACAAAACGTCTCATCGTCAACGATCCGTATTCCGGAAACTGGAAGAGCTCAAATCCTCAGGGACAGAAGCTCGACATGAAATGCTCCGATCTCCATCAGTGCGGCAAAGACAAAGGCGATGCCTGGTTCATTCTCAATGCCTGATTTTCCTACGCAATTATAGAATGCAACAATAGGAGGGACTTATGACTGCTTCATCGACATTGGCTAAAAAATTAGCCGCAAGTGCCCATAATTCAATCGTTTCCAAGGCAGCCAAAACATCGACTGCCGCCAAAACTGCTGCGACAAATACCACAGTCTCCAAGACAGGAAGCCGTGGAAATAACGCTGCCGAAGTCTCCAAACAGGACAATCCCATCGGAACCGGAAAAGTCACCTGCTCCGCACTCAACGTCCGAAACGGCGCCGGAACCAGTTTCGCCCGCATCGGCGGCCTTTCCAAAGGAAAAACCATCCAGGTTTACGAAGAAAAAGATGGCTGGCTCAGAATCGCCTACGGTTCGGGCTTTGGATGGGTATCCAAACAGTACACCGATTACAAATCTCAAACTCCTGTCGTCACTCCGGAACCTGCACCAAACCCCACTCCAACTCCAGACCCCACACCGGCTCCTTCTTTTGAACAATTCCAGGGTAAAGTCACTCCCGCAGACGGTCTCAATGTCCGACAGGGACCCGGCACCGGTTACAGCAAAATCACCGCACTCACACAAGGAACCGTCGTCACCGTCATCGGTGAACAAAATGGATGGTACCAAATCCAATATAACGGAACGACAGGCTGGGTCTCCGGTGAATACATCTCAAAAGTCGGCGGTTCGTCACCAACACCGACCCCAACCCCAACGCCAGATCCCACACCGACCCCAACCCCAACGCCAGATAACAAACAGGTCATGACCACAACCGGTCTCAATATGCGTGATATGCCCGGAAACGGCGGAAATCCCGCATCCGGTTCCTCCGTTTACTTCACCATCCCTTCCGGAACCCTGCTCGACGTCCTCGCAGAACAAAATGGATGGTATCAGGTCACCTATAACGGAAAAACAGGCTGGGTCTGCGCACAGTACACCGCCAATTATACAAGACCTAATGTCGACCCCGGAAAACCACAGTCCGCAGCCGATCTCGCATACAGCTACCTCGGAAAAACAACCAAAACACTCGTCGGAACCCTTCCATATCTCCAGGATTTAAGCGGTTACGCAGGGACAAACAACGGTTACGACCTCAACTGCGCAAACTTCGTTTCCGCCATCCTCCAAAACTGCTCTCTCCTGAACTCCCACCAAATCAATGTTTCAGGCGTCAGAAAAGCATGCACTGACTTCGGATACCGCATCATCGACAAATCCAATGCAAAACCCGGTGACGTCTGGTGTAACAGCGGACACACCGAAATCGTCTACAAAAATAACGGCGGAACCGTTCAGCTCGTCGGTTCAAATAACGGCGGTGATGACGTCCAGGAAATTTCTCTCGACAGCTACAGCGCACAAAAGAACGGCGACATCTACTCCATTCAATAGTTTCAATTCATCCTCAGTTTAGAGCCGTTCGCTTTCGAACGGCTCTTTCTTTATGCGGCTTTTCCATACCACTCAGACTGGGTTAATTCACAAATCTTTTGAAATATGAGCAGATTATTTGTTACAGCTCAGGCGAGGTTAATTCACAAATCTGCTGAGAAATTGATAAAAGACAGAATTTTACGCAATTTTAAGGCAAAAATTGATGAGAGCCAGTCGAGGCGTTGTGTACAACGCCTCGGCCCCGGCGAGAAACAAAGGATAGGCAGCTCAAAAGGCTTATACTATCTAAAAATATTGAGGATTCCAAAGGACTCAGTCCTTTGGTGGGGTCTGGGGCAAAGCCCCGGCTGATAGCGGCTTTTCCTTATGAACAGCCATCGGCGTGAATAAAATTCCTTGTTCAAACGTTTGTTTGCGTCTGATTTTGCGGCCATTTGACCGCATATTTTTTACTAAATCACGCAAATGTTTGGAATGAGGTATGTTCAAAAAGTTCATTCAATGGAACCTGGCTCATCGATGGATTGTCCTCGGGTTCTTCCTCCTCATTTCCGCTCTGGCTGCCACACAGTTTCCAAAACTGAGATTCGATTTCAGTCCCGAAGCTATGCTCGAATTCAGCCAGGAGGAAATTGATTACCAAAACGCTTTCAACGAGAAATTTAAAACCAATCCCAATGTCTTTCTCCTCGTCGTCTCCACCGAGAAGTCTCTCATCGAGGCTGAAGCTCTCAAAGATATTCGGGATCTGACCAATCTGTTCGAATCCGTTGACGGTGTTACATCGACTTACAGCCTCGCAAGAGTCCCCGACAGTGACAGTGCAGGCGCCGGCGCTCTCCTGCGTGGAAGCCTCGACCCACTCGTTCTCGACGGTGACGTCCCGCCTGAAACCGTTGATAAAATTAAAGATCGCGTCTCCTCTTCCAATCTCCTTCGAGGAAATCTCATCTCTGAAGACGGTAAAAATGCCCTCATCATGGGATACCTCGATCCTTCTCACGTCGATCCCGAAGATTTCTATCCCGTTTACGAAAAAACAAAAGAACTCGTCGACGAATGGCAAAAATCCGACAACAATTCCGACTATAAAATCGATTACGGCGGTCTCCCATACATTCGTTCCATCACCGTCGATCGTATGAAGATGGAACAGCTCCTTTTATGGCCAATCGTCGCCATCCTTTACGTCATCGCACTGTGCATCGTCTTCCGTTCGTTCTGGCAGGCTATCATGCCTCTTGCCTGTATCGGATGCGTCATCTTGTGGGCCATATCGATCATGGTCATCAATGACATGCCCGTCACCATGATCAACAATACCCTCCCTCTTCTCATTCTCGTCATCGGCGTAACAAACGGAATCTACGTCGTCATGAGAATGATCGATGAACGCCGCAAAGGAAAAGACAAATCAAAAGCTATCACGGACGGCGTCTATCGCGTCGCACTCGCTACGCTCCTCACGACCGCAACCACGAGCATCGGGTTTGGCTCTCTCCTCGTTGCCAAAACTAAAATCCTTAACGGTTTCGGCGGAATTACAGCACTCGCCGTGATGCTCATCTACATCGCCATCATCTTTTTGATGCCTCAGGTCTGCTCATTCATCAACATCGACCCCAAAAAATCAAAATCCGCCGACGAACCTCGCAATGGTAAACTTGAACTCGTCCTCGGAAAAATGACCGATTTCACAATTAAAAACCGAAAAATCGTCATCGCTGTCAGCATCGCTTTCCTTATCGCATGTCTCTCCATAGCCACTCAAATTCGCTTTGACAGCAAAGTCAACGACGTCTTCGAAGAAACTCACCCAATCACACAGACAAACACACTCATCGAACAAAAACTCGGCGGAATGCTCCCCGTCGAAATCGACATCTGGGCCGAGGAAAAAGACTTCTTCAGACAGACCGAAAACATGCACACGATCTGTCAATTCCAGAAAAAACTCGAAAATACTGACGGCATCCTCAGCACAATCTCTCTGTGCAGCATGATCGCCGAAGGCGGACTCGATGCAGGTGACAATGAACCCCTCGATCAGAAAGCCCTCAGCGGCATTCTCTTCGGTATTCGACGCTTCCAACCTGACCAATACGCAAATTTCATTACAGAGAACGGAAACAACCTGCACATCAGCCTCCGTATCCCCGATAACGGTTTCGAAAACGCTCAAAAAACAATCGAGGTCATCAAAAAAAACGCCAATCAGGCCTTTGACGGGAAACCCATTGAATACCGACTCACGGGCATCGGCTACAACTCAACCCTCGGTCTCAATCACTTCATGACCGACCTCTTTACGTCACTTCTCACGGCATTTATCATCATATTTGCCCTTCTCTTTATCGCCTTCCGATCGTTCTCTTCAGGCATGGTTGCCATACTGCCAAACCTCATTCCCATCAGTATGACACTCGCTTTCCTGCCCATCTACGGCTACAACCTCAACACGACCTCCGTTCTCGTCTTTACGATCAGCATCGGCCTGGCCGTCGATAACTCTATTCATATCATCACTCGTTTCCGCCAGGAATATCGCGGAGATCGAACCGTTGCCGAAGCACTCAGAACTGCCATGACAAGCTCGGGACGCGCCATCGTCCAGTCAAACGTCATGCTGTGTTCCGGTCTAGCCATCCTCCTCATCTCGGACTTCGACCCCATCCGACGCGTCGGTGTTCTCACCATCACGACCATCGCAGCAGCCCTCTTCGTTTCCATGATCCTCATCCCCGCTGAAATTGCATGCATCGGCGAAAAAATGCAGCTTCCTCAGTTCAAAAAGGAACGCGAAAAACTCAAAGCCGAATCCGCAAAATCAGCCGAAACGCCGGCAGAAGAAGCCTCGAATAACGACGACTCCGCCAAAGATGACGATTCATCCCAAACCGCAGAAACGCCCGAAAATACAGCTTCAGCCCACGCTTGAAAATGATGATCACGGTGTCGACAAGCCTATCGCCCTGCGGGCAATACGGCTTGCCATTGGCCGGTGCTATGGGGCCCAAAGGCCCGCATACGCACCGGCTTTTTTTATGTCATATTTATCTGGGGCTTTGCCCCACACCCCTCTTTTCTGGGGCTTTGCCCCAGACCCCTCTTTTCTGGGGCTTTGCCCCAGACCCCTCTTTTCTGGGGCTTTGCC
>JAZRVP010000039.1:0-21859 GCA_045599245.1 Myxococcota bacterium
CAAACCCCGCTGGGGCTCTGCCCCAAACCCCGCTGGGGCTCTGCCCCAAACCCCCCCGGGGCTCTGCCCCAGACCCTGCTTAAGGGCTGAGCCCTTAAGAATCCGCAATATTTTTAGGTAGTTTTAGCATTTGGGGCTGCCTAACAATTATTCCTCGCCGGGGCCCCACTCTCGGCTCTCATCATTTTCTGCCTTAAAATTGCGTAATAATCCTTTTTTAGCCAATTTGTTCATATTTTATGTAGATTTGTGAATTCCCCCCGGTTGAACAGTAACGCCATGGATGTTGGCTGAGATAAAGAGAAAAATCGCCGAAATCTATTGCCCGGCAAAGCCGGGCTGGATGTTGGAAATTGAATATAATGGATTATTCGTATAAACACACATTTCGTTCTTGGCATTGGCCATGAACATAAATAACATTATTGTTTCTATCAATAGATTTCCGTAAACACTCTCGATGCCATTTATTATAGCAGTTTTCACAAATATCATTTTCTGTTTTATCTTTGCAATCGATAATATCTAAACATTTTATTTTAACGGATCCATTGTTGAGTTCTTCTGTGCAAATTCGATATTTGTTTTCATTTCGTAATTTGCAATATTTTCCCCTATTATTATTGCAATCATTGCAGTTGTTATTATTACATTGAATTATGGATTGACATGAGCCATAAATGCAACTTTCGCCTTGCTGACATTCATTTCCACATTCGCCGCAATTGTTTGTATCAGTATTGAGATCAACACAGAAATCATCACAATCTGTTTTGGGGGCATTGCAAGTGCAACCATTATTATTCTCTTGATTATTTACATCGTAATTATTATTGCATTCATGGACAAAGCAATTATTTTCCATTTTTGTGATATGATCTCTGTTTACATTTGGGCAATAGTTTGGCAAACAAACGTTAATTGCATTAGTGGAATAATTGTCACTGCAGCAAGTGCCATTATTATGGCAGAAATTGGTATTGCCGCAATCTTTCACATAATCCGAATATTCACCATTTCCATCCCAGATGGTTGGGGCACAGGCATTTGGGCTGTTTTGAACACAGGATTTTCGGTCTTGTGAGACGTGTTGACCTTTTGGGCAAGTAGTGATGTATGGTTTACAGAAATTGTTATTGTCGGGATAATAATTATTCTTACAAACGCATTTGTTTTCTGAATCCGACCAGACCAAATGATTGGCTTCATCGCAAATATACCGGCATTTGTTGTCAACGCACTGTGATGAAATGGCATTTTTTTCATTATGGAATTTGATGCAGTTGACGAGTTCATCCTCAAATTTCATGTCTTTGGAGCCACAGGCAGTATTGATGTTGTTTTCGCAATCTAGCATGATGCCATCGGTGGAGAAGATGGGATGTTGGCCATCTTTGCATGTGAATGAACATCGATTGTTGATGCAGGTTGAAGCATTACCAAATTTTGCTGTGCAATCGATACAGTCACTTCCGCAGGCATTGTTTTCACCAATACATACCAATGATGATCCAGTTGTTGCTTCACATTTTCCTTCATTTTCGCCTGTGCATGTCGATTGTATGCACTGGGCTTTTTCAGGTGGTTCCTGTGGTTTGAAGGAACATTTATTGCCATCAATACAGCGATTTCCACAGGAGCCACAGTTATTGGAATCAATGGCCACACATCGACCGTCGCATTTCAAATAACCCGTTTCACATTCGAAATCGCACTGTGCATTATTGCATGTCGGATTTATCGCATTGGCAGGCAATTGATTTTTGCATTGGATATTGCAGCCGCCGCAATGGTCGGGATCGTTTTCGGAGACGCATTTGCGTCCTTCATGGGTGGAACACAAATTGTATCCGTCATCGCAACTCGTCAGCTGGCATTGATACCCGTCTCCTGTGATAGCACAGGTTTCATTCTTCTCACACAATTTAGACTTACACTTTTCGTTGATGCCGCAGGTTTCTTTTTGGTTTGGAGATTTGCATTGTCCGTCACACAGATAAGTGCCGGGGTTGCATGTGCATTGTCCGTCATTACAGATTTGGGCGTCATCACATTTTTTGAGTTCGGCACAGGAATTTGTGGGTGAACCGCAGTGATTTTTGTCATTTTTTGGATCGAGGCATTGACCATCGCAATCGACAAAACCGCTAAAACACTGGCATTTGTATGCTTCAGATGAACCGTCTTGCTGACAACTCAGGTTTTTGTCTGTGTCACACGATGTGCCGTCGGGGTTATCGCATGTTGCGCCGCAAGTTTCATTGGATGAGGGATTGAGGCATGATACTTTTCCATTCTCATCTTTACATATCGTTTGTCTTTCGGCACATTTGACAATTTCTTTATTTTGACAATAATTATCACTTTCAATGTTATGTTTTTTGTTTGGACATTCGGGGTGATTGATTGTGCATTTATTATATTTGAAGGCATATTCAAAATTGTTTATGGTTTGTTTATCAATCATTTGGGTATCAAAACCATTGCATGGGGATTCATTCCAAAGTGAGCATTGAATATTCTCGAACTTTTCTTTTAATGTTTCGCAGACGGTTTCGTCTTTTGCGCAGTAATAGGTTTCATCCTGTGAATTGTGTTTGATATATTGTAAATTGTCGCAGGCCGTGATTTCAGAATCCTTTTCATTTGGGTTGATAAATGCGCCGCCAAGTGGCTCTTGCCATTCACAGGCACTGATCGAAGTGCAGGTTGTGAGAAGGCCGATGAGCAGCATTTTTTTTAGTTTCATGACTGTACCTGCAATATTTAGGGTAAATTGAATGGTGAAATAATGGCAATGGAATTTGAGCATTTATGGCAAAATGCGTCACAATTGCCAGAATTATAGTCTTGTCGCTGATTGTTGGCAAATAAACAGTGTGTATTGAGTTTTATGTGGTGGCTGTCGTGTGCCATTGTAAGATGGATGGAACAGAATGTGGATGTTCGCGGGACATCTGCGATGGCAACCGTCCAGTGGGCGGCTGCTAATCAAATTCCAAGAGTTTCAATATTAACTGCCAAATTTGTTTTCCTAGACTCCACAAGGAATAAGGTATAAAATATTTAGCTAATAATATGTTGATTGGCGTTGTTTGTATATTAATGTTACCTATCAGGTTCACAATTATTGGAGTGACACACAAGTTGCTCTTCATTAATAAGACAAGGTTCTCCATCATTGTCTATACAGCCTGGACAGTGTACCCTTTTTGAACATCGTATGATACATTCTCCACCTATGCAAAATTTATTTTTACCGCAAATTTGTCCGCATGTACCACAGTTAATGTCGTCAGAACTTAAATCTACACATTGAGTGTCGCACTTGTCAAAACCATGTTTGCATTCGCATGTATGATTTTGGCATATTTGGTTATCACCACATGCATGTCCACATGCACCACAATTGTTGTTGTTAATTTTAACATCGACACATTGGCCGTTGCAATTCGTTTGTCCATTTGGACAGCATTTCCCGTTTGAACAAATGTTGTTTTTATCACAAATATTCCCGCACCAACCGCAATTATTGCTGTCGTTGTTTAAATTAAAACAATCATTGTTTCCACATTCTGAATATCCATCATTACATTGACACCAATTATCCTTACATATTCTATTATCACCGCATTTGTTCCCAAAACTACCGCAATTGTTCTCATCATTTTTAATACATAAATTTTCATGTACAAAATAACCATCATTGCATTGACAGTAATAATTATTGCATGTGCTATTGTCTTGACATTTTTTATTACAACCATTGCAATGAGCGTTATCAGAACTTAAATCTACACATTGGTCATTACAAAGTGTTTTCCCATTTGGACAAGAACAATTTCCATTTGAGCAAGTTTGGCCGTTTTGACAAGCATTTTCACATTTGCCGCAATGATCATTGTTAGAATTAACATCAATACATTGGCCGTTGCAATTCGTTTGTCCATTTGGACAACAGCTTCCGTTTGAACAAGAGCTTCCGTCTTTACATTTATTTCCGCAACTGCCGCAATGTTCGTCGTTATTGTTAACATCTACACATTGGTCGTTGCAATATAATTGTCCATTTTGACAAGTATTCTCTCCGCTAGTGGATTTGCACTGCCCATTTATACATGTGGTATTTCCTTGACATTTTTTACCACATTCGCCGCAGTTGTTATCGTCTGATTTTACGCATTGACCATCACATTCTACGTCTAACGATGAACATGCACAGCCATGGGGATTGCCGTCATTAAACGGTTCATAATTGTTGTTGCACGAATTGACATCACAAGTGTTATTATTAATATTTACAATATGTTCTTTGCCCGTTAAATCACATCTGTCTGCGATACAAACGCCGACTTCATTGAGGCTCGAACCAGAGGTACAGGCACATATTCCGTCTTCGCTGCAAGACATATTGCCACAGGCATGGACGTAATCGGTGTAGTTTCCTGAACCATCCCAGGTGGTTGGGGCACAGGCATTTGGGCTGTTTTGAACACAGGATTTTCTGTCTTCTGAGACGTGATGGCCTGTTGGACAAGTAGTGATATATGGTGTACATAAATTGTTGTTGTCGAGATAATAATTATTCTTACAAACGCATTTATTTTCTGTATCTGACCAGATAAGATGATTGGTTTCATCGCAAATATACTGGCATTTGTTGTCTACACACTGTGACGAAATGGCATTTTTTTCATTGAGGGATTCAGTACAGTTGACGAGTTCATCCTCAAATTTCATGTCTTTGGAGCCGCAGGCTGTATTGATGTTGTCTGCGCAATCCTCCATGGCTCCATCGGGCGAGTAGATGGGATGTTGGCCGTCACGGCATTCAAATATGCAGTGATTGTCTACGCAGGTTGAATCACTGCCAAATCTTGTTGTGCAATCGATGCAGTCTACGCCGCAAGCATTGTTTTCGGCGATACATACCAATGATGAGCTTGCCGTTGCTTCACATTTTCCTGCATTTTCGCCTGTGCATGTCGATTGTATGCACTGGGCTTTTTCAGGTGGGTCCTGTGGATTGAAGGAACATTTATTGCCGTCAATACAGCGATTTCCACAGAAGCCGCAATTCTTGGAATCGATGCCTACGCATCGACCGTCGCATTTTAAGTAACCCGTTTCGCATTCGAAATCGCACTGTGCATTATTGCATGTCGGATTTATCGCATTGGCAGGCAATTGGTTTTGGCATTCGATATTGCAGCCGCCGCAATTGTGGGGATCGTTTTTAGATATACATTTGCGTCCATCATCCGTGGTGCACAAATTGTATCCGTCATCACAGCTTGTCAACTGGCATTGATAGCCGGTTTCGGTGATGGCACAGGTTTCATTTTCCTCGCATGTTTTGAACTCGCATTTTTCATCGATTCCGCAGGTTTTGGGGGAATTTGGAGATTTGCATTGTTCGTCACAAAAATAGGTTCCGGGGCTACATGTACAAATGCCATCATTACAGACCTGATCGTCATCGCATTTTTTGAGTTCAGCGCAGGTGTTTGTGTTGGCTCCGCAATGATTTTTGTCGGTTTTGGGATCGATACATTGGCCATCGCAATTGATATATCCGCTAAAACACTGGCATTTGTATGCTTCAGATGAACCGTCTTTTTGACAACTTAAGTTTTTATCTGTGCCGCACGGGGTTCCTTCTGGGGTATCACACGTTGCGCCACAAGTACTGTTGGAAGATGGACTGAGGCAGGAGACTTCTCCTTCCTCATTTTGGCAAGTCGTTTGTCCTGAAGCACATCTGAAAATTTCTTTATTTTGACAATAATTATCTTCTTTAATCTTAAGTTGCATGTTTGGACATTCGTGGTGTTTGATTGTGCATTTGTTATATTTGAAGGCATATTCAAAATTGTTTACGATTTGTCCATCAATTTTTTGGGTATCAAAACCATTGCATGGATGTTCATTCCAAAGCGAACATTTAATATTTTCGGACTTTTCTTTTAATGCTTTGCAGACACTTTCGTCTTTTGCGCAATAATAGTCTTCATCCTGTGAATTGTGTTTGATATATTGTAAATTGTCACAGGACGTGATTTTATAATCCTCTTCATTTGCATTGAGAAAAGCGTCACCAAGCGGTTCTTGCCATTCGCAGGCGGTGAGTGAAAAGCAAGTTGTGATAAAGGAAAAGACGAGCAACTTATTAATTTTCATGACTGTACCTGAATAATTAGAGAATTTGAATGACAAGGTTTCGACGACGAAAATTTGAAGTTTAAAGGCGCAAAAAGCCCTTTTTTAATTATATTCTCATAGCGAAGGGGTTGCAAACAGTTCGTATTGGGATCTGCATGTGATGGGGGCGCAAATGCAAACAGCGGCTTTTTTTCTGGGGTAGAGCCCCAGACCACAGATCACAATATGAAATGTGCTTCACATGTTATGCCTGTTGGGGCATTGGTTTGCGCATTTTATTTGTTCACAGGCACTCGTCATTTGGATTATCAGGGATGAGCGCCTGGACGAATTTGCGGGATTAGAAACACATGCCGTTGAAACAAGATTTCCCTGTAGGGCATTCATTTCCGCATTTTCCGCAATTGTTGTTGTCATTGGCGATGCACTGTCCGTCGCATTCCAGTTGTCCCCATGCACAGCCACAAATGCCGTTTGTGCAGGTATATGTATCGGGGCATTTATTTCCGCATTTTCCGCAATTGTTGTTGTCACTGGTGATGCATTTACCGTCGCAAACGAATTGTCCATAGGGACAGCTGCATGTATTGAAGCTGCAGGTGAGTGGTGATAGGCATTTATTTCCGCAGGTGCCGCAGTTTTCGTTGTCACTGACGACGCATTTGTTGTTGCATTCAAACTGTCCCCAGGGGCAGTTGCAGGTTCCGTTTGTACAAACAAATGTGTCTTTACATTGATTTCCACATTTGCCGCAGTTGGAGGTATCGTTATTGACGCATTTGCCGTTACATAGGAGTTGTCCTGGAGCACAGCCGCATTTTCCATTATTGCATGAATAAGTATCGGGACAAACGGTGCCGCATTTTCCGCAGTTATTGGGATCGCTGTTCAAATCGGCGCAGCTGTCACCGCACATGGTATGATTGCATTTGCATGAATGATAGTATGAGAGGCAGAAATAGCCTGGAACATCGCAGCTGTAGTCGTCTTTTGTGAAGCCATGACTGCATTCATTGATTTGGCAATTGCCGTTAGTATCGATGAAACTGTTTTTAATGTATTCTGCATTTGTTCTGGTTTCACAGGCAGCGGGAATGCAATCATTGGATTTTGAGAGGAAGCTTCCGGCCGGGCAGGCACAAGTTCCATCGTTGCGGCAGACAAGGGGGGATGTGCATTCGTGAACGTAGGCTGAGTAATCAATGGTGCCGTTCCAGCGATTGGATGCACATGCCTGATTCGTATTTGGAATACAGCTTCTTTGGTCATTTGAAACGTGCTGACCGGCAGGACATTCTGTGATGAGGTTGATTTTTACACAATTGCCGGCTGCATTAATTTCGTAACTGTTCGGGCAAATGCATTGATTGTCTGTTAAGGTATAGTTTTCTTTGCATATTATCTTGCAAATGCCATTATCACATTTAACGGATTCGCCGTGTTCTGGTAGAAGTGCCGTGCAGTCAACGAGCTGATAATTGGCGGCACTGTTTGATGGTGCACAGGCGAAGTCTGTATTTTTTTCACATTTATAGATGATAATCTCATGATTTTCGTCTTCTTTATACAGAGGATGGGTATTGGCAGGGCAGCTTTCAATGTCGCCACTGCATTCATCATTTTGACATTTTAAACCAATATCAGCGCAGTTTATGCAATCTCGACCGCAGGCTTGATCGACGGAAATACAAATCGGTTCATCGCCGATCATATCGTATAAACAATAATTATTAATATCTTCATTATCCGGGTTTATTTTATAGCGTGCATTGCTGCAAAGACTCGGTGTGCACTCACCATTTTCGCAGACATATCCATCATCACAGGCGTGACCACATTCACCGCAATGTCGATAGTTTGTTTTGGTATTGATGTATTCATCTTCGCCTTCGCATTCTCTAAATCCATTTTCGGTGTCGCATTCAAACTTGCATTGATAGGATTGATCGGCGGCCAGTTCGCAGGAAACGGCTTTTTGACCGAAGGCCGCCTTTTGAGCGCAGTCGACGAGGCATGAACCGCAGTGGTTTATGTCTGTTTTGGGAACGCATGTTTGCTTATCATTGATTGTACAAAGAATTTCATTTTCGCTGCAGCTGGTCAAAATACATCGGTATTCATTCGTATCTTTATTGATTTGAATACAAGATTCATTCTCTTTGCAAGCGGTACCGTTCATACAGGATGGATCGATATTGCAGGCATCCTGATCGTCCGGTTTTGAGCATTTACCATTGCACCAGTAGCCATTGTTGTCACACTGGCATTCGCCGTTGTTGCACGATCGTCCTTCACCGCAATTGATGAGTTCTGGACCGCAATGTTCTTTGTCAAGCAGTGGATTGATGCATGAATAGTGGATGATTGTCGTTTCTGAAGGGTCTCTGGATAGTTGATTTGGTGTATCCGGATTGATGATTTCTGAAATTTTAGTGAGTCCATTTTGGCATTCACAGGAATAGGTCGTTGCCAAAGTGTCATCGGAACCGGTGGTTTGTGCCTGGCAGATAAAACCGGCTTCTGCATTGCAAATTGTACCGGTGCTTCCTGGCGTACAAGTGATGCCGCATGACTCATTTGAAGTGGGATCGATGCATCGTGTGCCGCAATTGATTAGATTATCGTCGCAGGAACAGATATAACCAGGCAGGTCATTTCCGTTATCATCTTTAGGGTGAGTACAGACTTGGTCTTCTCCGCATGTCACGTAAGAGGCACAATCGGCTTGAATGCCGCAATACTCTTTGCTCTTTGGGTCGGCACAGGTGGCTTCTCGAACGATGTTGTTGTTGGCATCGTGCAGGATGCTTCCGTCTTCATTAATTACGGGCAAATTGCAGAGAATTGTTTCATCAGTGCAATTGCGCTGACATGAGTATCCGCCATTTGGGGTGATTGTACACACTTCATCATTGTCGCATGAAGTGCCGAGAGGGTTATCACAGGTGGCGCCGCAGGTTTCGCTTTTGTATGGTAAAAGGCATGAACTGCCGCATGTTACGGCTTGGCCTGGGCATTTGCAGACCCAGACGTTTGGGGCATCGGCCTGAGCGACGCAATTTTGCTCTTCTCCACATTTGTTACCGCCGGAGCAGTCTTCATTTATGCCGCACGTATTCATGCTCTGTGGATCGGCACAGTATTGTTTTCCATTATTGTCAAAGCATCGGAACTGACCTTTGGCGCATCCAAGGATGCAGTCATACTTGCCATCGGCATCTTTTACACATGACTCTTCATCAGAGCAGACTTTTCCTGCCTTGTTTTCGCAGGATGCACCGCAGCTCATTTTGGATTCGGGATGAATGCATTCTGTTCCGCAAATGGTCGAATCGGCTGGGCAGAGACAGGCATATTTCTTCGAGGTTTCATCGAAGTGACATTCCTGGGAATCGCCGCATTTCATACCGTCATCACAGGCCGCTGTAATGCCGCAGGTTTCTTTTGACGATGGATCGGCACAATACGTCTCATTTTGTCCTCTTGTGCAGGAAAATGCACCATTGGCACAAGTCGTGTTTGTACAGAACCAGTTGCTTTCTGCGTCTTTTTGACATTTGGAATATTTGGCAGGACAGACGCCGTATTTAAATGAATCGGTATAATTGCTGTCACAATGCGTTGCGGCCGTTGCTGCTGTGCATTCCATCGTTCCAATATAAGCCAATGTGCCTCCCGATGTGTCGGTTTTGGGAGGACAAGACTCTCCTCGCTCGACAACATCTTCCAGGCCACAGGCTGCTAAGATACTTGAAGTTATGATGAACATGCAGAGATATAAATTAGAACGACGCATATCAGCCCTATAAAAATGTATTAACAAAAATACAAAAATGATGAGCGGTTGAACAAAATGTTCTAGCGCACTGTTCCATCCACACGTAAAATGCATGGATTAACTCGCCAACGGCATCATGATATGTTTTGCGCAGCATGAAATCACTCAAAGCAGTGAACAAAATGGAAAAAATAAGGAATGAAAATTCCTTCAGACACCAAATGTTAATCTAGCATCATTTCCTTGAAAAATTAAGCAGACATTCGCATGCATAAAAGATTTTTAACCGTTCATTCGGGGGGCCAAAAAACACCAAAGGGCTGAGCCATTTGATAAACACTATATTTTGAGCTTGAATAAGCCTTTTGTGTTACCTAACCATTATTCCTTGCCTGGCCCTATCCCTGCCGCTCATCATTTTCTGTCACCCAATATCGTTATTTTCAAACGAGCCTCATCCTCTTCGACGGGAAGAAGATGAGGCAGTGTCTTAATTATTTACATTGACCATCCTGACATGAACCAAGTTTGCCATCTGATTTTTTACAAACAATTCCATTCGTTTTCTTCTATATTATGAATGCCCGGCAAAGCCGGGCAAATAGTAAAAAAAACGTCAAGTGAAATTAGTTACACTTATTATTAGCTTTGCAAGATTTTACTTTATAACCATTGATACTATCACCACTTGTTGAAAGCCTAATGCAAGATTTATTAGAATGTCCTTTGCAGTTATTGCAAGCCTCATCATAATCATAAGCTTTACAATCGATTAAATCTTGACATTTGTTGTTGTTACAAATTCTTGTGCTAGTGCTATTACTAAATTTACAATATTCACCAGTCTTGCTAGTGCCATTACATAAATTATTACATGTGTCTTTATTGTCTGTACAATTTAACATACAAATGCCATTTGAACAGGTTTGATTACTATTGCATTTATTTCCACATGCACCACAGTTGTTGACATCATTGGCGACACATTTCCCGTTACATTCGAGTTGTCCTGCCGTACATCCGCATTTGCCATCATTGCATGAGTAAGTATCAGAACAAACGTTGCCGCAGCTTCCGCAGTTATTGATATCCGTTTTCGTGTTTACACATTGATTGCCACATGTCGTATAGTTGCATTTGCAGGAACGATAATATTCCAATAGATATCTATCACTTGGAGTAAATCCATTTCCACAAGAATCAATTTTGCATGTACCGTTTCCAAATCTGTAACTCGTAATATATTCATGTCCCGTTGTTTGCATACATTTGGATGGAATGCAAAGATTCATACCATTGAGCTCATAACCATCTTCTTTGCACTTGCAGGTGCCGTCATCTTTGCAGACGAGTGGATCGGCACAGGCTTGGACGTAACTCGTATAGGCTCCTTCACCGTCCCATGTGCTCGCGGCACAGGCATCGTTTGAATTCGGGACACAGCTTCTGCGGTCTTCGGCAACGTGATAGTTGGCTGGATATCTTTCGGCAACGCAGTCCGTAACGTAGTTAATTTTAACGCAGTTACCGGCCTCATCGATTTCGTAATCTTCCGGGCAAATGCATTCATTTTTATCGTTTATATTGCGAAGTTCAAAATTGTTATTGCATGTAATTTCGCATACACCGTCGCCTACGCATTTGACCCATTTGCCGTTTTCTGGGAGTTGTATTGTGCAATCGACCAGCGAAGCGCTGTCTTTGGGCGCACATTGATAATCGGTATTTTCTTCGCATTTATAGGCTTTACCGTTCTCATCAAACACCGGATGGGTTCCTTGATCACATTTAACTTCGCCTGCACAAATGCCTTCTTCTGTGCAGACCTGGCCTTTTGCCTTGCAGTTATCGCATGTTCGGCCGCAGGCTACCGATACTGAAACACAAATAGGGGTACCCTCGATGTTGTCAAACTGACACTGATTGCCCTCACATTCGTTGTCTTTGCACTCGCCCTCGATACAAATATTCGTACCGGTACATTGTTTTCCACATTCACCGCAGTTGTTGATATCGGTATAGATATTGACACAGGCGGTTTGTCCGTGACATTGCGCGTAGTGACTGTCTGCATCACATTCATATTTACATATATATTCGTCGTCCTGATCACTCTGTGGTTCTGCACAGGATTTGACGATTTGACCTTCACCGGCTTTTTTGGCGCAGTCGTTGTTGCATTTGCCGCAGTGATTGAGGTCTGTTTTGGCAATGCATTCTCGGCTTTCATCGGTGATGCAAAGGTTTTCATTCTCTTCACATTTCGTCAAAAGGCATTCGTAGTGATCGGTCGTCAAAACACATGATTCATTGTCTTGGCATCGGATGCCGTTCATGCAGGTTTCATCGATATTGCAGGAGTCGTGGTCTTTGGGCAGGACGCATTTGCCGTTGCAGATGTAACCGCCGTTAGTGCACTGGCATTCGCCGTTGGCGCAGAACTGACCTTCGCCGCATTGGACGTGTGAAGCACCGCAGTAGTCTTTGTCGCTCAAAGGATTGATACAAACCGCTTTTTCAACGGCGGGCGTGACAGGCTCATCGTTTGTTTCTGATATTGGCTGCGTTGACTCGACGATTTTCGTCACTTTGTCGTAACCCGTGTAGCATTCGCAGCTATAACTTGTCGTGACCTTGTCATCGGTGCCGGTTGTTTTCGTCTGGCAGAAGAAAAGTTCACCGGCATTACAAACCTCACCGGTACTCTTTTCGTCGCAGGTGATGCCGCACGTATCGTTTGCGCCTGGGTTGACACAACGCGTGCCGCAAGTCGTCTGTCCTTCCGGACATGTGCAGACGTAGCTTTCTGTTTCGACATCCTCGCCTTTGACTTTAACCGCAGAGCAGCTTTGATCCGCACCACATGCCACAAATGAGGTGCAGTCCGCCTGAATGCCGCAATATTCTTTGCTCTTTGGATCGACGCAGATCTTTTGTTTGAGGACATTGCCGTCGTCGTCGAGTTTGTCGTTACCATCTTCGTCTTTTTCGGGCATTTCGCATTGGAACTGTCCCTCGGCACATCCGAGGCGGCATGAATAATTACCGTCATTATTGATATCCTGACATGATTCATTTTCAGTACATGCCGTGCCTTCTGGATTGTCGCAGGTGGCGCCGCATGTTTTGAGATCGCTTGGCGTCAGGCATTGATCGATAGCATCGCAGCGGATTTGATTGTCACCGCAGACGAGCGTGCATTTGAACGACTGGTTGTCCTGCTTTTGGCAGATTTGTTTGTCAGTACATGCCGTGCCTTCTGGATTGTCGCAGGTGGCGCCGCAAGTGGCTTTTTCGTTGGGGTAGAGACATCCGGTTCCGCAGGTGAGGGCATTTTCACCGGGACATTTGCACGACCTTTTGTTTGCAGATGCGCCGTCTTCGGCGCAAATTTGCTGTTCTCCGCATTTGACGCCGTCGTTGCAGGCCTCCGTAATGCCGCAGTAGCTTGTACTCGTCGGATCGGCACAGTATTGGCTCCCATCTGGTTTGAGACAGAGAAATTGGTTTTCGCCGCATCCAATTTTGCATTGATAGGTTTGAGTCGTTTCATCAAGCCCGCAGTGCTGATTTTCATGACATTGGGTGCCGCCGTCACAGTCTTCTTTGATGCCGCATGTATTCTTACTCTGCGGGTCGGCGCAATATTGTTTTCCGTTTTTGTCATAGCAGCGGAACTGGCCTTCGGCGCAGCCGAGGATGCAGTCATAGTTCCCGTCGGCACCTTTGACGCATGACTCTTCATCGGAACAGACTTTTCCCGCATGGTTTTCGCAGGATGCGCCGCAGCTCAATTTGGATTCGGGATGAAGGCATTCGGTATCGCATTTGAGTGAATCGGTGGGGCAAAGGCAGTCGTATTTGTTTTCGGCATCCAGAAAACGGCATTCCTGGGCGGCGCCGCATTCCTTGCCGCCATCGCAGGCAGATGTAATGCCGCAGGTGTCTTTGGCGAGTGGGTCGGCACAGTATCTGTTTCCATTATTTTTGAAGCACAGGAACTGTCCTTCGGCGCAGGAAACTTTCTGACAGAACCAATTTTTCTCGCCATCCTGCGAACAGAGGGAGAATTTGGCGGGGCAAAGGCTATACTCAAAGGCAAAGGTTTAATCCTCAGGACATCCTGACGAGGCCGTATCTTTTGTGCAATCTATGGTATCAATATATGCCAGGGTCGCATCGGTATTTGCGTTTTTGGGAGGGCAGGGGTTCAAATCTCCGTCGGCATCGACAAATGAGTCATACAGTGCGGTTTCCCACGAACAGCCTGCGAGCATCAGTCCAGCCAGAATACAACAAGAAAATAAACGACTTTTTGGTGACATGACTTTTCCTCTGAAAAAAACAAAAACACCCAAATGTTTATTATCAGAAAATTCTGGAAAAATTAAGAATTCAGTTAAAAATAATGAAATACATCATTGAAATTGATGAAATATATGATTGCATGACGAATGGGATGAATAATGTGTGAGGGGGCAAAGCCCCCTGCGGCGCTATTTGCAAGCAAATACGCGCCTACCCCCAAGTGCGGGGAAACCCCGCAACGCCCCAGTCTTCTGTTGCCATGAATTCATCCCAATGACAAACGCACCGTGTTCAACAACACATAATTTCTCATAGCCGCATAAAACAATAGCTTTAATGAACTTTGGCTCTCCCTGAACTGAGCAAACAGGCTCCAAGGAACCTCTGAATAAAACAATAATTAGGTAACAAATGAGGAAAGCTGGGGAGGGCGAGAAGGCAGGCGTCCGGTGGACGGCTGGCATCGCAGAGCCCAGTGAGCAAATAAAATGAACGAGTTGGAGAGCCGACAGGCTCTGGAAACGAAGTGCATTTCATATTGCGAACTGAGGAGGGCTGATTATGCATTGCAAATGCATAAAATGCAGAAGACCACATAAAACCAGTGTATGATGAATTTGCGAAACAGTTCACACAGGAGGTTTCATGCGGTCCTTTAATCACTTTACACGAGAAGAACGGTAAGAACTCTATAATCTCCTGAGGGGTTAATAAACTCTGAGTGCGGCATAGTAGTAGTTGGGCGTGAGAAGTGAAAAGGTCAATCATCTTAATTCAGACCTTCCCTAAGTATTGCAGTACCAGTTACCTTTGCTGCTTTTTTTGCATTTCCCTGTTTTGCCGCCTTTAGTGCAGGTTTTCCCCGCATTATTCTTACAATTGCTGCATGTGCTCTGGCTTGAGCAGGAAATGATACAGCTTCCATTTTTGCAGGTTTTCGAACTGCCGCATTTATTACCACATTTGCCGCAATGATTACTATTCGTTTTGGTGTTCACGCAGGTATTACTGCACATCGTATAGCCCGATGAACATGTACACTTTCCGGTTTTGCAGCTTGAATTGGCTGGACATGTTTTGTTGCAGGAGCCGCAATGGGTTTTAGTGGTTTGGAGGTTGTAGCATGTTCCATTGCAATTAGAATTGCCTGAGGCGCACGAACATTTTCCATTCAGGCACTGCAAATTGCTCGTGCATGCGTGAACATATCCTGAATAACTGCTCGATAATGCCAATTCAGGAAGTGCACATAAAGTTTTGGAATTTGCCACGCAAGACTTGCGATCTTCTGAAACGTGCTGGTTGGCAGGACATTGGGTTATATATTTCTTACACATGTTTTTATCGACATAATGTGTTTTTTCTGGACAGGTGCACTCATGTTTATCTGCAGAAAGAATATATCCGTTATCGCAGCTGTCGGCGATACATTCGCCATTTGTATCACAATTTAGATTAGATGAGTTTTGAATGATCGTCTGGCAGTTGACGGGCGTTGACGCGACCGGCATGTCTTTGGGAGCACAAGAAGTGACGGTGTTTGTTTCACATTTCACAACGACATCATTTTTATAAACAGGATGTTCGCCATCCTTGCAGATCAAAGATACACATTTTTTCTCACCGCATATCGAATCAAATTCTGTGCAATCCATGCAGTCTCTGCCGCACAAAGTATCGATGTTAAGACATTGGAGTTTGCCTTCTGCGCCTGCCAGAATCGGGCATTTGTCATCATCGCATTGATTTGGAACGCATTCACCCTTCTGGCAAACATCCCCGGACGGACAGGTTTTGCAATCCTTTCCGCAATGTTCAGAATCACTCTGTGTTTTATAGCAGTGGCCATCACACATCTCATAACCAGTTTCGCATTCGTATTCACATTTATAATGATTGGTCGTTGATGAAATATTATCCTTATCTATTACGCAGCCGATGGTTTTACGATATCCATCTTCAAATAATGTGCAGTCTTTAAAACATTCTCCGCAATGATGAAAGTCATTTTTAATACATGTGTTATGTCCATTAATATGGCATAACAGGTCATCATTTTCACAACGAGTTATTTCACAGTGATATGTATCGTTACTGAAAAGACATTGTTCATTGTCTTTACATGAAGTGTATTCACAATTGTTATTGACATTACATGTGGCATTATCACCTGGTGACAGGCATTTCCCGTTACATAATACTCTTTGATTTGTACATTCACACTTTCCTGCATTACAGAAACGGTCATCACCACATGCTTCTAATGCATCACAACTATCCGATGTGCCACAATATTCATTATTATAGAGTGGATTGATGCACTTGCCATTACATTTAATTAGGCCATCAAGGCAATTACATTCATAGGTTGTCACGTTGTTGACATTTTTGGCAAAACATGACTCGCCCTCACCACATTGAATTCCTTCGAGATTATCAAGAGAAGCACCACAAGACGAAGGATCTAAGGGATTAATGCAATCCATATCATTTTTAATATAATCTTGCGGACATTGGCAGGAATATTCTCCTGCACTGCTACCAGGTTGACATTTCTGCAAATCGCCGCATTGTTCACCGCCTTTGCAGTCGTTGGTAATCCCGCATGTACTCCAGCCTGAGGGATCTGCGCAATAGTACGAACCATCATCATGTTGACATATAACTATGCCTTCAGCACATTGAATCGATTGACATGAATATGTGCCATTTTCTTCATCTTTAATGCAGTTTGGAAATGCATCGAAACAATGTTTGGTCTCAAATGCATATTTAAATATTTTTTCATCTCCTTCGCATTTTGAGATGGAATCAATAGTGCAGGCTTGTGTACCAATAAAATCAAGTTTTCCATCCACATCTTTAGGCGGGCAGGAAATGAAATCTTTCTGGATGACAAAAGCGTCCTGAATGGATGTATCCCATGAGCAGGCAGATAGAAGTGCGCCGGAAGCAAAAACAGCAAACAAAAAATGAGATTTAATTTTCATGATAAATAGTTCCGGCGCAAAAGAGGGGGGGTTATTCGGTGGCGGATTGGGCCTGAATATTGGCAATCTGCTCTTCGATGGTAGCTTTTTCTGTGCGAAGACGATTGAGGTCGAGTCTCATGGTTTCGCTTTTTGTTGCTTCGTACTGCGGTTCGAGGACTTCGATTCGATTAGTGATAGCCTGAGCTTCTTTTTGGAGACGATCGATTTCGGAGGCGGCCATGAGTTTGGTCTGTTTTCGCTGTTCTTCGAGTCTTTCTTGTTCAATCGCGAGCTGTTGCTGCCGGGCTTCTTCAGCAGCGAGTCGGTCGGCTTCTGCGGCTCTGCTTTGTTCGAGTCTTGATTTTTCGAGCCAGGCGTTTCTGGCGTTGTCATCGCGATAAATGAATATTTCGTCGCCTGCGAGGTCTGCCTTTGCCCGTCCGTCTTCAAAGAGGCTGACTTTGCCATAAATGGGGCTGTGCATGATGTTGTTATTGTCGTCCAGAACGCCCCAGCGCTTGCCTTTTTTAAAGCCGACTAAGCCTTCGGATTCAGCGGTTAATTCTTCGTATTCAAAAGGAATGCTGGTGGTTCCGTTCGGTTTGACGGCGCCCCAGAGACCATCCTTGTTCAAAACAGCTGTTTCACTGAGCAGGAAAGTGCCGATATTATCGGGGCGGCTTTTGCTCAGGTAGGCGTCGAACAGGAAATCCGTCGTGCGAGTGCCTTTATTATCGAGGATGGCATATTTCCCGTCGGCATTTTGTGCAAGGAAGAAAGATTCACCGAGATAGACGACTGGAAATTCAGGCTTTACGAGCTGATTGCCCTGATGATCATAAAATCCAACGGCGTTTTCAGCAGTTTTCTTTACCCAGATATACTCAGTATTTTCTTCATTGACGAGTTCATCATATTCGGCAGGAACGATGACTTTGTTTTCGGTGTCGATGAGGCCCCATTTTCCTTCGATGCAAATCTGTGCGGCATCGGGACGCTGTTCATGAGCGGCTTTGAGTGATTCAGAAATGAAGAGATTCTGCTGAGTTCTGAGATCGAGGGCATAATTGACGAGTTTTCCGCCGACGTTGACGCGTCGAAGGGTATCGTCGTAAGTAGCGATGCATGCGTATTCTGCCTGAGTAAACTGTCCGTAAACGTCGATGGTTCCGATGCCGGCATCCGTGATAACGAGTGCCTTGCCGTCATGGAAGTTTTCAGCGGCCAGAAAATGAGGTGCAATGACGGCTCGTCCGGTCTTGTCGACGTAACCGAACAGGCCATTTTGTTCGACGAGAAGGCGTTCGTCGTGAAAGAGGTTATTGATCGTCTTTTCGGCGCCGAGATCGGCGCGTCCGCTCCAGAGTGGGAACATCGATCGGATGTCGCTCAAGTCGACGTACATCACGGCTGCAGGGTATTTTTCTGTGACCAGGAGTTCCGGGTAGTTGTATTCGCCGAATTTATTCAGGAGATTTCCTTCGATATCCATCATGGCAAGACTGGTGTCCTGGCAGACACCATCTTCATTTCTTTCGAGGCATTTGGCGACAATGGCGACATCTTCAATGAAACCTGAGGTTGCAAAATAGCGTTTTTCCTTATCCTGAGGCGTCAGAGCTTTTTCGGATCGGTCCATGTAAACGAACCCCTGGCTCGCTTCTGCATTGCCGTAATAAGCCCAAACACCGTGCATCGGATCGTGAAAGCGCTCGGCAGAAGCACAGCCGGACAATAGGGAAACAGCCAGTATTGAAAGCAGGATGCAATTTTTATTCATGAAGACTCTCCGAAATAAAAAGACGGCGTCGCTAAAGACGACGGCCGACCATATTAGATTATCAATTCACAATTCACAATTGTTAGTTGTCTGTATTCACGCTAGCCGTTACTAACCACTAGCCACTAATCACTAACCACATATAAAAAAACGCAGGCGTATTGGCGTAGCCGATAGCCTGCGTCATGCGCGACGTATTTCGCGGCAGCGAAATAGGCGCGCGCCGTTCTGTATAAATATATTATTTAACGAGATAAACCTGGAGACGGTTGGAGTTCAGATCGAGACCGGAAGTTGTGATTTCTGAAGCAGACGGATCGAGAAGGTTCTGGAGTTTGTAGGAACCCTTGAGATCGCATCCGGAGTTGTCATCGCCATCGGCGCGGGAAATGCCGACGATGATAGCTTCATTGCCATCGGTGACTTTGTAGCACCAGTAGCCGTGACCATAGGAGAGATTTTCGCGATGGCCGCGTGTAATGGCGGGATGAGCCTTTCGGATTTGACCGAGGGTGCGGACATAGTCCAGTGTTCCGTTCTGTTGATCGTTGAGGTGATCGAATTCCATCATGCGTCGATTGTCGGGATCATTGGAACCTTCCATGCCGTATTCATCGCCGTAATAGATGAGAGGAACGCCCGGGTTTGTCAGGAGGATTGTCCATGCGGTTTTGACCTTGAGGTACGGGAGCCAGTCGGTGACTTCGTCATTGCTACCCCATTTACCGTCATACTGTCCGGCGGCCACGGAGATTGAACGAGCGACGTCATGATTGCCCATGAAAGTGCCCATGAGATCGGAATTGAACTGGTTGCTCAGACCGGCGACTGCAGTGTAGGTGCCTTTGCCGAGGATGTGGCTCTTGAGGGCGTAATACATTGGGAAATCGAACTGTGCATGGAGCAGGTCATTGCCGATGTATTTGTTCAGGAGGCCGACATCGCCTGTGAACGTTTCGCCGACCATGTAGAACATGCTGCCGGTGTTTGCATAGAGGCGATCGGTTGCGGTGCGCAGGTCTTTGATGAACTGGATGTTCATGTGTTTGACGGCATCGACGCGGAAACCGTCGATATTGGTGGTTTTGATGAGCCAGATAGCGTGATCGACCATGGCTTTTCGGGCATCGGCATTGTCATAGTTGATGTCGGGCAGATCCTGTGAGAACCAGCATTTTTCGGAGAAATTGTCCCAGCAGGAGCCGTTGCAGACATTGAGATCGCACAGCGTGTAGTTATCAGAATTGTTGAAGCCTCGCATATTGAACCAGTCGGGATGGTTTTTGAAGACGGGGCTGTCTTTGTGGACCTGGTTTGCGGCGAAATCGACGAGGACGCGGATGCCTCTCTTATGGCAGGCATTGACGAGGGATTTGAGATCATCCATGGAACCGAAGTGAGGTTCGATGGCCTGAATTTTGATGCCTTCGCTTGATCCGGACTCGAATTCGGACTTGTTGGCGTCGGTCATGAAGGAGGACACGGGCCAATATGAATGATAAGCGGAGTAGAAGTGAGCCTCGTCACCGTTTGTTCCCTGGCTGACGCCTTGGGCGTTCATGCTGACGGATGAAATCCAGAGGGTATTGACGCCGAGTTTGTCGAAATAACCTTCTTCGACTTTTTCCTGGAGGCCTTTGAAGTCGCCGCCCATCCACTGTGCATTGGAGGTTTTGTTGACGGAGGCGGAAGTTGCAGGAGAGTTGTTGGAGGAGTCGCCGTCTTTGAAACGATCGGTGAAGGCGAAGTAGAGCAGGGCATCGTGCCAGTCAAAGGGTTTGTCTTCGACCCAGACGGGGACGAAGAGTTCGGCGTCACCGGCTTTGACCGTGTAGATGTATTTGTTGTTTTCGGTGACGGTATCGGTGACTGTCAGACCGTCGACCTGAGGATCGACGCCGCCTTCGACGGTGATTTCGGTGCCTTCCTTGAGGGAGACGGTAAAGGAAATGGTTTTGCCTTCGACTTTGGGAACAGCGGTAAGATTGATGGCGTTGTCTGTCGGATTGACGGGGTTGTTTCCGCCGGGATTGACATCACCGCCCAGCGGCACTTCGACGTACTTAATGACCTGTCCGCAGGTTGCCATATCGACGAGGCTGTTGCCATCGGCATCAGCACTGATTTCTGGATTGGCGTGATAGCTCTCTTCACCCCAGCCGTCGATGTAATATTTGTAGGTGTATTTTTCACCCTGTTTGAGTTCAACGGTGATGGTGTGGGAGCCGTTTCCGTCGGAAGTCATTTTGTATTGGGGATCGGCTGTTTTCCATTCATTCATGCTGCCGATGAGATAGACGTCCCAGTCATTTTCGCCGCCGGATGCCTTGTTTGTCCATTTGTTTGTATAGGTGAAGGAGGCGTAGCATTTGCCGTCATCAGGAATGACGGGAGCCGTGCCGGCTTTTCCGAAGGATTTGTCACAAGTATCCATTTTGGCGATGCCGTTGGACTGACCGTCTTCGGCGTCGGTTTTCCAGCTGTCGTCAGCCCAGCCGTTGACATAATATTTGTATTCG
This sequence comes from Myxococcota bacterium, assembly GCA_045599245.1. GTDB lineage: Bacteria > Myxococcota_A > Bradymonadia > UBA4248 > UBA4248 > UBA4248. The sequence continues at coordinate 21,520 of JAZRVP010000039.1, forward strand.
TATTCCTTGTTCTGAACGAGATCGACGGAGAGTGTGTGTTTGCCGCGACCGTCAGACTGCATTTTCCAGGCGACGTCATTGATTTTCCAGGTGCCGTCAGCTTCTGTATTAAAGGAGCCGACGAGATAGACGTCGAAGTCGTCTGCACCGCCGGAGGCAACGTTGGTGTATTCGTTGAAATAGGTGAAGGTCGCCTTGCACGAACCGCCGTCAACGGGATCCGGTTCACTTGGAATGATGACGGTTTCAGGGGCTTTTTCGGTATAGGTGTAGGTTGCGCCGCAGGTGCCGTCGGTCTGATTGTTTTTGTCGTCATCGACGGCTTTGGATGCATCGGAAC
>JAZRVP010000040.1:0-16968 GCA_045599245.1 Myxococcota bacterium
CCTGTGAATGGCGAAAATCACAAAGCCCAGTAAGCAAATGAAATGAACGAGTTAGAGAGGCGAAAGGCTCGGGAAACGAAGTGCATTTCATATTGCGAACTGAGGGAAGGCCCCGGCGAGGAATCATGGTTAGGCTGCCCCAAAAGCTTATACCATCTAAAAATATTGCGGATTCTTAAGGGCTAAGCCCTTAAGCGGGGTCTGGGGCAGAGCCCCAGAAAAAACAATTTCCTTAAGGAATCGGGGCAATTTCGGGAGCTTTCTTCGATGGTGACGGTTCATAATCAAAGAAAGAAAGTCCCTTCGTACTCGTTTCGGTTCGTTTTCTGAGCATTTCTTTCTGCTCTTTGATATTCGTCGTCGAAAGCCACAATTTGAAGTTTTTGGCCGTCTGCATATTGTAATGATAGTCTTCATCTTCAGCCAGTCCCAAAAACTTCATCTGACGCGTTCTCAGGATTAACCCTTTTTCATTAAACGGCATTTCAATAATATTGCGGCGGTACGTCGAACCGTATTCAAAATAATGCTCTGCATTTGACGGATACAAAAGCATCATATCAAGACCGGAATCCTTGAGTGCTTTAGAAATATCCATCATAGCCCGATCACCGGTCAAATCACCGCATAATGGAAACACGCGATGGTTCATCCACAACTGGCGAATGCGTTTGTACTGCGTTTCATCCGTTAGGAATGTCGGTACTTCCGAAGTGAATATCTTGGCATTCGCTGCATATTGTTTCGGATTGCTTTCCGCAAGTTCCTTTAGCTGCGATGGCAAATTCTTATATTTCTTCGTCACTCGGTTAAAACGTCCGTTGACTTCTTTTACGCCATGATTCCAGGCCTTCAAAGCCGCATCAGCTTCTTCCGGGAAATATTTCGCCAGTGCGGCTTTCATTTTTTCCGCATTCTCTTTCTTCCAGTACGTGCGAAATTCCTCGATGTTCTCAGATGCCATAAAGGCCGCACCGTATGCAAAATGCAGATTTCTTATCTGCTTGTCAAAATCCATCGGGATGATGATAGAGGCATTGCTCCAGCCTGCAAGAAGATAAACCTGATCTGTTCCTACACCGGAAATTACACCGCCCATATCCTTGATATACGGATACCATACGTACTGAGCATTCTCATTTGAAACCCAGTAATGAGCATCTCGAACCAATTGATCGGGATCCGGATCCGAACGTAATGCCTTAAATCGCTTTTCAACTTCCTGCGGAAGCATCTTTGACGGATCATTGGCGTCCGAAACCTGCGACTGACTGCTTCCCTGCTCCGTTGCCGTCTGCGCAAACGATGCCATCGGGCTCAGGCAAAGCAATAATCCTAATATCCATGCATATTTTTTCATAATTAACTCCATTCAAAAAGGCTGAATCCTTTCAAACCATGCTTTTCTATATGATTTCTCTTAAAAGGTGAAGTTTCAGACAATCTTTAAAATTGCCTAACCCAAAGACGTCCCTTTCGCAAAACGTATGCCATCGACTCTACACGGTCCAACGTCGATGATACGTCAACCATTCAACCGTGATTAACCCCATGGCTATTAACAGGGCCAAAACCCAAATATACTGCGATGAATCCGGAAGTTTGGACAATAAATTCATCAGCCACGAACTCTCCTCCTCATCCTCTTGCTCTTCCATCAGCGTTGTTTTGAGATGAATTCTGCCATGAAGCTCCGATGGCGCTCGAAGCAAATCAGACTCCACTGGGTTATAGAAATTTGCCGCAAACTCAATTAACGGACGATGCGACTGGGAGTCTTCCACTCGATAAAATCCCGCCATTTCCCCATACAGCGTCGCACTGCCCTCATACACAGGCAATTTGCTCATCGGCTCCTGACGCGGACGAACTATATCCACTCTCTCAGAATCCCCCTTCAACGCAATATGCCATGCATTGCCTGTCGGATACCCGCGAAGTGGCTCACCATTTTCATCCATCATCCAATCCACTGCATTGATAAACAATACCGGAAGCCCAACTCTGAATATCAAATCGCTTTCAACAAGACTGAAACCAATCGCAAGAATACGCTGCGTCGAACTCTTCTTTGTCGCCATCAGCGGTCCTTCTATGGCCCGCATGATCAAATCTTCATTCTTTATGCCTGAAAATACTTCCGCTCTCGAAATGTTTAAATTCTTTAAACTCAGCCAACGCGCAACTGCATGTTTTGAATTCACACGCTCAATAACCGGATTGGTAACAGCTTTCACCTTAAACGGTGAATCGACTTCATCCAGATTGATAAATATCACTCGCCCATTCCACTCTTCTTCCGATATATGCGGTAAATCGCGATATGAATTGTCCAGTATGACAATGTCATGGGCCCCGGCAACCTGGGCCAACGCGATTTCACCGCTCGAATTCAATATCTCCGTATCCGTCGGCTTAATAAATGATACTCTATAGTTTTCATTTAATAACAACGCGGCTTCGAGATAAAGATTCCCTGGTGTGATACAAGCTATATCAGGTTTGGCAAAATCAGGTATTCGGGCATACGCAATATTGTCCGCCGGCAATGGATCAACGGCTGTCGTCGGACTCACGATTTCCAACGTCGCAGCCATTCGACTCGAACTCACCGTCAAATTGTCATATAGACGAAGTTCCGAATCTCCGGACGCAAGGGTCAAAGTCTTTTCTACAATTGTTTCATGTGTTCGTTCCGGATCATATACAAACTCATCATCACCCAACGCCTGAATATTTAATTTAGCTGTGACCGCAGTTTCAAACCCGTTATGTGCTTTGAAAAATACTTCAAACCCAAGTCGATTGGCTATATATCTTCTGACATTGAATGCATCTATCGATAAATTGCCTGCCGGCTTTCCGTAGGTTCTTTGTTCAAATGCCGCTGAACCTGGAAGCAGCTTTGACAATTCTTCCACATTGTCAAACTGTCCATCGGTCAAAAGATATATTTCTGGATTTGCCCGATCCTTCGACAAATGGCTCGCAAGTTCCAAAGCCTTTTTCATATCAACGGATGTAGCCCGTACCGACATCGACTTCAACGTCTTATGCAGGGCACTCTTATCCGACTGGAACGGTCCGGATACAGCACTCACTATCCCAGAGGCTTCAATAATTATCGCTCTATCCGTCACCTGCATGTGATCGATGAGTTCATGGGCATCTTTCTGCGCACAGTCAAAGCGCGTTTCACAATCCGTACGCCCGCTGGATGCCGCCATCGAGGCACTCGTATCCACCACGAATATCGCATGCCGCCGCGCCGTATCATCCTCTTCTTCGCGCGGATCAAGAAGTGCCAACGATAACAGACCAACGACAATCATACATATTAAAAAACTTATTAATCGCTTCAGCCAGTCATACCACCGGCGATGCGATTTCTTCTCAAGAACACTCTTCCATAACCCAATATAGGGTACTGATATCGTCCTTCTTTTAACTCGTATTATATATAATATCCCGATAATTACCGCCAAACCTATAATTACCGGCACTAGCGTTTCTGTTGTATAGCCGTTAAATATCATAATTACTTTAAGAATCCTCCGGCTCGAAATACTTTCAACACAATTTCATCAAATGGAACTTCTACCGGCGTCCGAAAATATAACATGTGACGCGATACACAATAACTTTCCATTTGAAGACATAATGACTCAAACGCTTTTCTATAACTCGATATCAGCCTCGGCGTCATCGTCATATCCAGTCTCTCCCCAGTCTCTTCATCCACTATCGAGACATCCCCGTTCACCTTCAAATCAAATTCACTCTCATCCACAATATGAATAACATACGTTTCAAACTGCTGATAATGAAGAAAATTTAACGCCTTCTCATAGCCGCTCGGATTGTAAAAATCACTGATGACTACCGCCACGCCTCGACGCCTGTTTTCTCCCGCAAACGTCTTAAACGCATCCTCAAATGACGTCTTACCTTCCCCTTTAATTCGCTCCAAAAAATTAAATATCTTAAATATCTGCCCACGTCCGCTCGTCGGCGCCAGTCTCTCCATCACTTTCTCATTAAATGATATAAAACTCACATGATCCTGGTTGCATAATCCTATATACCCTAACGCAGCCGCCATCTTCTTCGCATAATTTAACTTCACTTCATCCTTCACTTTCATCGACCCGGAACTATCAATTAAAAAATATATTGATAGTTCTTCCTTTTCTTCAAATAAACGTACCAGAAGCTTCTCCGTGCGGCCATATACTCGCCAGTCAAGCGCCCTGAAATCATCTCCCGGCGAATAATTCCTGTGATCCGCAAATTCTATACCTGACGCCACTTTGCGCGTCTTGCGCTCCGCACGAAGCCGCCCCGTAAACATCTTTTTCGAGACAACATACAGATAATCTATCTTCTTTAGAAACGCTTCATCAAAAAGTCCCATCCTCTTATTTCTCCGCAGTTTCCTTCGTATTCTTTATCAAGTCTTTTAATATGTCATCCGTCGATATATTCTCCGCCTCTCCCTCAAAATTTAATATCGTCCTGTGCCTGAGTGCCGGTATCGCCGCAAATCTTATATCGTCATTCGATACATTAAATCTGCCCTCAAATATCGCATGTATCTTCGCCGCTTTAATCGTCGCCTGCGCTCCTCGCGGACTCGACCCAAATCTCACATACTGCTTCACCATCTTCGTGCATCCATCAAGTTCCGGATGCGTCCCCAATACCAGCTTTAAGGCATAATCTTCTACATGTTCCGCAATCGGAACTTCCGATGCCAGTGCTCTCAAACTCAATATCTCTTCTTTGCTCATCACCGGCTCAACTTTCGGTGACTTCCCTGCCGTCGTCCTTTTCAATATCTCATGCAGTTCATCCTTCGTCGGAAACGGTACATTTATTTTAAATAAAAATCGATCTAACTGCGCTTCCGGCAACGGATAGGTCCCTTCCTGCTCAACCGGATTCTGCGTCGCCATCACAAAAAAAGGCGCCTCAAGCCGATACGTCGTGTTCCCTACCGTTACACTCTTTTCCTGCATCGCTTCTAATAATGCAGCCTGCGTCTTCGGCGTCGCTCTGTTTATTTCATCTGCTAATAATATATTCGTAAATACTGGCCCTTTCTGAAATTCAAAACTTTTATTCCCTCGCTCATCTTCTACAATCATATTCGTTCCAAGTATATCACTCGGCATCATGTCCGGCGTAAACTGCACTCGGCTGAATTTACATGCTATCGCCTCCGAAAGCGTCCGAACCAGCATCGTCTTGCCTAACCCCGGTACACCTTCAAGCAATACCTGTCCATCCGCCAATAAACACAATATGACCGCATCTATCACCTCTTTCTGACCTACGATCATGCGGCCTATTTCACTTCTCAGCGTCTGTATCTTCGCCTGAAACTGTTCTACTTCTTGTGCAATGTCTCGTCCCATGCTTCCTTTCCTTATCCATGTTTTGGTTATGAACGCTTTATATCTTTTTTTGGGCGGGGGATGCGTCCCCCGCGCGGCTATTCTAACGAATACGCCGCTCCCCCTCAAACGCCTATTCTGTCGAATACGTCGTTTTATATTCACCCCCGCTATTCTTGGCGCATTACTGCGGCCGAATCATATCAAAATACTTCTCTACATAATTCTTATATCCCTGCGGCACTTCCTCGGTTTCAAGAATCTCTTCGGCTGCCTTCTCATACGTTTGATAAACCTCTTTATACGATTCACTCGCAAACCCTTGCTGACCCGCCGATTCTATTATCGCTCCCGTCGTATCCCCCGTTTCCATCCCTGACAGCTTCTCATCTTTCAGTTTGACATCCATCGACGTCGATTCGCCTTCACTCGTGTCATGACCTACCCCAGGCTCATTCCCGAGTTCTTTCCCGTCTTCGCTTCCGTCTTTTCCTTCCGATGGCGTCTTTTCTATCCCCGCTTCCGGCTTATCGCCTTGTCCGCTTTCGCCGTTTGCCCCCTGCTTTCCAGCCTGCTCACCACTTTCATCTCGCTTCTGCGCCTGTTCTTCGGACTTATCCTGTCCCTTCGCCCGATCCATAAAGTCCTGCATATTCTTTTGACGTTCTTCGGCCTTTTCATCTTTCTCTTTGCCGGCTTCCTGCGCATCTTTGCGCATCTTGTCCGTCAAGTCTTTCAGAGCATCACGCTGCTTTTGCGCTTTCTTGTTTTCAGCTGCTTCTCGAAGTGCCTCTTCCGCACTCTGTCCATCGTCCCCTGAAGCACCATCCTGCTGTTGCTGGCCATCCTGCTGCTGTTGCTGGCCATCCTGCTGCTGTTGCTGGCCATTCTGCTGCTGTTGCTGGCCATCCTGCTGCTGTTGCTGGCCATTCTGCTGCTGTTGCTGGCCATTCTGCTGCTGTTTGCCGTCCTGCTGTTCCCCGGATTTTACTTCTTTTGTCTCTTCTGCATTCGGATCTTCTTTTTCACCGGCATCCTGCTTCTTCTCCAAATCCTTGGACGTGTTATCCAGAGCCTTGCTCAATTTATTTAGGGCCTGTGAAGCTTTGTCATTTGCCTGCTTCTGCTGTTCCTGCCTCTGATTTTCAAGGCTTTTTTGCTCCCGTTCTGCTTCTTTCAGCTTCTTTTCTGCATCCTGGAACGCCTTTTTGTCTTCGGACGAAAGTTTGTCATTATCGAGCTCCTTTTTGAGCTGATTGACGAGGTCTCTATTCTTTTTCAGGGCTTCTTTGAGCTCCGGATCTGTCGGATCAATTTTCTTCGCCAAATCACCAAACATCTTCGCGAGTTTTTCGAGCTTCTTCTTGTCCTTTGGATCAGTACTGTTCAACAAGTCTTTTAATATATCTGCCGCCTTGTCATAGTCATTCTTCTCCAGAGCTTTCGCCAGTTCCTGGGTCTCTGGATCTTCATGCATTTCCGGCATATTCTCTACAGCTTCCCTCACACTCTTATCAAATGCCTGCTGCTCCGGCTCACTCACAGCCTCCGACTGTTCAAGCTTCCGTTCAAGAGCCGCAAGCCTTCGCTCAAACTCTTCCCGCGACAATTTCCCTGAACGATCATCTTCAAGAATCTGCGCCAACTCCCTGGCCGCTTCCTTCAACTCCGGATCATCAATCTTTTCGGCCTCTTCAAGAAGCTGTTCTGCCTGTTCTTTACGAATTTCCTGCGACACGACATCCAAATTCGACTGAAACTGTTCTTCCTTGGCAATTTCAACGACTGGCTCGTTCGACTTATTTGCCTCAATAAGTTTCACAATATCCGGCAAAAAGATAATGACCAACGAAAAAAACACTCCCCAGCAAAGCCACTTCAAGTGCTCAGGACACTCAACATGAAATGCCGTTTTAATGAGGCTTTCACAAAAGGCAGTATCAGATGTTCTCTTCTTCGTGTCCTCAATCTGAACCTTCATCCACTCCGTCTGTTTCTCTTCATTCATAAACGAAAGAGACGAAGAAAGGCGATCCCCAAAACTATTGGCCGAATCTATCTGACGGGCAATCTCGATATCAGAAAATCGCCATGGCCAGGCCCATACAAATAACACTGCCCATGGAACAACAGCTATGCCCCAGCACCAGCCCGGTACATCCACACCAAATCTTATGAACGCAACGATAACACCACACGCCACAATGGAAACCATAGCACTGAGCGTTATCTTTTTTACTATCCGGCAAACATACAATCGCCGTCGCCCCTGCTGTATCATCGATTTGATTTCCACTGCCATTCATCCCATTGGTTAAGTCTATCCGTCAAATATGCCATTCCGGCTTTCGCCTATTTATCGCAATAACACAAGACTTCCAATAACGAATAACGACCGTTTTTCAAATTCCTCTCCCCCTTATCCTCACATACTTTTTTTTATTTTTCATTCCGTCAAACACTTGGCACACACATTGCCTTAATGCTGTACTGCCGAAATGAGACACATCGTCTCAACCGCTTAAACACTCACTCTTTTTACATTTGAGGAGATTTACCATGAAAAAACTCGCAGCCGCATTATTCGCCCTTTCACTCGCTCTTTTCGCTCCGGCCATCGCTTCTGCACAACCCGGTCCCGGACCTGGCCCGCACCCTGAAATGCATCATCCTGCACCGATGCCTCCTCATCATGACATGAGACCCGATCACAGAGACGGACATCTCCCGCCTCCTCCGCCTCCAATGATGGATCATCATAAACGCCATCATCCGCTTCCTCCTCCGCCTCCTCCCGCACCTCATCACCATTGATTGATTTATTAACTTAATTTAGCCGCAGTTCCCCGCTGCGGCTTTTTTTCTGCCCTCAAAACTCAATCACCCCAACAAAAATTATCCACACACCAATGTGTTTTATTCCTTAAGGAACCTCTGAATAAAACGCAATTCTATGGCAACAAATGGGGAAAGCCGGAGTTGGAGTCCCGGCGAGGTACAAGAGTTAGGCAACCCCAAACGCTTATATCACCTAAAATATTGAGGCTTCCAAAGAACTCAACCCTTTGGTGGGGGGCCGAGGATTTTCGCCATCCAGTGAATGGCGAAAACCACAGAGCCCAGTGAGCAAATGTAATGAACGAGTTGGAGAGCCGACAGGCTCGGGAAACGAAGTGCATTTCATATTGCGAACTGAGGACAGGGGCAAAGCCCCAGAAAAAACAAGTAAATTTCTTTATTCAGACCTTCCTTAAAAGAAAAATTGCAACAACAACAAATACAGCACATAATTATTAGCGAGTATGTGAAACTTGCCAATACTTTTCACCTGCCCTGCCCCGATGATGTTCGGAGCATCGCCGACCTGTCTTATTCACAACAATAAACAGTTTATGCGCGTCAAGAAGGTTTTTGTGGTCATAACAGCCATTCTCATTTCAATTACTTCTCTTTCTTACCTTTTCATTCAGCTATGGAAGCCATTTGGAGCCCGCCCAAGTGCCGAAGATATGCTTAATTACGCACAAAGAGCACAGACTCATTACAGAGACGGCAAATTTTGCAATCTGGCAGATGTTTCAACATGGACCAATGATGTCGATCCATACGAGCAACGCGCCAGTCATGGAAAAATAAAACCAACTGTCGATATTCCAACGGATGTCCCTTTTTTTGAAACAAAGCCGGAAATCCGAAAGCTCAATGTCACATGGTTTGGTCACTCTTCATTGTTCATTCAAATTCATGGAATGAACATCCTCTATGATCCCATTTTTTCCAATATCTGTTCCCCATTTTCTTTACTCGGAACGTACCGATATGGAAAACTCCCGATCGATGCTGCCGCCCTTCCCCCCATTGATATCTGCATTATCTCTCACGATCACTATGATCATCTCGATTATAAAACTATTCTGGCCATTGACAATAAAGTTCACAAATATATCGTTCCACTTGGCCTCGACAATCATCTCGTCCGCTTTGGCATTAAACGTGAAAAAATTGAAACCATGGACTGGTGGGAAACGACAAATATCAACGGATTAAACATCTCATGTACACCCGCTCAGCATTTTTCCGGACGCATTTTGTTTGACTCAAACAAAACTTTATGGGCATCCTGGGTTATAACAGATGAATTTCATCAAATCTTTGCAACCGGTGATTCTGGATTTGGAAATCATTTTAATCAAATACACGATCGGTTTGGGGATATGGAACTCGTTATGAGCGATGGCGCTCAATATAACAAACGATGGCACACAGTTCACATGTATCCGGAAGAAGCGATTGATATGGCGAAAATTATGGGCGCAAAACATTATCTTCCTATGCACTGGGGAGCATTTGTATTGTCTGATCATGCCTGGAATGACCCGGTTCTGCGCCAGACACAACGTGCCCTTGAACTCAATCTTGACATTCTGCTTCCCAAAATCGGTCAAACTTTTTCTTTAAATGACAACGACTCCAGTCTTAATATCCTTCGAGAACAATGGTGGTAAGTCCAAAGCATGACGCTTTGAAATCGCCCCCTAGGCACTCGTCATTTTCTGATTAAAAAGACATTATATTCAGCATGCTTGCAGCCCACGACCTCGGTCTCGGAAGCTGCTGGATCAACCGTGCAAGAGAAGAATTTGACACAGATGAAGGAAAAGAATTCCTGCATTCTCTCGGTATTAATGGCAATTACGAAGGCATCGGACACTGTACACTCGGCTATATTGACGGCGATATGCCAACTGCAGCACAAAGAAAACCTGGTCGCGTTTATTATTGCCGTTAAGGACAGGGGAAAAGCCCCAGAAAAACAAGTAAATAATCTTTAATCAGAGGTTCCCTAAACAAAACTATAAATCTTCGAGAGGATTTATCTTTTCTGGAAGTGGTTCATGAGTCGACTCTTGTTTCCTCTGATGCTCAATTTGCCCTGTATTCCCTTTTTTTGTATCTCCAGGAAGCTGCAAAACAGACGGTTTCAAACCCAATTTCTTCTCATGAAGCTGTACTGATTTCAAACTAAAATTCAATGCATCACGTGTCGTTCCCTTCAATTTAAACACTTTTACGCCAAACACACCACACTGCCGCTGATCTCTCCAAAACGTCCAATGTATATAGGATTTTCCATTATTAGATCGCATTTCTGCCGGCGGCGCTAACTTCGGTGACGAATTCCACGCAACATGAATGGCTTCATTATCATAATCTGTTATCCCGCTCGTGCGAACCATTCTAACATCAATTACAGCCCCCAAACTATCGAGTGTAATTTCTAATACAGCTTCCAAATCCATTTTGTTCAATCGTGACCCGGGCTGACGATAGATTGTATCAAGCCTCAAAAGATAACCATGCGCCCATAACGGATGAATCTCCTTGTGCATTAACGCAAGATATTCCGCAACATCTTTATTATGTGAAAGGGAATTCCCCTGCTGCCCCGGACCTATCACGGGACCTTCGCCGTTATAAGCCGCAACAAATCTTTTTCTCTCCAAATCAGCACCCGCTACAATCTTATTTGTATCTCGTTCCTGAAAATTCTGAGTGGCAACCTGTGCTGCTTCTGTCAGCAGTTCCGGCGCAAAATTGAATGGCGAAAGCCTGAGACTTTCCGGCGTCAATGGAATCGGGGACGGCTCATTCGTTTCCGGTTCGGGGGACGACTCAACCGGCCCCATATTTTCAAGAGCCGCAGCAGTTTTCGGCGCCTCTGTCGGCTTTACTCTTTTTGGTTTGACGGGCTTTTCGACTTTCTTTTGCACAACAGGCGGCACGGGCTTTTGCGGCTGCACTGCCTTTTCAACAACTCTTTTGGATGACGGCTCCTCATTTTCCATCGGCTTATCCGGATCATATAATGTCGCCGTCATCACATCGTGTGCTTTGCTTTCAATATGAAAACGCGCACTAAATACGCCTCCCGGTTTTCCATCTCCGCTTGGAAACCACCCTCTAAACTCTCCATCTAAATATTCCGGTTCCAAAACCACTCCATCCGCTCCGGCTCCAACCACAATTTCATACTCTCCCGGCTCATGAACAGGCTCAAACTGAAGTCCATAATTCCTTTTCGGATGAAAATGAGATGAAGATATCAATACTCTGCTGCCATCTTCATTTATCTTATATAAAAATGCCGCCTGCGGATTCAAACTTGTTGGCTTCGATGAAAAAAATACCGCAGGCTCAATGGCTTGCGCCGGCATAAGCTCTACCGTTTCATCAGGTGCAGGAACCATTCCTGATATATGTACATCATGATCAGGAAGAAGACGCCACGCTATCACAGCCAAAAGCAACAAATGAAAGACTCCCGCAAAAAACCAGGCTGTCCCCCATCTTTTAATTGGCTTTTCCCGATGCATGAAATGCTCTCATCCCCTACAAACGCGCCTTCGAGGCAATTGCATATATCTCTTCGGGGGACCATTCTCGTCCATGATTCATGCCCGGACACATTTTGGCAGTCTCATCCCACTCACTTTTTGACGACAAATTACATTTCCAGAATGGAAAATCTCTACATTGTGACGGCCTCACTTCATATACCGTACAGCCTTTATTCTTTTCAAAAAATATACAATGTCCGTCCGGAAAATCATCTCGCGCAGAATATGAATCCAGATGAGGAAACATATAATCTTTTATGATAATTTCTCGCGATAGCCCTCGCGCTTTTTCCAGATAATCCACCAGTCTATCGAATTCCGTCGGTGAAAAATATACAATGCCCGGTTCTCCGCAACAGCATCGACCGCACTGTTGACACGTAAATTTGAGTCCGTTTTTCCAAAAATTTGCCATTTTCTACGTTTTATTTGTATGTGCCAGTGCTATGAACCCAATCCATGAACATCCGGCTGATTTGAGAACTGACGCACACGCCGAACCCGTTGCGCCCGTCGTCATAACGTCATCCACAAGCAGAATATTTCTGCCTTCTATCGATTCTACCACTTTGAATGCATTCTCCAGATTATGCATCCTTTCTTCATGATTTAAACCCGCCTGATGCGCCGTATGACGCGTCCGAATGAGTACATCATCTCTAAACTCAACTTGGATATTCGCTTTTCTTAAATCGTGATGTAATTTCGACGCAAACGACCAGACAGGATCAAATCCACGTTCCCTCAGACGCTTCGGATGCGGCGGAACTGGAATCATACACGCCCCTTCCGGAATAAACTTTCTCAATTCTTCTATATATTCAGGAATAAATGACAACACCGCCTTACAGGCCGCATAATCTTCATGATATTTCCACTTCGATATCATGCTCTGTACCGCACCCTGATACTGAAAAATTGCCATCGCCGCATCAATATTTTCCGGCACAAATACCGTCCTGTCCGCCTCAACACTCGCTCGACACTCTTCACAAACCAGCATCGACGGTTCCGCAAGAAGCATATCACACGACGCACATCGCGTCGGCCATAACATATGCCTTAAAGCTTCCATTGTTTCAAAAAACATTTCAATACTTCCTACTTATGATACGGTTCATTCTTTAATATCGTCATCGCTCGATATATTTGCTCATATACCAGAACTCTCGCAAGCTCATGCGGAAATGTCAGAGGCGAAAGCCCAAATACCATATCTGCACGCTGCCTGAGACACTCATGATGCCCGTACGCTCCTCCAATCACAAAAGCCATATCCCTCGACTGCGCCATCAGCTTCCCTATGACTTCTGAAAATTGTACACTGTTCATCAGTTTGCCCCGCTCATCAAGAACAAACATATAGGTCGAACCATCAATTTGAGACATAAACTGCCTCGATTCGCGTTCCCTCGTCTGCATTTCACTCAACTTCGGCGACGCTTCCGACTTTAATTCTATTTCCTGAATATTTATATAATGTTTAATTCGTTTTAGATATTCATCTGCAGCTTCTCGATATGGTGAAAATCGCATTTTTCCTATGGCATAGAGCGTTGCGGACATATCTTTGTTCCAAAAAAACGGCGCCGAATTCCTTCAGCGCCTCGTCTCAGTGTGCTGCTCAGAAGAGCGGTTCATCATAACTTTCGTCTGTCAGACGAAGATCCGCCGGTATTTCTACTTCCAGACGCGGGGCATCTTTCCACAACGCTTCAATATTGTATTCCGTCCGTTTGTGGCCATTAAATACGTGAACCACGACATCGCCATAGTCCAGTAAAACCCACTGCCCATTCGCCTGACCTTCATTGCTGATGCAACTTCGCATATCCACAACTTCGTTATCTATGCCCGTTGCTATACCATCGACGTGCCTGTCGCTTCGCCCCGAACAAACAACCAGAAAATCTGCATAATCGCATTTTCCCCGTACATCAATGATGACCGGTTCAATGGCTTTTTTGTCGATTGCCGCATCCACTATCGTGCGCGCAACCTGTTCACTCGTGTAATCTTCCATAAAAACTCCAAATGTTAATGTACGACATCATGCCGTAGCTCGCTTATAATTGATTTTATCTCAAATGATTAGGTGTTTTTTCTCTCGCCCGGCTATCGGCTCCGCCAATACGCCTCGCACTCACACCGCAGCTATGCGCACGACCGCGCATACGCCGCTCTTTGCCGGCCTATCGGCTCCGCCAATACGGCCCGCAAAACGTTCTGCGAACGTTGCCTTTCTTGTTCAGCACGCCTATGACCCTTTCGGTTCATACGGCGCGCCAGGACGGCCTATCGACTCCGGCGATACGCCCGCCCTCTCCACTCATTCCATGCCTATATCTCTCCCTTAAATATCATCCGTCGATAATACTTTAACTCTTCTATCGACTCCCGAATATCATCTAACGCACGATGATGATTGGCCTTCTTATAGCTCTCAAGATTCGGATACCAACGCTTCGCCATCTCCTTGAACGACGAAACATCCACATTCCGGTAGTGAAGATGCCCTGACACCAACGGCATTTCCATATCAATAAACCTTCTGTCCTGCCACACCGAATTCCCGCACAGCGGCGAACTTTCAGCCTCACAGTACTCCGATATAAACTTATACGTCAGCCGATCCGCATCCCATATCTCTATCTCCGACGACAACACACGATCAACAAGGCCTGACGACGTATGATGACGAGTATTCCAGTCATCCATCCCGTCCAGAAGCGCCTTCGGGCGATGTATCGCCAGCTCCGGACCTTCGGCTATCACATTGAGCTCCGAATCCGTGATGAGTGTCGCTATTTCTATTATGCGATCAACCTTAATATTCAGGCCGGTCATTTCACAGTCTATCCAGATGAGCGGCTGTTTAATATTGCTTGCCATGCGCTTTCCTTATTCAAAATTGCTTTTTTTGACTTTTCCTGCCCCCGTCTCCATTCTTTGTTTCACTACGGGGCTTTTTCGCTTTCTGTCACTTTTTGCATTCTTTTGCCAACTTTTAACTCATGAAACTCTCCTCTGCCATCTATCTATTCCTTCAGCATCTCTCCGTCGAACGCGGTTTGAGCAAAAATACGATCGCATCCTACCAATGTGACCTCATCAAATTTTCTCAGTTCCTCACGGATCAAGCCTGCGACGACTGCTCTCTCATCACTGAAGAACATATCAGAACTTATCTCGAAATGCGTCTCGACGACCCTGATGAACCCATTCACGAACGTTCTCTCGCCAGAAACCTCGTCAGCATCAGACAATGGTGCGAATTCATGCTCGGTGATGAACTCATTCAAAACAACCCTTCAGAACATGTCGAAATGCCAAAATTCGGACAAAGAGACCCCGTCTATCTCACTGAACGAGAAGTCGATGACCTGCTCAATGCTCCTGACATTTCTACACCGGAAGGTCTCCGCGATCGCGCAATGATCGAACTTTTGTACGCAACTGGACTGCGCGTTTCCGAACTCGTTAATGTCTGCCTTCGTGATCTTGACCTCGACAACGGCTGCATCCTCGCTCACGGAAAAGGTGCTAAAGATCGCCTCATCCCAATGGGGGAATTTGCTCATCAGTGGATCGTTCAATATATCGACCAGGCCCGCGATATCATTCAGTCTCACGCAAAATGCCTCACCGATGATATGAAAAAATACCTTTTCATCACAAGACTCGGCGGCCCAATGACACGACAGGGCTTTTGGAAAATCCTTAAAAAATACGCCGATCAGATTGGAATCAAAAAGCCTCTCTCGCCTCACAAGCTCCGCCACACGTTTGCAACTCATCTCATCGCACACGGCGCTGACTTACTGGCCGTGAAAGAAATGCTGGGACACGCTGACATCTCTTCAACCCAGATCTATACCCATGTTTCAAGAGAACGAATCAAACGCATCTTTGCACAGCATCATCCCAGAATGAACACATAATCCTTATGTACAGCCGTGTCATGTCACAACTCTTCCCATAATTTTCATTACTTATTTATCTTCGCCTTAATAAATCGTGACTTGTTCTCATTTTCATTGGTCTGATTTGTTTGTTTTTTAGCCGATTTCACACGAGAATCTCCACTTTTGACATCCGTTTCCGCCTTCACAGTCCCGGATGACGTCTTTGTGGATGAACCAGCCACATTGCCAGACTTTACCGTCGATTTACGACTCGCTTTCTTCTCGACAATTTCCGGCTCTGACTCTGACCTTACCGTCGATTTACGACTCGCTCTTTTCTCGACAATTTCCGGCTCTGACTCTGACTTTACCGTCGATTTACGACTCGCTTTCTTCTCTTCTGTATTGGAAATAGACTGTTTTGAAGAAGTCGATTGACGTTTTGCAGACTTCATCGTTTTTTCTTTAATATCATCGGCACGACCTCGTTCAGCATTCTGCGTCAGTTCCATTGCCTGATGGTCTTGAGCTTCGTAATATTCTGCCCATTCCGCTTGCGCTTCCAATTCGGCTTGTGCATCCAACTCGGCCTGTTCGGCCGCCGCCAATTCCGCTGCTTCCTGCTCCGCCAACGCTTCTTGTTCAGCTTGCGCTTCCAATTCGGCTTGTGCATCCAACTCGGCTTGTTCAGCCGCCGCCAATTCCGCTGCTTCCTGTTCCGCCAACGCTTCTTGTTCAGCTTGCGCTTCTAATTCAGCCTGAGCATCCAATTCGGCCTGTTCAGCCGCCGCCAATTCTGCCGCTTCCTGCTCCGCCAACGCTTCTTGTTCCGCTTGCGCTTCCAATTCGGCTTGTGCATCCAACTCGGCCTGTTCGGCCGCCGCCAATTCCGCTGCTTCCTGCTCCGCCAACGCTTCTTGTTCAGCTTGCGCTTCTAATTCCGCCTGTGCATCCAACTCGGCTTGTTCAGCCGCCGCCAATTCCGCTGCTTCCTGCTCCGCCAACGACTCTTGTTCAGCTTGCGCTTCCAATTCGGCCTGTGCATCCAACTCGGCTTGTTCAGCCGCCGCCAATTCTGCCGCTTCCTGTTCCGCCAACGCCTCTTGTTCCGCTTGCGCTTCTGATTCAGCCTGGGCATCCAATTCGGCTTGTTCAGCCGCCGCCAATTCTGCCGATTCCTGTTCTGCCAACGCTTCTTGTTCCGCTTGCGCTTCCAATTCGGCTTGTGCATCCAACTCGGCCTGTTCGGCCGCCGCCAATTCCGCCGCT
>JAZRVP010000041.1:0-1596 GCA_045599245.1 Myxococcota bacterium
GTTTCGAGTCACAAAGCGGTTTCCCGTTGTTGACAGAAGCACAATCCATCCCTTCGCTCAATTCGCCGTCTTTGTCGGCGGAACAGGTTTTGAGAACGTTTCCATCGCAAACGGTTTCATTTTTGGCAACCAGACCGCCATTCCATGCACAATCCGTGGGATCGGGTGTCTTGCAGATGAATCCCGCATCCGAAGCTTCATCGGCAATGCAGAATTGGCCATTTGAAACACAGTTGCCATCGGTAACGACGCTCGTTTTACCATCATTGCATACGACGATATTGCCGTCTTTACAGCCATTTCTGCCGTGTTCGATGGTATCGCAATCTTTATAGGCACTGCAGGCTGACTCGCCGTCGCGGCAAAGCGGGGTGTCAGTACCGCAGGCATTTTCAGTGTCTTCAATCAATTCACCGTCATTACAGACCATGAGTTTGTTTTCTTTGCACACATTTTTGCCGTCGGCGACATCATCGCAGCCTCGGCGAACGCATTTGCCTTCACTGCAAACGCCATCCGTGCAGGCAGTGCCTTCACTCATCGTGCCATCGGCCTGGCATTCCACGACCCTGCCTTCGGCGTCACAGACTTTGGTGCCAACGAGCACGTTGGTTTCGCCAAAGGCGCAGACAACGGCTTCAACACAGGCAGGAACACCGTGTTCATTCACGCCGCAGATTTTATTCTCATCGCTGCACGCTTTCGTGCTTGCATTCATATCTGCATCACAGGTCGTCAGAACGCCGTTCTCGCACGACGGCTGGCAGGATTTTTTCTCAACGCAAGCCGGCTGATGATTCTCATCCATTTCGCAAATCTTGTTGTCTATGCATTCATGATAGACCTCGTTCATGTTCTCGTCACATGTGACGATGCCATTATTTCTGCAGTACGGCATGCAGCTCTTCTG
Organism: Myxococcota bacterium; assembly: GCA_045599245.1. Taxonomy (GTDB): domain Bacteria; phylum Myxococcota_A; class Bradymonadia; order UBA4248; family UBA4248; genus UBA4248. Next base: position 911 of record JAZRVP010000041.1, read on the forward strand.
CGGCAAGGTCACGCAGTCGGGAGTGCCTTGGGGGCTCAGCCCGCAAACCTGTTCTTCGGTGCATTGATGCGTCATGGCATTGCCATCACTGTCGCACAGTGTCACGACACCGTCTTTGCACGACGGCACGCATTCTTCTTTGGGACCGCTCACGCAGGCTGGCTGATTCTCGGCATTCTGGCCGCAAACCATGCCGCTGTCGGCACAATTGGCATCAAGCACCCATTCACCGTCTTTGCAGGTATAGAGTTTATCGCTGTCACAACGCGCTTCAGCATCGGAACAATCGGTATTCGGCGTCCAGGTTCCAGATTCATTGCATGCAGCAAGAAGCGTCATCGCCGCACAAATTGAGAATACAAATGCATTTTTCATATAATTTCCTCAAAAAAATGCCGCCAATATGAAAGAAATCATTCACATTGACAGCAACTAAGCCATTTTTCAAGATAACATAAAGCGAAGTAAAAACAAAACCGAATGATCGTTACGACTCAGCAAGGGAATACGATTCAGCCAGGAGTAAAGCATAAATAAGCTGAAATACAGGCTCAGCCTTAGCCTTCGCCAGTATGAAAAGGGCCCCATTTCGTACATAACGAAAAATGGCACCACATGCAGCATTGACACATCCGCTAAAGTAATGCGGATTCCAAAGGGCTCAGCCCTTTGGCAGGGGCCGGGGC
>JAZRVP010000042.1:0-77154 GCA_045599245.1 Myxococcota bacterium
CCCCTTAGTCACTACGTGACGTTTCCCCTCTCCATTAAGGCGAAGGGGAAGATTAGGTAACATTTCATTTGCTCACTGGGCTCTGTGGTTTTCGCCATTCACTGGATGGCGAAAATCCTCGGCCCCCCACCAAAGGACTGAATCCTTTGGAATCCTCAATATATAAGTCTTTTGATCTGCCTATCCCTTGTTCCTCGCCGGCCCCCCCCGGCTCTCATCAATTTCTGCCTAAAAATTGCGAAATACGCCATATTCAATAGATATATGAATTAACCCTGGCTGAATAGTAACTTTCTATGTGAATATTGCTTTCCTCCCTTTTGCCTATTTGTTTCCGTTCTGGTAAAAATAATGATGGTTTAGGTTTTCTGGGGGAGTTTTATCGTGCCTCATCATTTGTCTGATATCGATACATCATTGACATCTATGGACAATCATCCTTGTGATGAATTTGTCGCGTCTGAAGTTACGGCCATTCGTTCGTTTGATGCTGTTGCTGATAAAAATCATCCCGATGTTTCTGAAATTGCGACTTCTGACTGTGATTTGGCCGATGGCAATGCTGATGTTACAGCTGTGAGTGCCCTGGATAGGTTCGCGTCAAAATCTTCCGGTTCTGCTCTGCCTTGTTTGAATAATCAGAGCCTCGATTTGAGCGGCCTGGATGATATAGATGACGACAACTGGGAGCTCGATGATTTAGGTTCTGATACGCCGGCCAATGCAATCCAGGTCGTCGGCAATTCCATGTTTGTTGCCCCGATCAATTCCCTGGCAAAAAATGATGAACGGACGATTTCCGGTCAGTCAAAACCTACTTCGCTTGAGATTTTTTCCGGTCAATCCCCCGCTTCTATTTCAAAACCTGCGCTTCCTGCCCCGGACAGTCTTGGCCCATTAAAAAATAAATCGCTTTCTTCCGAAGAACACACTTCTGAGAGGTCGTCCAGTAAGGATTCGCCTCAGCTTTCTGAAGTCATCGTTCAGAGTGCAGTCTTTGAAAATGTCTTTCAGGAAACCGTCGTAACGCCCAAAAAGAAACTCTCCAAACGTCGAAAAGTCGCCCTTCCCCCAGGCCTGAATGAGGCCGATGGGAGTGATTTTATTATTTCCGGCGAACTTGCCTCTGTTTTATGCCAGCTGGTTGATGAAGATGACGATATTGAGTACGAACCTGATACGCGTTATCTCGATCCGGATTCCTATCAGAATGTCGAAGAATTGGATTCGTCCGATTCATCCGATTCTTCGCGAGAACGCACTGAAATTAACAGAGCATCGGAGATTGAGGGGCGTTCAGGGTTTCAGCCTTCTCCGGACCCGTCCGGGATTGAGCTTTGGGATGACTCCATCCTGATTGCAGATGATGGTTTTGATGGTGTACAACGTGCTTCACACACAACTTTATCAGGCAAATCCTCGGACAGTTTGTCGGCGATAAAATCTATTCCTTTAAATCACATATTTCAAAGCCCGGTTGTTTCTGAGTCACCCGATTTTGATGAAAAAAAGCCATCGGCGAGTACCTCGCAGGAACAGTTGGCCGTTCGTCTTGAACGGCTAAAAAAGAGACTGGCTCCATCTTCTTCCAATTCGCCCTCCGGTGAGTATTTGAAAACGTACAGAGGGGAAAACAGGAGTGAGGCAAGAACGAGTTCGGATTGTCATCCAGTTTCGTCTTCTCGCGATAATCTGCGAAGAATTTCGAGTGAATGTGCGAGCCTTGAAGACCGAAAACTCGAGGTAAAAAAAGAAAATAGCGGATTGATAAGTCAGAAGCCCGAATCATTTGACCAGGACTTTTCTCATGAAAAATTGAATGGGTATGAAGGGACTGGTGCAAACGAAGTCATTTTCTCATCGATTAGTCATGGGGCTAAACCGGATCTGTCTGCTCTGTTTCAGGAAATCTCACGACTTGAAGCATCTAATCAAGCCAATGACGAGGTTTCAGATGACATTCATAATGAAAGTACTCAGATCATTGCAGAGGCTCAAAAAAATGAACTGGAGACTTTTGACAATCCGGAGATAGGGTATGCCCCGACCCGGATCGTGAAAAAGGACGAGATTGAGGGTTCTCCAGAGGTGCAGGACATTGGACATGCATCGACCCGGATCGTGAAAAAGGATGAGAATGACGGTTTGCCGGAACTGTTGTTGGACATCGGTCATGCATCAACGCAGATTGTGAGCAAGGATGAGATAGATGGTGTTCCGAAACTGTTGTTGGACATCGGTCATGCATCGACCAAAATCGTGAACAGAGAGGCCATGTATGGAAGCCCGGAACGGGGAGCAGAATATGAAATGCTCGAGACTGTTCGACCTCAGTATTCGGGCTATATCTCGAGTGAATATGAGAACAGTGAAGCGAGATGCTGTGCGCCTGACGCATCATCCGGCAACGATGAACCCGATGAAACGGAGTCTGAAAACGTAGGGCGTGCCTCGACGCAAATCGTCTTTAAATCCGATGTCGACAGCGTTCTTGAAAAAATCGAAAAAGAACAACGCGAAAAGAATAATGCCGATGGCGATTTGCCGTTTGATGTGCCGCAGGGATATTCGAGTTTCCATCCCGTGGGGGCAGGGGCTCAGGCTACTGTTTTTAGGGCGATTTGTGATAGCACACAGGAGCCTGTGGCTGTTAAATGTTTTGATATGCGCACATTTTCCTGTTGGAAAGACGAGGAACTTCTTCGTCGTGAGGTCGATACACTCAGAAATCTTGATTGCCCCGGCATTCCGCATTTCATCGATTTTATTGAACAGGGTACGTTCTGTTTTCTGATAGAGACTTATATTGATGCACCAACTCTGGCCTCGCGTATTGAAAGCGGTTTCAGGCCGACACTCAATCAGATTGTTCAGATTCTTGAAAATGCAGCCAAAATATTGCGCGACTTGTCTAATCGGCTAGTTCCTGTGATTCATCGCGATATTAAACCGGCAAACATTCTGGTTGATGATGATATGGGCGTATCGATTGTGGACTTTGGTGTGGTTGCCGCAATCCGTCAGCATACAGTCGGAATGACGTTTGCAGGCACTGCCGGTTATTTTGCCCCTGAACAGCTCTATGGACGAGTGACAACTGCCGCCGATATATTTGGACTAGGGATGTCGATGATTCATCTCATTTGCGGCATAGCACCGTGCGATATGGAGATGAAAGGGCTCAAGCCTGATATCGAACGATATTTTCCAAGAGATTTGCCGGATGCTATTGCAATCCTGCTCCACGATATGGTTGAGCCCGATCCTTCGGTTCGTATTCAGGATGCCGATGAATTGCTCAAACGAATTGACGGGCTTTCCAATTCGGTTCCCGTTTTCAAAAAACAGAAAAAATACAAAAAATTATCTGAAGCACAGCGCATTGCCATTCGTCAGCGTGCGAGAAAACGGCGTGATGCCGAAATGAATCGTATTGCTAAGATTATTGCCGGTCCCAATTCTGTTATTTCCGATGATCCTTATGCAAGCGATAGAATTACTCTGCATAATGCGGTTTTTTATGCCATTTCTCCGTTGAGACATCTCGTTACCCAGGTCGTGGTGCGTTATTCCCTCATCATTTTGGCAATTCTTATCGTCTTTTTTCTGGATTTCCTTGTCCAGTTTGCAAATCCTGACTGGCATTTTATTTTTGTCGATGCACTTCCTCTGATTTCGACGTTTGCAACCTTTTTATCCTTTAACGTTCTTCTTGGCTGGCACCATGAAGCTAATCGTGGATTATTTCACACGAAACATTCTCGCAAGAACCGCAAAAACTATATTCGGGATTGCAAGATGATTAATACAGTGTATTGGAATGCCATGCTTTATGATACGTCAGAATTTACGGAGTATTGCAGCAAACATATTCTCAATCGCTTATTTTGGGATGTCACAAGTTATTCTGAACATAACGATATGTCCTCAAATATCGCAGTTCAGTCATCGCGAACTGAGGATGAGATTGACAGCAGTCTGATGGTTCTGCTTTATGATTTTGAGCACTTTAAAGGCGTTGAAGCAACAGTCGAAGACTTGAGCACTTTAAAGGACTGTGCTCATAATGCTGATGCATCTTCACCGGATGAGCTTGAAAGAGAGAGACTTTTGGCCGACCAAATCTGCTGTATTGCATTTCCACCTATGAAAAAAAGTCCTGTAAAATTTCTTCTGACAGGCCTTTTACTTATCATTCCTGCTATTTTTTATATTTATGTTTTAATTCCAGATTTGTTTGCCCAGGAAATGGCAGACTGGTGGGGCAATTTATATCTCATTTTGAACTCGATATTTTTGTTTGTTCCTTCAATATACCTTATTCGACATGAATTGAGACACGGTCCCTATTCCAAAAAATATAAGAAACAATATGAACTGTTTCATGATGATTTCATGGCGGGTATCAGAATGTGTAATCCAAATCTGGGCGTTGCTTCGTTAGATGATGCTTCAGGTGACAATAAAGTGCAGCCGGAGGAGCGAGTAGAGACATGATCTCGGTACAGGAACTCATTCAGATGATGGAAGTTGTCGAGTTGGAGGAATGCCCGTATCTTCCAGGAAAAACAGAAAAATTGCGAGTTGCTCGCTGTCCCGGTTTGCCGAACGAACTCCATGCTGAACTCATGCTTCGCGGCTTCAGGCATAGCCGTGACTTGTTCTATACCTCTGAATGTGACGGCTGCGATCAGTGCATTCCCATGAGAATAGATCCGCTTGCCTTTAAGCCGTCCAAAAAACAACGCCATATTTTTAACAAGAATTCCGATGTCGTTCTTGAAGTGCGTTTTCCGGAACTGACGGAAGAAATTTCAGATATTTATCGTCGATATATGCTGTTTCAGCATCCAAATTCGATCCAGAATGACCCCGAAAAATCTTTGGAGGCACTCTTTGTCAAGCTGCCGTCTTCAGCAGAAATTCTGTACCGTCTTGGCACCCGGATTATTGGGGTAACCTTGGCGGATATTTTACCGGAAAAAGCTCTTTCAAGTGTTTATCATTTCTTTGATCCAGATTTTGCCAAGCGTTCAATCGGAACTTTCTCGATGATTGCAGAAATTCAGCTTACGGCGCTTCTGCACATTCCCTATTTTTATCCGGGACTTTGGATACCGGGTTGCCCGAAGATGAAATATAAAGCTCAGTTTAAGCCCTATCAGATACGTGTTCATGGTGACTGGATCGAACAGTCATGATGAACGGCAGTTGGTGGAATAATCCTTTTGGGCTTCCTAACCATTATCCCTCGCTGGGGTCCCCAGTTCTCGACAATTACTGCCTTAAAATTGTGTATTGCTCAGAGGTTTCTTAAAATTATAGAATATTACAATAATATTTGCCAGAATTTTCATGATATTTGATATTAATAATATCACCTGCTTTGTATTGGCTGCTTGGTTGATAAATGTCTGAAATATAGGCGATGGCTTTCCCATTGACCTCGAAATAAAACTCGATTGCTGATGAATATACCGCACAAACGGTTGCCGTCGTCGTGTTGCCGTTTTGATTTTTTGAGGGGGAAGACAAGGCTTTCTTCGTCTTGGTTTTAGTTTTGTCTCGTCTTTTTTCGAGCTTTTTAAGTGCTTTCTTTTTCTTTCCTAAATAAGTGTATCCCATAAATAGAGTGAATACACAGGCTATGAGTAACGCGATGAAAAGAATAGCTCCAATCCATGCTTCGATGATGTTTTGTATTGGAAGAATAAAAATAATGATTGATATAGCAGTAAACGTAACCGGAACACAAACATTGAGGATATTTTCGAGCTTGTTAATTTTCTTTTTGGCTTCAACAATAACAGTGTCTTTGTTGATAGCATTTTGAAACATCTTCACCAAATCTTCGGCATCATGGGGCCTGTCTGCAATTTGCGGTGCCAGAAGACTTTTAAGAATATACAAAATGTCTTCTGAAATATTGGGCATAATCGATTTTAATTTATCTTCATATAATAATGTAAAGCCATCGGATGGAAAATCGGATGGAACAATTCCCGTCAGCATGTGAAGTGCAGTCGCGCCAAGTGCATAGTAGTCGGATTGAATGGCACAGTCGCCAATGAGCTGTTCCGGAGGCATATAGCCAACAGTCCCAGCAACCGTCGAGTTGACATTTCGACGCTCCGGATTGGCCACGGCACCAAAATCGATGAGACACACCCGATATCCGTCTTTTTCTGTCTCGCGAATGAGGATATTCGACGGTTTGATATCGCGATGTATTATCGGTGGCATATAACACATTTGAAGTGTTTGAATAATTTCGGCACATTCCGTGAGATGTTTTAACATTTCAATCTCGGAAAAATGTTTTCCTGTAGCCTGCTTTTCCTGAATCATGTCCAGAAGTGATCGTCCCTGAATATATTCCTGAACTAGCCAGCATTCGGTAAATTGCCCTTCTTCTGCTATATAATCATAAAATCTTGGAACACCCGGATTGCTAATCGATTTGAGAACATCCGCTTCGCGCTTGAACAGCTCATAATTCTTGAGATTATTGCTGAATTTCAATGCTTTGATGGCGACAATTTCACCTGTTTTCAGATTTCGTCCTTTATAGGTTTTTCCGTTTGAACCTTCGCCTATCATAGAAATATAGCTGTAACCTTTTTTTAACAGCAGATCCGGCGTACTCATACGGTTGCCTGTTTCTTCTCGTTCTTTAAGTTCGGTTGCCTTGATTGAACTGTTTTGGGATAGCATTGTGGAAATTTCTGACGTCATAATTGTATCCTTTAATCATCATTTTCATTTTCATTGGTAAACAGTTCGAGTTCATCGTCGGTCGGACATGGATAGGGAAGGCTGGAAACGAATTCGTTTCCTTTGCGATTTTGTATATTATAAAGGATGGGGATGAGGTCGCCTTCTTTGAGATTTTTAGGTATGGTGTGGGTTTTAGTCGTATGAACAAGCGGATCTGGAGAACTGTCGTCCGGTGGATTAAAGCTGTAGGTCAGACGCCAGGTCGGCACAAACGATATGTTTGTACTTTTTCTGGAATCGAGTGATGGATAAATTGGAATATATTCAACTCGAATGATTGTGGCCATCGATTTTCTGGCAGCTTTCATAAATTTCCTCAAATGAAGTATGGATTTGAACGACATAATATCCACTGATTTCCCAATAAATACCATTCCAATGATAAATGGTATGATTATTATTATCATGATGAGATTGTATGTGTTTTGGGCATATCCTTCTAAATATCCAGTCAAATTCATCGCACAGACAATGCCAACTAGTATCATTGCAGTGATGATGAGGCATAAGAAAGAAAAATAGGGATTTTTAATAAGCATAATGCATATTTTTTTATGAATATAGGATGGTATTTTGCGCGGCGTATTATTGCTTAGTGTATTCCAAAGGTCGATGTTGCCGGCCTGACGGTAGGATGTGACTTTATTTAGACTGTAGGTCGTGGCATTTTTCTTTATGAGTGTATTGGATTGCGGAATTCGTTCAAAATGCTGTGTTCTCAGGGCATCAAAAAATTGGCGTATCGTTTCGTAATTTGTCATTCGCTCGTCTTCGTGCGGTGCCAGCATCTGGTTGAGAAACAACGTGATCGAGTGAGGCAGGTGTTCAAGGTGCGGATCAATGAGGACGTGAAAATCTTCAATGGCAAGGTTTTCCGGCGCGACACCACTCATGAGATAGACTGCGATAATGGCCAGTGAATAGAGGTCGCTTGCGGCTGTGGCACTGCCCATGAGCTGTTCCGGTGACATATATCCATAGGTTCCCACGACAGTTGAACCTCCACCCTTGACCTGGGGATTGGATACAGCTCCGAAATCGATAATATGGACTTCGGGGGTCGGACTATTGTCGGTATATTTCAGGATAATATTGGACGGTTTAATATCTCTGTGTATGACTGGCGGATTGGCATGATGAAGCTTTTCCAGAATTCTCAATAGCTGATATAAAATTTCACCGATTTGTTCGATTCGGAAACGATGTCCCTGGGCAATGAACTTTTGGAGTGGTTCACCATCGATATAATCCTGGATAATGATGGCCATTGGCGTCTCAATATTGAGAAGTTCCCGGGCTTCATGAAGTTTGGCAACACCGGGAACATCGAGACGTTGGAGTGTCTCGGCTTCGCGATGAAACAGATCGTAGAGCTTCCAGTCTTTAATGGACTGAATCATGAGCTGTTTGATGGCGACTTTTTCATGTGTTTTCAGGTTTTCTGCCAGATAAACGGTTCCCTGTGAACCTTCGCCCAGCTTTTGAAGAATTTGGTATTGGGATGAAAGCTGCTTTTTGAGACAAGATTCTGATTCAGTCATTTATGATTCCGGTTATTTGGTAAATATAGGGACTGGGAAGTATCGGTTCGTGAGCCGATACCCATGCTCCCAAAAACCATGGCGTCGTGATCTGTATTGAGTAATACGCTCACAAGCATTGTGTATTGGCTGACGGACAATAGCATTGTTATCTTTTCATATAAAATACTATTTTTGTTTGCGTGTCAAAGGCTCTCGAGCCTTCGACTGAATAGTAGTTACTTTTCTGCCAGGGAACCTCTGAATAAAACGCAATTTTAAGGCAGAAATTGATGAAAGCCGGGGGAGGCCTCGGCTTGGAATAATGGTTAGGCAGCTCCAAAGGCTAATACTAACCTAAAATATTGCGGATTCTTAAGGGCTCAGCCCTTAAGCGGGGTCCGGGGCAGAGCCCCGGAAAAAAAACAATTAATCAGACCTTTCCTAACAAAAATCGACATGCGACCTGTAACAAATGAATCTCGATGGCATCATATATATTGCAGAGCAATCGGGCTCTGTATTGCAGGAGGTATGTTGTCGATCAGAGTACAGGTGATTTCAGGTGACCGAATTCCAAACCGTTTGATGTGATGGATTCATTCTCTCAAATGAATTCATAAAACAACACATGAGTACGGATGTAGGAACCGCCCACATAACGTAACGAAACCAACTTGAATGTCTTGACGAAGCACATTGAGTATGGCCCGTTTACGGCACCAAGCGCATTGAGAGTACGCGTTTCCGGTCAGGTGACTTTTTCATGAATGAGAATGCCGCCGCCGGAGGAGTGTATTTTGTGTGCAAAGTGCGCCGGAAAACGGGCTGGCGGCGGTGGCGGGAATGGAGGGCCCTGATGTTTACAATAAAGTGTAACCATTTGATTTTGTTTAATAAAATAGAGTTTGTACAGCTAGAGCAAAAAACTAAACAGGCGGTGAAGCCAGACACTCTAAGGAAGGTCTGAATAAAACAAAACTAAGTTAACAAATGAGGAAAGCTGGGGGGGCGAGAAGGAAGGTGTCCGGTGGACGGCTGGCATCGCAGAGCCCAGTGAGCAAATGAAATGTTACCCTAAATTCCTCCTCGCCATAATGGAGAGGGGGAACGTCACGTAGTGACAAATGGGGGAGGCTGGCTCGGGAAACGAAGTGCATTTCATATTGCGAACTGAAGACAGGGGCAGAGCCCCAGAAAAAACTAATCTGACTTTCCGTAAGCGGGGTTCGGGGCAGAGCCCCTGCTGAGATGTAACCTAAGTAGTAACAGACCTGCCCTAATACCTTTAATTATATCTCGCCTTTGTGGTATGAACTGGCCAACTGCTGTCTATGCTTATTTTAAGGAGAACCAATGAAAAAGAAATTACTGTTCGGACTTTGTTTGGCTTCTGCCATGATGGCGTTTGCCTGTGATGAGACGACCGAGCCTCAGATAAATGAAGTGTGTCAGGATGAACAATACAAATGCCTGGATAATGTTTTGAAACACTGCATGAATGGCGTATGGCTGGATGATAAAATTTGCAATTCCAATCAAATGTGTTCTGAGAACGAAAAAACATGCGTCACCGACTTGCCTCTTGGACCGATCTGCAACAATGGCGAAATATTCTGTATCGATGAGGTGGCGTACAAATTCTGCGAAAATGGCCAGTGGATGGACAAAATATGTGATATCGGCAAAAAATGCGACAAGTCGTCGAATCTGTGTGTCGGCATTTCCGATGTAAAGAACGATGAATGTACCCAGGACAGCTATTTTTGTTCAGCCGATGGGGCTTTAATGCATTGTGAGCAGGGCGTCTGGAAGACCAGTCAGATTTGTTCGGGGGATGAAGTCTGCGATGCTGAAAAGGGCGGATGTATTGTCCCGGAATGTTTGGAAAATGCGATGATTTGTATGGGAAACACCCTCATGCAGTGTCAGTCTGGGCAGAACGTCTCGATCAAAACCTGCGGCGAAAACGAACGTTGTAATGCATCGTTTGGAAAGTGTGATATGCCGCAGGTCGCTCCAGAAACAAACTGCACCTCAGGAACTCGCCGATGTAATGCCGATTTGACTCAGGTCGAAAAATGTGTGGATGGCGACTGGACTGTCGATACGATTTGCCAGCAGGAAACGATTTGTGACAGGGAACTGAAGATTTGTGTTCCGGAACCAAACGAATCCGGATCGGATTGCTCTGGTGTGGAAACGCGTTGCGATATCAATGGTTCGCGCCTTTTGATGTGTGAGAACGGTTACTGGATCGAAAAAGAGAACTGCGATGCCGCTTCCGGACTTTCTTGTTATATGCGAGAGGACAGAGTTGCGTGTGAACAGATCGTTTGTTCAAATGGCTATTCTTGTGATGGAAATACGCTCCGGAAATGTGAGAATAATGCCTATACGGTTACAAAAGACTGCGGCAGTGAGGCCAAATGCAACGCAGATGCTGAAATGTGTGTTCCGAATGAATGCACGAATGGCGTGTATGTCTGTAGCGGTTCCACGCTTCGCAAATGTCTGGACGGGCATTGGACGGACAGTGCCATTTGTACGGCCAATGAAACCTGCAGTCAGGATGAAAAAAAATGTGTCGCAAATGAATGCACGAACGGCGTGTATGCCTGCAGCGGTTCCACGCTTCGCAAATGTGTGGACGGCCATTGGACGGACAATGCCATTTGTACGGCCAATGAAACCTGCAGTCAGGATGCCAAAAAGTGTATCGCCAATGAATGCAACGTGAATGAGGTGCGCTGTCAGGACGATGTCCTTCAGATTTGTGTTTCCGGCAAGTGGACGGCGAGTGTGAGCTGCGATTCCAGGATAGAAAAATGTGATGCGGAAACGAAATCGTGCAAGGCCATATCGGAATGTGCGAGCGGTTCGCGCAAATGCTCTGCGGACGAGACGACGCTTTACACATGTGAGGACGGCAAATGGAATGCGGGCACGGCATGTGACAAATATATGAGATGTGATGCGGATGCGCGAGCCTGTGTGGATAAATATGTTTGCAATTACAATCTTTATTATTGCGAGGGGAGCGAACTCATCAATTGCAACAACGTTTCCGGGGACGGGAAATTCCATGTGACGGCGACGTGTAAAGCCGATCAGATTTGCAATGCAAGCCTTCGCCGGTGTGTTGATGCCGGTGCGGGCGTGGTTTGTATTGGTGAGGAATACAGCTGTGACGACAAAACGCTGAGGGTCTGCAAACGTGACGGGTCGGGGTATGATACGGTCAGAACGTGCAGTGAAACGCAGACGTGTTATTCGGGCAGGACGAGCGGCTCATGTGTCGAGGCTCTCCCGGCTCCCGAATGGGCCAATATTCAGTGGGTTGAGGACAGGCTCGATCGCGGATACGGCCGTGTCAGGCTTCCCGCAGGTGTCAGCGACAGTCAGATATCGGCCGCCATTCGGTGCGGCAGCCTCTCTGAGCCTGTTAAAAATTGGGTTTCGCAGGCAGCGGTCAAAAATGATCGTTGTCTCGACTGCGGGGAGAATGTCGTTGAATTCGTCAGTCCGGGGATTGATGTCAATCCCGGCACGCAGTCGTGTGTATTTACGTATGCATTTGGCGTCGACAATTATATCGGAACGAAAGAGGGCAAGGTCATTGCGATGAATGATTCAACCAAAGTGACTTTGAACGATGTCATGACGCTCAAAATCAATCATCCCGATTATGTCGAGTGGCCGTCGTGGTGCAAGCAGACCTATCTCGCTGCGAAACTGGATGGCAGTGGTGCCTATTATCTTGAGGGCTATGGCCAGGTTTATCCGGGAGAGCTCAATGGTGGTCAGATCAAAGCTAAATTGTGGTGTTACAGCGGAACGACGCCGGGTAATGCGAATCAATATTTCGTCTATGGACACGAAAATGTTTTCTGCAGCAAAGAAACGTGCGGTGAAAACGTCGAGTATGCATTTAAAAAGACGCCTCTGGGCAATGCGAATTCAACGCGTTGTATGATGTTGATAGAGATTGGTGAGAGCACCTATTATTGTCCGATGGATGATTCGCATTCAATGTATAAAAATTCTGCATCATATCCGTCATTTGATCCGAATTTTGTATTGAATATTCGCATGGAATAGGGGCTGCGCCTATGGGCTTTGCCCATACGGCGCGCTTGACGCCGGCTATTGTCGATGCCAATACGCCGGCGTGTTTTTTATGGGCGGACGTATCGGCGAAGCCGATAGTCCGCGCGAGCCGTATTGCGCCGTAGGTGCAATAGGCGAAGAGAGCCGTTGTTCACAACGGCTCGAAAACAAAAAATCGAAACAAAAACGCCGCGTATCCCGAAGGGATAGCGGCGTGAAACCGAGCCGTATTGCGCGCAGCGCAATAGGCGAGGAGAGCCGTTGTTCACAACGGCTCATGCAAAACAATTATTCAGCGTCGGGAGCGGCGGCGTCGGCAGCAGGAGCGTCAGCAGCGGGAGCGTCAGCGGCGTCGGCAGCGGGAGCAGCGGCGTCGGCAGCAGGAGCGGCGGCTTCGTTCACGCCAGCGGCCTGCATCATGACTGCGAGGAAAGCAAGGCTGAAGCCCTGAACTTCGGGAGCTTCGCTGCATTTATCCATCGCTTTTTTGAGGTCGGAGTCATCGCCCATGGCTTTTTCAACTTTTTCCATTTCGGCTTTGACTTTTTCGGCATCGGGGGAATTCTCATCAACATTGGCGAGAACTTTCATAGCTGCCGAGAAGCTGTCTTTATTTGAATCAAGATAAGCGGTCAGGTCTTTGCCCATTTTGGCACAGTCTTCACCGGCATCTGTCGCAGCTTTGGACAGACCCAGGAAGAATTCGCCGGCATCTTTGGCGGCTTTCACGACATCACCTGCATCAGCGGCTTTGGCATCGTCAGCAGGAGCATCAGCGGCTTTGGCATCGTCAGCTTTGGCATCGTCGGCTTTAGCTTCGGCAGCAGGAGCATCAGCGGCTTTGGCATCATCAGCTTTGGCTTCGGCAGCTGGAGCATCTGTTTTGGCAGCTTCGTCTTTCTTGCAGCCTGTGAAGGCAAAGAGAACGGCTACGCAGCAAAGAATCGAGAAGATAATTTTTTTACTCATGAATGACTCCAATAAATAAACGGACTCAAATCCGGAAGCACTTCTTTTGGCGGCTTTATGCCTGCCGGATAAAATTGAAGTGCCTGCATGAGCCACCAAGCCCATGCGTATGATTTGCCGTTTATACTCCAATCTTCCGCTTTTTCACAAGAGCTATTATCATACCATAACTTGCCTTTAACGTTTGAAATCTCACGGTTATTCATTCATTTTTACTTTTTTTTGTGCAAATCTGACTATTGTATTTGCTCCATGATGTGACTACGTTCTGTCATCTGTTTCATCCTCTTTCATCGTTCTATGTCCTTTCATTTGGTTTTCGGTTGGATTAGAGGCTTTTTTCCTATGAAGTTTTATTGCGCGCCCCTGGAAGGCATTACCGGTTTCGCCTTCCGAAACCTTCATCGTCAGCTCTTTCCCGGCATCGAATCCTATTTTGCCCCTTTTATTCTCACAAAACAGACGATGACTTTTTCCGGCCGCGAAATGCGCGACATCGATCCCGTGAATAATCTTTTGGCTTTGCCTGTGCCTCAGATTATGGCTAATCGATCGGACGAATTCTCCTGGGCGGCTGGGGAATTGAAAAAACGCGGCTATCACGTCGTCAATCTCAACCTCGGCTGTCCGATGCCGACCATTTTTAATCGAAAAAAAGGCTCGGCAATGCTCGCCGATATCGATGCCCTCGATCGATTTCTCGATGAGATTTTCAAGGCAGCGGCTTCATTTGACATCGAAATCTCCATTAAAACTCGACTCGGAATCGATCACTTTGACGACGCTCCCCGCCTCATGGAAGTCTTTAATCAGTACCCCCTTCACGAACTCATCATCCATCCCAGATGCCGCGCGGATATGTACAAGGGACGCCCAAATCTCGATGCTTTTGAGAACTGCCTTCGAATCACGCGTCATCGCGTCTGCTACAATGGAGACATCTTTTGCACCGAAGATTATCGAAATTTTCTCGACAGATTTAAAAACTTCACGCAAATTGATGCCGTCATGCTCGCCCGGGGCATTATCGCAAATCCGGCTCTCCAGCGTGAAATTTCATCCGGTATTGCCGTGACAAAAGACGAACTTTTGACGTATGAAAATGGGCTTTATGAGGCTTATATGGCTCAAAATATCGGCCTCGGAAATGTCCTTCACCGCATGAAAGAACTTTGGTTTTATCTCGGCTGCTTGTTTCAAAACGATGAAAAACTCGTTCATAAAATTCGGATTTCAAAAACGATTGAAGAATGCCGAAAATGGGTCAAAATTCTGTTCGATGAGGCTGAAATATGCGGCCATTTTCATGGTTGAGACAGATGGTTTTTGGAGGTTCTGTGTTTTAGGAGGATATATGGCTTCAGACGTTTTCTTTTCCAATCTTCACGTTCGCATGGGCGACAGTTTACTTGCCAAATTTGAACGACTTATTCGACGTGCCGGCATCGAAAATATCGACTTTGCCGATAAATTTGTTGCTGTGAAGCTCCATTTGGGCGAGTGGGGAAACATGGCTTTTTTGCGCCAGCAGTATGCAAAAGTCGTTTGCGATGCGGTAAAAAAAATGGGCGGCATGCCGTTTCTGACCGATTGCAATACGTTGTATGCCGGCTATCGCAACCATGCCCTCAATCATCTCGATGCCGCCTATATGAATGGTTATAATCCGCTTGCAACGGGCGTTCACACGATTATTGCCGACGGACTTCGCGGCACCGATGAACGCGAAATTCCGGTTCAGGGCGGCGAATATGTCAAAAATGCTAAAATCGGAGCCGCCATTGCAGAGGCCGATGTCATCATTTCTTTGACGCATTTCAAAGGCCATATCTGCGCCGGTTTCGGCGGTGCCATCAAAAATATCGGGATGGGATGCGGTTCAAAACACGGCAAAATGGAAATGCACAGCAGCGGGACGCCGGCTATCAATTCGAAGGTCTGTATCGGCTGTGGCATGTGCGTCAAAAATTGTCATAACGACGGTGTTCATGTCATCGATCACAAAGCGGTTATCGATGAAAACAAGTGCCTTGGCTGCGGCCACTGCTTTGCCTATTGTCCAAAAGGCGCCATCGAGTGCAAATGGGATGAGGCAAATCCCGTTCTGAACCGAAAAATTGCTGAATATACAAAGGCTGTTCTTCAGGACAAGCCCTCGTTTCATATCAGTCTCGTCGTCGATGTCTCTCCGAACTGCGACTGCGACGCCGAGAACGATGTTCCACTCATTCCCGATGTCGGAATGTTTGCTTCTTTCGATCCCGTAGCCCTCGATCAGGCTTGTGTCGATGCCGCAAACCGCCAACCCGTCAATCCGGAAAGTCAGATTGGAAAACACCAGGATGCCGGACGCGATCACGATATCTTCCACATGGCTCATCCCGACACGAACTGGGAAGCCGGCCTCATTCATGCCGAAAAACTCGGTATCGGAACCCGGGCATATCATCTTGTCGAAGTCAACTGATGGTTGTCGGCTGTAAATGCCGTTTCATTTCTTTTTTTCTTATGGAGTTTGTTCATGAAAATTCTCGTTCTTACCGGAAGCTGCCGCAATGGCAATTCATCCCGTCTTGCCGATGCCTTTATCGATGGTGCCAAAGAAGCCGGTCATGACGTCAAACGCGTTGACTGTGCAAAAATGAAAGTCGGCGGCTGCATGGGCTGCATGTACTGTTTTGGTCATGACGGCGAATGCTGTCAGAAAGATGATTTTGCCGGTCTTCGCAATGATTTGATCGAGGCCGACGCCATCGTTTTCGCATCCCCGGTCTATTATTTTGGACTTTCAGCTCAGATTAAGGCTGTGATCGATCGCTTCTTTGCAATCGATGCCAAACTTCATGTTTCCAAAAAATCAGCTCTGCTCCTTTCTCTCGGTGATACAGATGCCAAAACCGCCGAACCGTCCGTGGGCATGTACAAAGGCATTGCAGGCTATCTCGGCTGGACGGATGTCGGAACCGTCATCGCCTATGGCTGTATGAATCCCGATGACGTGGACAAGAACGATGCACTCGCCAACGCTCGCGAGCTCGGCAAAAATATCTAAATTGACAAAAGGCACCAAGCGGTGCCTTTACTACTCAGACAGGGGTAGTTCACAAATCTTCTGAAATATAAGCAGAATATTTCGCAAATATAAGGCAAAAATTGCAGAGAGCCGGGGCGGGCCCCGGCGAGGAACAATTGTAAGGCAACCCCAAATACTTATACCATCTAAAAAAATTGAGGTTTCCAATGGGCTCAGCCCTTTGGGGGAGTCTGGGGCAAAGCCCCAGCGGGAGTCTGGGGCAAAGCCCCGATTGATTAGTAACACGGTGCCTTTTTTGTTGAATGAAAATGCTTGAGATTTAGTTTCGGCAGCACAGGACACCGCCAAGATCCGGTGACATTTTGACGACTCGTAAAGCTTCTCTGCTGTCGTCACTGCCGCATTCCCATGCATCTGGATAGTTGGTGTTGTCCCGGTAATTGTAATAGGAAACGGTGTTGCACCAGTCGCATCCGAGACCGCCGTCGCACTTGATTCGATCCCCAGCGTCGTAGCAGCTGCAGTCATAACTCGCCGATAGGGAAAGACAGCCGTCGTGACTGCTTCGCGTAAGAATGCCGCCGCAATGTCGTTCGGGACCAAGACTGCAGCCAAGATTGCCGCAGCCAAAAAGATCGTTGGTGTAGGCCGGTCTGTTGCTGTATCCGTCACCGGCACAGGTCAGGCTTCCATTTGACATCTCGCGAGAAACAAAGAATGCCGGATAGGTTACGCCCTCCAGAATGTTGTCACATCCGGTGCGGGAATTTCTTCGGATATCTTCAACACCGTGGCAGACATGCCAGCCTGAAGCACAAAGGTCCTCGACATTGCAGCCGAGACCGCTCGGATTCGAGCTGCTGTCACCGGAGACCCTGCCGCACACGGGACCCTCGTCGTGATGAACACCCGGAACTGACCAGCCGCCCGCACAAGCCGCAATATTGGGGTTCATACGGATATCGAAAAAGCCTTCGCGCGTTCCGTCAGAACAGCCGTTATCGTTGACGGCAATAGGAGTGGTGTAAACAACGGTCGTTGCGGGACGGACATAAAAAATGGTCGGTGCCGGTACATAGTGATGCACACTGGGCCCCGGATGGACGACAACATGGGGGCGCGCCGGAGGCGGCGCAACGTGATGAACAACCGGGCCGTGATGAACGACAGGGCCGTGATGAACTGGTGCCCCTGGACGAGGTGCTGGATGCACGACTTGTCCTCCGGGACGTCCGGCTGGCGCTCCGGGACGCGGACTGTTCACTGACGGGCGGCCGCTCGGCGCACCGTAGCGGTTGCCGGGATTGGCGATCGGGCGCGTGACTGGGCCTGGGGCATTGCCCCCATTGTTTTGGGGCTGACCTGCCGATGGACGCGCGTTATTCGATGGGACGTTTGCCGACGGACGCGTGCCACCCGTCGGGAGCGCTGCTCCTCCGTTTCCGCCTGCTCCTGGCGGCATTTCTGCCAACGCCTCGCTTCCATTCATGCACAAAATCCCAAAACTCGCTGCCAGCAAATACTTCATAATACCATTCATCGAATGCTCTTTCATCGTTTTCTCCCGTCTTGTGTTCTGGTTTGCTGCATTTTTTGCTTTTCAACAAAAATTTGGATGTAGTAGCTAATTACGTGCCATTAGTATCGAACAAATAACAACAAAAGTGCCAATTCGGCTTTTTATGATGATATCCGGGCGTGCCTATTGCGCCTTTGACGCAATACGGCGCGCTTGAGCCGTGCTATCGGCTGCACCGATACGCACTGCAAAACTTGGGTAAAATTTATTACGGGCGATGCTTAAAAATCTAATAAAAAATGAAATAGCGGGCGGAAATCATTCAAAACCAAAGGGGGACGCACTGCAAAACTCTGGCTATTGTCTTTTTTTTAGTTTATTGGAAAGCGACTGGATGTTTTTACTGCCGCGTGGCGTTTTCTGTTCTGTGGAATAAGGGCTTTTGAGTGATGTCATCTATTCGAAAAGTAAAATGCGACAGCAGTAAAGCTCACTGTGATGATACTTTCTGTTTTCGTCAGATTTTTGAAGCCGATTTTATCTCGCGGGCTGATTTCGTTCATCGGTTTATATTGCCGACATTTGGCGCAGAACATTTTGATGTCGTTAATTCCGGGATTTTAATCTCTCATCCGGAACTTGCAGATAAAATTATTAAAAATCATATACTGGCGATTGAGTGCGTAGGAAATATTGATATTTCCGGAAATAAACTCATGGTGTACGAAATTGTCGTTGATGAGCTGTTTAATTTTCAAAAGGGACGCGCCGCATTGTTGCGGTTGATAAAGATGTTTGCGGATGAATTTGATTCCGCAATGATGGTGTTTCATTATCAAAATGGCGGCAAAAGACCTTGGTGGCTGAGTTTTGTTGAAAAGATTTCCGACAGAAATGGACAGACGTTGCTCAGACGCTATTCGTATCCTTTTGAGCAGGGACGTTCAGCCGTGTTCGCGGCTGAACAGTTCGCAAAACTGGCTGAAAATAAGGGAATGAAGCTCAATGACGTCATCGAGGCATTTTCTGTTCAGGCTTTAACCAGGGCTTTTTATTCGCAACTATTGGATTGGTACACATGGGCTCAAGACAGGGTGACGTTTCCGGATGAGTGCGCGGCGTCAAATGACAATGGCATAAGTCTCAAAGAGCATCTCATTCATCTCATCACGCGACTCATATTTGTGTGGTTTCTTAAGCAGAAGAAGCTCGTGGCCTGGGAACTGTTTGATGTGCATGAAATTGGGACAATTCTCAAATCTTTCGATCCGTTGGCCGGTGAACTTGACGAAGATTGTGTCGTTCAAAGAGATGTCGTTTCCAATTATTATTATGCGGTTTTGCAGAATCTGTTTTTTGTGACATTCAACTGCGAAATAAAACAACGGGCATTTGCTTGTAAAGACGCGAGCTGCAGCCGATTTTACCTGTACCCCGAATTGTTTCGTAAAAATGGCAAAGAAAAAATCCTTAAACTTTTTGACAAAACACCTCTGTTCAATGTCGATTTGTTCGATTGTCTCGACAAAATGGCCGGAGGTGAGAATGAAAAATGCGTCGAATATCATGACGGATTTAGTCAGAATGATGAACGGATTGGGGGAAGATACAGGTATCGTGCATTTGTGCCCAATGTTTTATTTTTCAATGACGATGGGGTTCATCCCGGCATCATTACGATATTGAACCGATATTGTTTTTCCGTGGAAGAAAGTTCCTGCGATGATGTGAGCATTGCTCTCGATCCGGAGGTTCTGGGCAAGGTCTTTGAGAATCTTTTGGCGGATATGTCGCCGGAGACTCAGAATACTGAAAGAACATTGACGGGATCGTTTTATACGCCACGAGAAATCGTGCGATATATGGCCGATCGTTCAATCGAGGAATACTTAAAGACAAATCTGAAGAAGATAAATACTGAACTGATCGACCGGTTTGTCCGGGAGGATGAATGCCCGGATGAAATACAAAAACAGTCTGGAAATATCCGAAAAGCACTGTTCGAACTCAAAATATTTGATCCAGCCTGTGGTTCCGGGGCTTTCCCCATCGGTTTGATGCAGTCGATGATTGCCTTGCTCCAAAAACTCGATCATGATGAAGAAAAAATACCTGCATACAAAAAGCACATCATTGAGCATTGTCTGTATGGGGTTGATATTCAGCCGATAGCCGTTCAAATTACGAAATTGCGGTGCATAATTTCGCTTCTTGCCTCGCTGGAACCGGATGAAATATATTCAAACTTAGGGATTTTGTCGTTTTCCGGTCTTGAAAAGAAGTTTGTTGCTGCAAATACACTCATTCCAAAAGAAAATAATATCGATTCATGTCGTATGAATGAGCAGGATGACGAAATACGGAGCAGCCGTTATTTTGATGCCGAATGGATGTTTGATGTGCATGATGGTTTTGATATTGTGATAGGCAATCCGCCTTATGGGGCAAAAATGTCTGAAGAAGAAAAGATAATTTATAAAAAACATTATCAATGGCTGTTTAAACGGTTTGATATCTACATGGTCTTCTTTGAACTTGGTTTGAAATTGTGTAAAAATGTTCTTTGCTACATAACACCGGATAAGTGGCTGTCCAAATCATTTGGCGTTAAATTCAGAAAGTATGCGATGGTACCGAATATGTTTCAGGTCGTTCATTTGGGAAATCATGTGTTTGATGAAGCTCTTGTCGATGCGATTATTTCGATGTTTAAAGTTTCGGGTTCAAAAAAACTGACGTTGTTGAAAGTGAAGTCAAAGCATCAGTTTGAAATTGTCAATGAAATCGATAAAACGAAGCTTGAGGAGCCTTATTTGATTGATCAGTATTTTCAGGAGGAACTGCCTGAAATAATCACGCAGATTGAACGTCATTCTCATCGTCTTTGTGAATATGCAAAGTGTGAATATGCCTGCGCAAGCCCAGCAGATGCTTATCGCCTTCAGAAAATTATTCAATCAAATCAGACGGCTTCAAAAAATACATTAAAACTCATCAATACCGGTTTGATTAATAAGTTTTTCCATCGCTGGAATGATAAACAAATGACTTATTTGAAGAATAAGTACAAAAATCCATTCGTAGATATTCAGGATTTAACCGACTTGTTTGGTGAACACTATGTCGAAAAAATGACATCTCCAAAACTCATCATAAAGGGATTAAACCTGCTGGATTGTACGATCGATTTGGATGGCAGTCTGATGTCAACGGTTGCGACACTCAATATTCGTTCGACTTCAAAGGATTTGCTTTGTGTATTGGGGGCAATTATAAATTCGAGTGTCATGACGGCGTATTGCAAAGCCAAATATTTCTCAAGCAGCTTTTGCGGCGGTTTGCTTTTTACACCGGAAATGATTAATCAGCTTCCTGTTCCCGATTTAAGTTCTGTCACGGAGTGGAAAACTGTGATTGAATTGGTCAAAAAGGCAATCAATGGTGAAAAAAATTTGATAAAAGAGATTGATGAACTCGTAAAAAAGAATTTTAACACAATTGATTGAAGAAATATTTCAGCGAATATTTTTAATTTTTATTGAAAATAAAATTAATTATTTCTTGTATTAGTCGCAATGATATGAAAATGACTCTTGTCATGGCGGCGCAAAGCGGCTCGCACTGAATGATTGAGTGCATTGCGGGGAGCCTTTCGAGAATAATTGAGATTTCCAGTAGCACTTGCGGCTGAATTGGCTGGGTGAAATGTGAGGGCGTATCATGATTGACGAGTTTCCGCTTATTGTGGATTTGGCTTTTATTTTGATGACGGCGGGAATTACATCTCTGATTTGTCGTGCATTAAAATTACCTATTTTGGTTGGTTATCTTCTGGCAGGGCTTGTGACAGGTCCTCATTTTGCTGTCTTTCCGAATGTCACAGATATCGACAATATTCATACGTGGTCAGAAATCGGGGTCATTTTTCTTCTGTTTGCCCTGGGGCTGGAATTCAATTTCAAAAGTCTTCTGAAAGTCGGTAAAACAGGTGCCATCACGTGTTCTCTGGTCGTTGGTGGGACGCTATTTTTTGCCTGGCTTTTGGGGCTCTTATTTGATTGGAGTGTCACACAGAGCATTTTTATGGGCGGCATGCTCTCGGTTTCATCGACAATGATCATCGTTAAGGCATTTGAAGAACTCAAACTGAAAGGTCAGCCGTTTACGCATATCGTTTATGGCGTTGAGATTTTCGAGGATCTTGTCGCCATTCTTCTACTCGTCATATTGCCCATGGTTGCGATGCAGCAAAGCGGATCAATGGCTAAAGAAGTGACGATATCCTTGATGCGCGTCATCTTTTTTATGGTTATCTGGTTTGTTGCAGGCATTTTTATCCTTCCGTCTCTTTTGCGAAAATTAAAAAAACTGGTCAATGATGAAGTTCTTCTCGTACTCTCCCTCGCGCTTTGTCTTGGCATGGTTCTTTTGGCAGATTATGTGGGGCTGTCGACGGCTCTTGGGGCATTTGTGATTGGTTCAATTTTGGGCAGCACAACCGAGGCTCATCGCATTGAAGAGATGATGACGCCAATAAAAAATCTGTTTGGGGCCATTTTCTTTGTTTCGGTCGGTATGATGGCCGAACCTTCGGTCATCATTTCTCATTGGGACATGATTTTGCTCGTACTTGCGCTTGTCGTTGTCATTAAACCTATTATGGGGACCATTGGCGTGTATCTGTCTGGGCGCGGACTTGAGAATTCGGTCAAAGCCGGGTTTAGTTTCGGACATATCGGCGAATTTTCTTTCATCATCGCCAGTCTCGGAATATCGAGCGGTGTTTTAGAAGATTATATCTACCCGGTTGTGATTGCAGTCAGTGTGATTACGACGATCACGACGCCTTACATCATTCGCCTTTCCAATCCCGTGTATAAAAAACTCGATATGTGCCTTCCCGAAAAATTGAGAAACACGTTCGAGATGCCGAAAACAACGGTCAAAAAGAGATTTGGAAGACGCGACGTTTTGATTAAACAGTTTTTTGCGGAAACCTTTGTCATTTCTGTTCTGCTCGTCGGTATTATTGCGTTAATGGGCGGTATTATTTCGCCGCAAATGATGAAGCTGGTTTCAATTCAGTTTGTGAATAATGCAGAGTTTGTTTGTGCAGCTGTTTGCGTTTCACTGACTTTAGTTTTGATGATGCCTTTTTTAAGTGCTCTGATTTTGAGAAAAAAACATTTGAGCCGTGGCGTTTTTCTGGCTTTAATCAAAGGCAAAAATGAAAAGTTGTTCTTGGCTTTACAGCTGCTTCGAGCCGTACTGGTCATTGGTTTTATTGCATTTGTAATGATTACAACGTCTCCTTTTAATCTTCCAATCGATCTTGTGATTAGCATCGGTGTGTTTCTTCTCGTGATATTTTCACGAGGTTTTTTGTCAAATTATACACGACTTGAACGCATCTTCTTGTTTAATTACAACGAAGCTGAAAATGCAGAACATCAGGAACATTCGTTTTCCGGGGTTGAGGCTCCGAATGGAATGCATGTCTCAATGAGTGAAATCGGAGAAGGCGACTGGCTTTCAGAAAGCCTGAAAGTTGCCTCCATACGCATTGATGAAAGTTCTCCTTTTTTGAATAAAACCCTGATTGACTTGAATCTTCGTGCTCAATACGGTCTGTTTATCATTCGGATTGAACGAAAAAATGAGACACTGAACATTCCGGCAGGAAATGCAACCATCGAATTGGAGGATTTGATTTATATCGTCGGTGAAAAGGACGCATTCAAACCACTTTATGCCAAGCCGTGGCTTATATCGGAAAAGAAATTGCACTTATACTCAATGAATGAATTCACGGAAATGACGGAAGAAAAGTCTCATGACACAGGGCTTTTGAGATGCATTGCACTTCCGATTGGGCCGGACGCATATTTTGTCGGAAAATCGCTCAAAGAATCGGCTATCGCGACTCGCAATCAGTGCCTTGTCATCGGAATTGAACAGGAGTCTCGTGTGTCGATGAATCCAAATCCCGACGAAGTGCTGGCACCAGGGGCGCGTCTTTGGGTCGTCGGGGAAACGGATGCACTCACTGAACTCATTAAGGCTAATCTAGCTTAGGGAACCTCTGATTAAAGATTATTTACTTGTTTTTTCTGGGGCTTTGCCTCAAATCCCGCCAAAGGACTGAGCCCTTTGGAAACCTCAATATTTAGGATGTATCAGCGGGGCGTATGCGCGCAGGCCTCAGGCCGAGCACATAGCCCGGCGCGGCGGCCGTATTGTCAGATAGGCCGCCGGCACACGCCGTATCGAAGATAGGCGTGGCCTCCTTAGATAAAAAAATCGCGGATGATATCAGATGTTATGATGCAGGCTTGACAGTCAGCGGACAGAATGAAATACGAACTCGTCTTGTTTGGGATAACACGGGGTGAGTGTTTGACGATTTTTTGAGGAAATGGACAGCGAGTTATGAACCGAAACTATTTTTACGCCCAAAGCGATGCCGATGCACTCAAGGATTATGAATATGCGTGTCATACACGGCTGACGGGGACATGGGACTGGATTGTGCTCACGGCGGCCAATGAGCGTCAGGCTGCATCGTATCGGCTTCAGCTCGCCAAGAGGCGTCGCGAAAATCGGCTGCCGTTAGCAACGCAGTTCGAGGTCGTGGCGGATTTTGAGGACAAACGGATAGGTTCCGGCGGCGCGACACTGAATATTCTGCGCGTTTTGAGTGAAAAAATGCCGGTTTCACGGCTTTTGGAACAGAAGATACTCGTCATTCATTCGGGCGGCGACAGCAAACGCATTCCGCAGTATTCGGCTTGCGGGAAGCTGTTTGGACCGGTTCCTCGGGCCCTGCCCGGCGGCTATGTCTCGACGCTTTTTGATGAGATCCTCATCTGCGCACAGGGCATTCCGATGCGCACCGGTTACGGCATGATGATTTTTCCGAGCGACACAAAACTGCTCTTCAATGCGCTCCAGCTCGATTTGTTGTCGTGTGATGCAGCCGGGCTCTCAATGAAGGCGCCCGTTCAGGTCGGGCAGGATCACGGCGTTTTTGTCCAGGCGGAGGACTCGGAAGACCACCGAAATCATAACGTTTCACGCTTTCTTCACAAGCGATCCGAGGCTTTTTTGCGTGTTGCCGGTGCCGTCGACAATGCCAATCAGGTCAACATCGATACGGGCTGCATCTGGTTCGGAAAAAGTGTCATGGCACAGCTCCTGAAACTCATTTCGAGCAACGATATCATTGATGAGGATAAATTCAGAACATTTGTAAATCCTCGTGTATGTCTCAATTTTTATGCGGATTTTGTGTATCCGCTTGCGCAGAATAGCACATGGGATGAATTTGCTGAGGAGGCACCTGAAAACGGCTTTTCGCCTGAACTTGAGGCCTGCCGACGGCAGATTTGGACGGCTCTTCACCCGTACCGCCTTTCGCTCGTCAAGCTTGTTCCCGCGCAGTACATTCATTTTGGCATGACGCATGAGATGTACGACTTTTTTGTTCGCGGGATGGATGACTATGCCTATCTCGGCTGGAAAAAGCGTCTCAATACAAATGCCGTGTCAGGCTGTGTTTTGAACAGTCTGACGGTCGGCACGGATGTTCCCGGGTCGGCCTATATCGAGGACTGCCGTCTGGAAGGCTGCCGATTGGGTGAAGGTGTGATGCTGTCAAATATCGATGTCTGTGATGCCACGATCCCGGCCGGGGTCGTGATGCATGGGCTGAAACTTAAGAACGGCATGTATGTGTGCAGAGTTTACGGGCGCGAGGACAATCCGAAGAGTTCAAAAGATGCGCCTTTTTTGGGGAGCACGATATCGCGTCTGGTGCGCCAGACGGGGATTTCAAATGAGGCGATATGGGGCAGTCAGCCGGCCTCGATATGGAACGCAAGACTGTATCCGATCTGCAGGAGCATGCAGGAAGCCGTCGAGGCGGGGATTGAACTGTGCGGCATTTTGCAGGGCAGAGCTTGCGAGGCACAGATAAAGCACTGGCTTGAGGCCGAAAAAACGAGTCTTTCGGAGAGTTTTCTTGCGGCCGATGTCGAAGCCATTCTGGCGCGTCAGGATGCCATTCGATGCGAGGTTCAGACGGCTCTTTTCGTCGATGATATTTATGCGGGAAAGAGCCAGAAGGAATGTCTTGATGCCCTGTGCCGGGCGTGTCACGACCGTGCCTGGTGCCTTGAAACGATGATCCAAAAGGCGTCTGCGGCTGAATTTCCGTATAATATGCGGCTGTATCTGGCTGCCTCGGAACTTTGTCGTCGATATCCGGAAATTGGGGCGAGAGCCGAACAGTTCGAAGACGATGCTTATGGCTGCATCAAGGCGTGTATCATGCGGGAGACGTTTTCCCGATTTGGCATTCGATCGTTGCGCGATGTTCATATTGTTCGGGATGTGGTCGAGGTGGAACTTCCGGTACGCGTGAATTTCTGCGGGAGTCCGTCGGATGCGGCGCCGTACTGTCTGGAACATGGCGGGACGATGATCGACGGGACGCTTCTTCTCAAAGGAAAAAGGCCGATTCAAGTGAAGGTTCGTCGCATTCCGGAATATGTCATCGGCCTGGGAAGTCTGGATCAGGGTCAGACGCATCGTTTTGACAACATCGATGAGGTTCGTTCGTGTGGCAATCCGATGGATTCGTATGCGCTTCACAAGGCGTGTCTCGTAGCGTGCGGGCTGATTTCGATGGGGCCGGACGGAAGGCGTCTCGAGGACGTATGCCGTGCCATTGGCGGCGGTCTCGAGATTGTGACGAGTGTGGATGTCCCGAAGGGATCGGGGCTTGGGACGAGCAGCATTCTGGCTGCGGCTGTTCTCAAGGGAATCAATGAAATTCTGGGGATCGAACCGGACGAAGAAATGATTTATGCCCAGGCCTTTCTCGTCGAGCAGCTCATGAATACGGGCGGCGGCTGGCAGGATCAGGTGGGCGGATTTACGCCCGGGATCAAGTATTTTACGGCAGACCCGGGGCCGTATCAGAAGATTAAGATTGAACGGCTTGCACTTCGTGAAGAGACCAGAACGGAGCTTAACCGACGTTTTGCACTCATCTTTTCGGGGCAGCGGCGACTGGCTCGCAATGTCCTTCGACAGGAAATGAATCAGTGCATCCGGAACGACAGGGAGGCACTTGAGACGGTTCTGACGATACAGGAATACTGCGCTCTGATGCGGTTTTGTCTCCTTCGGGGGGATGTTACGTCGTTTGCGGGCTACATCACGAAACAGTTTGAGCTCGTCAAGAAGCTCGACAAGGGCGCATCGAATACGTACATTGAATACATCTTCAAGACTTGTGAAGACCTGCTCTCGGGCTGGTCAATCTGCGGTGCGGGCGGCGGCGGCTTTTTGCAGGTTGTTCTCAAGGACGGGGTTGACAAATCGGATCTCATTAAACGCGTTGAAGAGACATTTGGCGACTGCGGTGTCGAGGTCTGGGACTGCACATTCATTTAATGCATTCGAGCGAAATAACGGATAAAGGCTTCAAGATATGACGAAACATTATGAGCTTGGACGCGAGGTATTTGAGCAGGAAATTCAGACATTGGAGAGCATTTCCGGCGCACTTGACGAGACATTTGACCGAATGATTGAAGAAATCCTGGCCTGCCGTGGCAAAGTCATTTTGATTGGGATGGGCAAGAGCGGTCACATTGCGAGAAAAGTCGCGGCGACGATGGCTTCATTGGGAACGTGTGCGATATCGCTCAGTCCGGCGGAATGTATGCACGGCGATCTGGGGATGATTCAGCCTCAGGATGTCGTGATTTTGATATCGTATTCGGGAGAGAGTGACGAAATCATTAAAATTATTCCGGGGATCAATACGATAGGAGCAACGATACTGGCAATCACGGGCAATCGAGCTTCGAGTTTGGCGCGATGTGCGAAATGTGTGCAGTGTTTTGATGATGTGCATGAAGTTGGTCCGCTTGGACTGGCGCCGACGTCGAGTTCGACGGCAGTTCTGGTTTACGGCGATGCGCTGGCGATTGTTGCATCGCGCCTCAAGGGGTTTGCCCGAAAGGACTTCAGCATCTTTCATCCGGCAGGTTCGCTCGGAAAACGCCTCACGATGCGAACCGTCGATCTCATGCGGCCTCTGGCTTCCACTCACATTCTTTCTGAAAGGGCCGGTTTGAGCGACGCACTCAAAGCCATGCTTGATGCCAATTCCGATCTTCTGCCCGTCGTCAATGAAGACGGATGTCTGGCCGGCATTATTACCAATGGCGATCTCTGTAAGCGCATTCAGGAGCCCGGCGTTGATTTGAGCCATGAAACAATGGGGCTGCTTATCCATCGTTATCCGCACTTTATTGAAAATGATGCACTGGCCATGGAAGCACTGCGCATGATGGATGAAAATCATATTCATGCTGTTCCCGTTGTTAAAAATGATCAGCCCATCGGGATTATACATCAGACGGATATCCTAAAATATGGAATCTTTTTATAAACCATCGGCAGATTGGAGCAGATATCATATCATGGGAGCATAAAATAAGGATTTTTGTGAATAATTGCGCATCGTGATGCGAGGCGTTTTGAAGGGTGAAATATATAAATGAAGTCATCAAAATATCGTTTATTGGCTTTGGATCTGGACGGAACATTGACGGACAGCCAGAAAAAAGTTTCGTTAAAAAATCGGGAATATATACGGCTTGCCCAGGAAAGAGGTGTCGATATCATATTGGCCTCCGGTCGGCCGGTGATTGGTATTGAAAGTGTTGCCAATGCCCTGAACTTGTATGAAACGGGCGGCTATATTCTGGCATATAACGGCGGACAGATTATCGACTGCAAGGCAAAAAAGGCGTTGATAGAACATTTTGTTCCGGCAGAGTATTATCATGAAATATGCGGGATTATTCATAAATTTCACGTGTTTCCACTGACATATAATGCGACGGGAGTAATATGTGAAAATAATGAAGATAAATATGTACAGAAAGAAAGTTATAACAATTCCGTTCCATTATATAAAGTTGAAAGTCTGGAAGCGGAGCTGAAAAAACCTGTTGTAAAGTTCATGGTTGTGGGTGAACCGGAGGAACTGAGCAGGGCAGCGGCATATTTGAAAGGATGTTTTAACGGAACACTCAATGTATTCTTTTCGGAGCCGTATTTTTTGGAAATCACGCCGCTGGGAATTGAAAAGAAATCGGGTTTGGCCAATTTATTGAAGCTTTTGAATGTGCCGCGAGAAGCACTGATGGCGTGCGGCGACGGGCTCAATGACATTCCGATGCTCGAATACGCAGGGCTTTCGATTGCGATGGCCAATGCTTACGACGAGACAAAGAAATATGCCGACTTTGTCAGCACATCGAATGAAGAAGACGGCGTTGCTGCGGCGATTGAAAAGTTTATTTTGACGTGATGAGGCGTGTCTATGCGCCTTTGGACGCATACGACACGCATTCGCCGGCCTATCGGTAATGCCGATACGTCCGGCGTGTTTCGGATTTTTTTGTCCGTTTCCAGAAAGCTCCCATTGCCGCAGAGAAAGTCTGGATTCACAGCCTGCCTATTCTTTGATTTGACTGCATAAAGCCTATTTTGTTAAATAAAATCAACGGGTTACATTTTGAGGTTACATTTCGTTGTGAACATCAGGGCCCTCCATACCCGCCACCGCCGCCAGCCCGTTTTCCGGCGCGCTTTGCGCACAAAATACACTCCTCCGGTGGCGGCCTTCTCATTCATGAAAAAGTCACCTGACCGAAAACGCGTACTCTCAATGCGTCTGGTGCCGTAAACGGGCCATACTCAATGTGCTTCGTCAAGACATTCAAGTTGGTTTCGTTACGTTATGGGGTCGGTTCCTACATCCGCATTCATTTGCTGTTTTATGGATTCATTTGAGAGAATGAAACCATCACATCAAACGGCTGAGAACTCGGTCACCTGCAATCACCTGTACTCTGATCGGCAACATCCCTCCGGCAATGCAGAGCCCGATTGCCCTGCAATATATATGATGCCATCGAGATTCATTTGTTACAGATCGCATGTCGATTTTTGTTAGGGACCTCTGAATAAAGATATTTACCTGTTTTTTTCTGGGGCTTTGCCCCTGTCCTCAGTTCGCAATATGAAATGCACTTCGTTTCCCGAGCCTGTCGGCTTTCCAACTTGTTCATTTCATTTGCTCACTGGGCTCTGTGGTTTTCGCCATTCACAGGATGGCGAAAATCCTCGGCCTCCCACCAAAGGGATGAGCCCTTTGGAATCCTCAATATTTTTAGGTGGTATAAGCTTTTTGAGCTGCCTAACCATGATTCCTCGCTGGGACCCAACCCCCAGCTCCCTTCAATTTCTGCCGAATAATTGTGTATTATTCGGACCTTCTTTAAGAAACCGCAATATTTTAAATCGGTGAGCCTGATAATTGTGTTTTGTTCAGAGGGGTGTTTGAGTGAGGTGTCGCATTATTTTGTCTTGTGACGCGAAATGGGGGAGATATCGACAGGGGGTCGATTGCAAAAAGAAAACGTCTCAGAGGCCTTTTTATGCCCCAAAAAATGGATTTGTGATATAAAACTGCGTCTTTTTTCGGCTAAAGGAGGCCCAAGCTATGTCTGATGAACAGAAACCGGTCAGCGGTGAACATATTAATGTAGAACAGGTCAATATCGACGAGGAATTGAAGACGAGTTATCTCGACTATTCGATGAGCGTTATTGTTGGACGAGCGCTTCCGGATGTTCGCGATGGTCTAAAGCCTGTGCATCGACGCATTCTGTATGCGATGACGAAGATTGGCTGTGACAAGACGACGAAGAAATCGGCTCGTATTGTCGGTGACGTCATCGGTAAATACCATCCGCATGGCGACAGTGCGGCTTACGATGCCCTGGTGCGATTGGCGCAGCCCTTCAATATGCGTTATATATTGGTTGAAGGGCAGGGCAATTTTGGTTCCATTGATGGTGACCCGGCTGCTGCACAACGTTATACAGAGGCCAAACTGGCGAAAATCAGCGAATCGGTTCTGTGCGATCTCGACAAAGAGACGGTGGATTTTATTCCGAATTTTGACGGTGCGGAGACGGAGCCTGTTGTATTGGCGACGAAGATTCCGCTTCTTCTGGTCAATGGATCGAGTGGTATCGCGGTTGGTATGGCGACGAGTATTCCGCCGCACAATCTCGGTGAAATATGCGATGGCCTGATTTATTTGATGGAGAATCCGGACTGCACGACGCGGGACATGATGCAGATCATCAAGGGGCCGGATTTCCCGACTCGTGGTACGATTCATGGGCGTCGCGGTATTTATGAAGCGTACGAGACGGGACGCGGCAAGGTTCAGGTTCGGGCAACGGTCGTCGAAGAGAAGGTTCATGGCCATGATGCCTTGGTTGTGACGGAGATTCCGTATGCGGTGAACAAGGCGCAGATGGTTGAGAAGATCGGCCAGCTCGTAAAAGAAAAGAAGATCGATGGAATCGCGGCACTTCGTGATGAATCGGGCCGAAGCGGGATGCGGGTTGTCATTGAAATCAAGAAGGATGTGCCGCCGCAGGTCGTACTCAATCAGCTCTACAAGCAGTCGCAGCTTCAGACGACGTTTGGCATTATTATGCTGGCGGTTGTGAACAACCGTCCGGAGATTTTGAGTCTCAAGCAGGTGATGGCGTATTTCATCGAGTTCCGTCGTGACGTCGTCGTTCGCCGACTCATCTTTTTGCTTCGCAAGGCCAAAGAGAGAGCGCACATTTTGGAAGGTTTCAGGAAGGCGCTGGATCACATTGATGAAGTGATTTCGATCATTCGCGGGAGCGACGATTCGAATCAGGCGCGGGATCGATTGATTGAGAGGTTTGAGTTTACGGAAGCACAGACCAAGGCGATCCTTGAACTTCGCCTCCAGAGGCTGACAGGCATGGAACGAAGCAAGATATTGGAGGAGTTGGCGGCCATCATTCAGAGCATTGCGGAATATGAGGCTACGCTCAATTCGAAGGCTTTGCTGGATGAAATCATCAAGAATGAGTTCAGGGAAGCAAAAGCGAGTTATGGCGACGCGAGACTGACGCAGATCGTGGATAATGAGGTGGACATCGAGGATGAGGATTTGATTGCGGAAGAGTACTGCATGGTGACTCGCACGCAGCAGAACTACATCAAGCGGATGCCTCTGAGTGAGTATCAGGCGCAGAAGCGAGGCGGCCGAGGCAAGAACGGGATGGGAACGAAGGACGACGATTACGTCAGAGATGTATTTGTTGCCTCGACGCATCAGATTATTCAGGTCTTTACGACGCTTGGCCGTGCATTTTCGATCAAGGTGTATGAGATACCGAGCGGGAGCCGAACTGCGAAAGGCCGTGCGATTATCAACTTGCTGCCGAAACTGGAGCCCAATGAGGATGTTGCGGCGATTTTGCCGCTCGAGAGAAGCGAGTTTACTGGATATATTTTGATGGTAACGGCGAATGGCGTGATAAAGAAGACGCCGATCGAAGCGTTCAAAAATTGCCGCAAGAATGGGCTGAAAGCGATAACGTTCCGCGAGGGCGATCGGTTGATCAGTGCGAAGGTTGTCCATGACAGCGAAAGCATTTTGCTGGTGACGCGCAAGGGACAGGCGGTTCATTTTGATTCGAAGAACATTCGTCCGATGGGTAGAACGGCAGCCGGTGTTCGAGGCATTCGACTGAGAGCCGAAGATGAAGTCGTATCTATGGAAGTCATTCAGGATGCGGCGGACAGCATGCTTTTGACGGTTACGGAGCGTGGATTTGGCAAGCGCACGATCATGAGCGAGTATCGCATGAAAGGCAGAGGCGGCCTGGGGATGAGAGCCATTGGAATCCGGGAAAAGACAGGTGATGTCGTCGGGGCGTTGATTGTTCAGGACGAAGATCATTTGCTTCTGGCAACGGATGGCGGAACTATCATCCGCACGCGTGTGAGTGAAATTCGATCGACTGGCCGTGTTGCATCAGGCGTGAAACTGATGAATATTGCGGAAAATGAGAAAGTCGTAGCCGTCGCAGCATTTTCGGATGAGTCGGATGATGAAGTCGAACTGTCGTCTCTGCCGGTGGATGACAGTGCGGATGATGATGTAGAGCTTGAAGACGAAGTCGAAGAGCTCGAAGAAGAAGAGATTGTCGAAGACGACGAGCCGGGCGATGGTCCGGAGGATGAGCTGTAAGAGTAAGAAAGATGAACTGTCACGGCCGAAATATATGGATTGGGCTTGTGCTGCTGTCTGTTCCGGGAATGGGATGCGGCGACGTGGAGCTCTCGATGGAGCGTCCTTTGAAGGAGGCTTTGATGGGAGTGTCTGTGCCGGTTGGGGAAGTGGAGGAGACAGCGGGGGGAGCGGTGCCTGAAAACGTTCCGGACAAGTGTGAGGTTCGATCGGCCGGCCGGATGGAGATTGCGGATCCAACGCGGATGACGTCGTATGAGCTCTCGATGCTTGGTGTCGTTCGTATTGCGGCGACGGCGGCGGACATGATGGCGTGTATTGAACGTGCGATCGACGACGGCGCTGAGCTTCTTCGGCGTGAAGAAGGTGAAGTTTTGGTGTTTTATCCGACGCGTTTTGAACTGTATCTTGATGCAGCGCGAGAACGCATCGATATCGATGCCGTTGAGGGGCGTTGGAGCGAAGGACTGCATCGCGTGCTTCCCGGTGTGACGGGCCGCAAGCTGAATCTGAAGAGGACCGAGGAGGCGTTTCGCCGTGCGGTTCTTGAAGGAACTGCGAGGATGGCTCTGGAAATAGAGGAATATCCGGCTCTATCAAGCGACCTGAGTTCGTTTTCCGACTTTCGGCCGACGGAATTGATCGGCGAGTATCGGACGGTGTTTTCGAATGCGAAGAATCGGACGATCAATGTCAAGCTGGCGGCCTCGAAGATGGACGGGTTGTTTTTGATGCCGGGAGCGGAGTTTTCGTACAACGCCTGGGTGGGTGAAAGAAGTCTTGAACGAGGATTTAAAGAGGCGCCGGTCATTGAGCAGGGGCAGACTGTAGAGGGGCTTGGCGGAGGGGCCTGTCAGGTTTCGTCGACGATACATGCAGCGGCGCTTCTGGCCGGACTCGGCATTGAGGAACGGTACAATCATTCGCTGCCATCGAGCTATATACCGGTTGGAATGGATGCCGTTGTGAGTTATCCGATGCTCGATCTGAGAGTTAAAAATACACTTTCGAGACCGGTAGTTCTTCGTGTCAAGGCGGTAGAAACGACGCTGATTGCGCAATTTTTTTCGGATGAGCGTCCGGAGCACGAAGTGATGTTTCGCCGCGAGGTTGTGGAGGAGGTGCCGTATAAAGAAGTGATTACGGTGAATCCGACCCTGGAGTCCGGGACGATAAAAATCCGGAAGAAGGGGAAAGTCGGTTACAGAGTGCAGCGCGGGCGGATATTTATCGAGAATGGAAAGGAGCGTTTTGAGAAGCTGCTTCAGGATACGTATCAGTCTCAGACGCAGCAGACCGAGATTGCGTGGGATGTCGTTTATCCGCCGCCGGAAGAAGAAGAGGATTAGTTTTTAGTGGTTAGTTTTTGGTGGTTAGTTGAGGGATTGGGGGTTGGTTTGGAGCGTGCTATTTGCCGATGGCAAATACGCGCGCGGTGGGGCCGTTCTATCGGCTGAGCCGATACGAACGGCCGGATTTTTGTTGGATTAGAGGCTGTTTGGCAGAACGATAGAGCCGTTTACGGAACGGCAGAGCGAGGAGAGACTTGAGATGATAGAGATGCCGTCGCATAAAGAAGTATTGATAGCGCCGAGTTTGTTGTCGGCTGATTTTACGTGTCTTGGACAAGAGGTCAGACGGCTAGAAGAAGGTGGTGCGGACTGGCTTCATTTTGACGTGATGGATGGTCGATTTGTACCAAACATTTCGGTTGGGATACCGGTTCTGAAGAGTCTGAGAAAGGTGACGGAGCTGCCGATTGATGTTCATTTAATGATCGTGGAGCCGGACAGTCTGCTGGGGGCATTTGCGAAAGCGGGGGCGGACACGTTGACGGTTCAGGCGGAAGCGTGCAGGCATCTTCACCGGACGCTTCAGACGATTCATTCATTAGGTTGCAGGGCAGGGGTTGCGTTGAACCCGCACACGTCGATTGAGTGTCTGGACTATGTGATGGAGCTGGTCGATTTTGTGTTGGTGATGACTGTGAATCCGGGATTTGGAGGGCAGTCGTATATTGATTCGTGTACGAAGAAGATATCGGCGATCAGGGAGAAGTATCCGAGAGTGAATATCGAAGTGGATGGCGGCATCAAGCAAGATACGATAAGAAAAGCGTATGATGCGGGAGCGAATATATTTGTATCGGGATCGGGCGTTTTTTCGCAGCAGGACTATGGCAAGGCGATGCGCGAGATGCGAGAAGTTTTAGAGTGCAATTAGTCTTTTCTTGACGAAAAGTTCCAGCCTATATAATAAAGAGCGCCGATTTTTTTACGCAAAAAAATGGGCATAATCATCATATAGAGACGGTGATAGGAAACTTTTCTAAAGGGCTGTTATCGTGGCATTTGATAAAGACAAAACACTGGCGTCGGCACAGAAATATGCGGACAAGGGGCAGTTCGAGAAAGCGATACGCGAGTATATGAAGGTTGTGGAAGCGGATGGCGAGGATGATCGTACGCTTCTGGAACTGTCGCGTTGCTATGAGAATTCGGGCAAGACATCTGAAGCGGTAGAGACGTATCAGAAAGTTGCGCAGTTATATCGTGCACGAGGCGCGTATCAGAAGGCACTTGCAGTATTGAAGCAGGCGCAGAAGAGTGCACCGGATGATGATGAGATTGCGATTTTCATGGCAGAGCTGAGCAATGCACTTGGGCTGGGGCATGAAGCGGTCCAGTTGTTGGAGAAGTGTTTAAGCCGAAGTGAAGAGACTGGAAATCGGCGTGGATATTCGAAGATTCTTCAGATGATGGTTCGCTTTGACAGCGAGAATCTGACGGTTCGTTTGAAATATGCGAAGATGCTTCTGGATGATGGCGATCGAGACGGGGCAATACGCCAGTACAGTCTGACGCTTGCGATGCTGCTGAGCAAAGAGCGCTATGCGGATTATATTCAGACGTCACGGGAATATTTAAAGCTGAATCCGAATGATGATGAAGTCATTGAGGAACTGGCGAATATATATGTCAGGATGGAGCGTTTCAATGAAGCGCTGTCGGTGTTTGGGAATGTTGAGCCGTCAGAGCGTTCGTCTCGCATGAGAGAAATGAGTGTGACGTGCTATACGCGCATGAATCGACCGCGAGAGGCATTGATAGAGCTCAAGCAGCTTGCGCATTATTATGAAGAAGATGGCCGGACAGATTTGGCGGAAGACGCATGGCGTCGAGCGCAGAAAATTGCGCCAGCCGATCGCGAGATACAGATGGCACTTTCGGGGGGCACATCCGGGTATATGAGTCTGTGTGAGGATGATCTTCCGATGGCGGAAGTGCTTGATGATGAACCGCCGTTTTTGTCGGATAGTGCGCTGAATGTCGTCAGTGTAGGGATGGGGCAGGAGCCTGTAGAAGAGGAGCCTGAAGTATATCAGCAGGAACGGGAAATTGCTGCGCAGTTTACGCAGGCGATGGATGCATATCGCCGTGGGATGGCAGGCGATGCGAGCATGATGTGTCTGCAGATACTTGAATTGAAAGATTCGTATATGCCGGCGCTTCAGCTTCTTTTGCAGATCTATGAGAATCAGCAGGATGAGGAGTCTCTGGCGTTAATAGAGCGAAAGATAGCGCGAGCGATATTTGAAACAGGTGAAACGAGCGAAGCGATTCGGCATGTGTTGAAAGCAGAGAAGTACACGCCGAGATCGTGGGACAATTACAATATGTTGTTGTCATTTGGCGTAGAGCCAGGACAATACGGCTTGGTTTCACCGGACAATTTGAGGACATCGTCGACATCTAATGCGCGCATACCTGCGGCACTGATGGCGTCAGGATATTCTTCGCGAATAACGTCTGAGCGTACGCCAGTACCGTCACAGATGCCATCGAGTTGTCCGCCAGTACCGCCAGCAATGTCTTCAGCTGGGGCAACGCCATCAGCTCCGTCAGCGGCAGTTCCGCCCGCGATGCCGTCGGTTCCACCATCGATGCCGTCAGCGGCAGTTCCGCCTGCGATGCCGTCGGTTCCGCCGTCGTCCGTTATGCCCGTTATGCCGCCGTCGGTTTTGCCTTCGGCAGTTTCAGAAATACAGCCGGTCGTTTCATCGGCATTGCCGTCAGCGCCTCCTGTTCCGCCGAGTGTTCGACCTAAATCGTCGTCAGTGAATGAACGCGTTCCGGAAGCCGCACCGAGTGTATCGGTTCCGTCGGCCATTGCGCCGAAAAGTATGGGGACGGCGGTGTTGTCATCGGAACAGCCGCAGGAAGATGCATCGAGTTATGCGAGCGCTGTGTCGAATGAAGATCTCGACGAAGTGTTTGGAGGTATTTTTGGTAAAGCGCCGGAGAAGCCGTCAGTGCCTGTGCCCCAGGTTCCGCCACGCAGCGTTGTGCCCGGGCGTCCGTCAGGGCTTCCAGGCCGCGTTCCTTCAGTTCCAGCCCGTCAGCCGTCCGTGACACTTCCGCCAGTTTCCTCTCAGATTCGTATGTCAGTGCCGCCGGCAGGTGTTCCTGGCGTGAAACGCAATTCTACGATAAACGGTCCAGTGGGGGTTGGCCTTCCGCCAGCCAAACCCATTATTGCGCCGAAACCTGCGGTTATGGGTGGAAGTTTTGCTCAGAATCCTGCCGAATCGGTTCCCGTCGTCAATGAATGTAAAGTCAGCGATGATGACATGGTTGATTACAATGTCGGCGATATGATAGATGACGATTTGGAAGCAACGCCAGTCAGTCCTGTCGAAGGGGTTGAAGAGGATGATGCAGCCGAGAATATGCCATATACCGGTGAGGTGGTACCCATTACGGATGAAAACCGAGCCAGGATTAGTGAACAGCTTCAGGAAATCGAATTTTTTGCGTCGCTGATGTTGCTCGACGATGCGCGCAGGCTGCTTCAAGGCTTGATCGATCGTCATGGTGATGTCGACATGATTCATGAGATGAAGGTGAAACTCGATAGCCTCGGTTAAGGCCTTCATCCAAGTTCACAGCGGTTGTCGAGCGCCTGTCTCGGAGCCGCTTTTTTTTGCCTGATTGAAAGCTTGAGGATAATCAATGAATTTAACGGATATCGATCGTCTTAATTTTACAACACTTGGTGGTCTGATGGAATTTGCCGTCAGGGAATATTCCGACAGACCGCTGTGGGGCATAAAAAAAGACGGCGTGTATGAATGGATGAGCTATTCGGAATTTGACGTGATTATGAGAAAATTCCGAAGTGTTCTGAAGAAAAGTGGTTTTGTCAAAGGGGATCGTCTGGCGGTGATTGCCAACAATTCGGTTGAGTTTGCGGCTGCCGTGTATGCGGCGTACGGGCTTGGGGGCATTGTTGTTCCCATGTACGAAGTCCAGAAACTCCAGGACTGGGAATATATATTTGGGGATTCGAAGCCAAAAATTGCCGTTGTTGGAACGGATGTAATTCGAGAAAAGATAGAGGGACTCGGCTGCGAAAGTCTTGAAAAGATATATGTTATTCGACCTGAAAAGGGCAGCACAAGTGAAGCTCTGATGAAATGTATTGAAGAAGAAACAGAGCTTTGTGATGTGGATGCCAGCGTGTCCGAGACGGATATATCGGATATCATTTATACAAGCGGAACGACGGGAAGACCGCGAGGTGTGGAGCTGACGCATCGTGGGATTGTGAAGGACTGTAAGGGGACGGCAGCGCGGTTTTCGATTGGTCCGTCGGATCGAACGCTTGCGTTTTTGCCGTGGGCACATGCTTTTGGCAAGACCGTTGAGCTTCATATATTCCCGAGTGTCGGAGCCTCGATAGGACTTGTTGAATCGAACCGGACGATTTCCCAGAATCTTGTTGAAGTGAATCCGACGATTCTTGTCTCGGTCCCCAAAATCTTCAACAAGATATATGATACGGTGCATTTGATGATGGAGGAAAAGCGCAGTGTCAGGGTTCTGTTTGAACAGGCGCAGGCGCTGTCCAGGAAGGCGCAGAGCGGAAAGTTGTCGTTGTTTGGCAAGGCTCAGAAATTTGTTCTCGATAAGACGATAACGGCAAAAGTGAGAAGCAGGTTTGGAACATCGCTGAGATTTTGCATCAGTGGTGGAGCGTCTTTGAGCCAGGAAGTGATGACATTTTTCGGGAATTTCGGGATCAGGATATACGAAGGTTATGGAATGACGGAACATTCACCGATAATTTCGGTGAACAATCCTGAGCTTTGCAAGGTAGGTGCAGTAGGCCGTCCGCTTGATGGCGTGAAGATCGAGATTCTTCATGACAATGAGAATTTGGACAAGAGTGACGAGCGTTGCGGTGAGATCGTGATCACGAGCGAAAGCATCATGAAAGGGTATCACGGAGCGCCGGAGGCGACGCTTGAGATGATTGACAGTCAGGGGCGGCTTCGCACGGGTGATATGGGGTATGTTGACGAAGACGGCTGTCTGTGGATAACGGGTCGGGTGAAGGAACAGTACAAGCTTGAGAACGGCAAGTATGTCGTTCCGACGGCGCTGGAAGAGAAGATCAACGATTCGACGATGATATCGAATGCGGTGGTGTTTGGGGCAGGTCGTCCGTACAATGTAGTGCTGCTTCATCCGTCGGATGAATTTGTTGCGAAATTCCGCAAAGAGCATCATTTGGAGGAAGCGACGCAGGAGAGTCTTGAGACGAACAGTGAACTTCGTGAGCTGCTCAATCAGGAGCTTCAGAGCCGATGCAATGATTTTCGAGGGTATGAGAGGCCGCAGAAATTTGCAGTGACGCTGGAGGAATTTACGATCGAAAACGGGTTGTTGACGCCGGCACTGAAGATAAAGCGACGCGAGGTCGAGAAGCGGTTTGGCGAAGTATTGTCGGGCCTGTATCGAACATAAGAAAAGGATTTCGGGCGTATTTGCGTAGCAAATAGCCCGGAAAGCGCGGCCGTATTGCGAAGCGATAGGCGCGCCCCTTTATGCTCAAAGCGTCATAAAAAAGCGCATTAAATGGCGAATTATGGGCGATGTGAGCGTTGCAGAGCTTTGTTCCATGTGTTAATAGAGAAAAGGAATTTTGGATATTTTAACAGAAACAGGGAATAACGATGCTGACATTTCAACGGGTATTTGCGACACGCCAACAGGCGCTGGATGTATATCGGAGCCAACTTTCCGGGCAGAAATTATATGTGGAGTCGTTTGAGGGCTATTCGAAGGGTTCGGAAGTCGAAGTCAAACTGGAAATCCGCGAAACGAGCCAGAAAATCGTTCTCAAAGGGACGGTTGAACGAGTGATAGGCAAGAAAGAAGTTGTGGAACTGGGATATGGACAGCGTCCGGGACTGATGCTGAATATTCCGATTACGGGCGACATCGTGCAGCCTTTGAGAGGATTTTTCCTTGCGCAGAATACGCAGAATGCGCAGAATACGAAGAGTTCGTCATCACCTGTTCGACCGTCTGTGATGCGTCCCGGTTCGGTGAGTGCGAAACCTGCGGCATCGGACGTGATACCGTTTGCCAATATCGATAAATGCAGTCCTGAAGAAGCGTTGTCTCAGGTGGATGCGTTTTTGGAGCTGTCCGAGAAGTGCAGTTTATTTTCGGTGTTTAATGTCCGGTCGAGTGTTGATCGCAAGGAACTTCGTCGGATATACAATATTGTGGTGAGAAAGCTTCATCCGGATTCGTATCCGGAATCGTTTGATGCGGTTTTGACGGATAAATTAAGCGATGCGTATCAGGTGTTTAATGAGGCATATAAGATATTACAGCATCCTGTATTGAGTGCGATATATATGGATATATCAAAGCAGGAGAGGCGTTTTGAGGGAATGAGTCTTCCGGCGTATAAGAAGTGGCTGGAGGATTACCGGACGCGAAATGCGGCGAATATCCGTTTGGCAGAGGACTTTGCGAACAAGGCATTGGCCTCGGAAGATGCTGTGGAATGTGAAAAGAATCTTCGACTTGCGCTTCAGTATGATCCGTTTAACGAAACGGCGCGAGAAGCGATGAAATAATCGAGGGAGGTTAGACGTGACGAAATCAGAGATCACGCAGAAGCTGGCGCATGAATATCATCTTGCGCCGCGACATGCCCGTTTGGTGGTTGATGCGCTTTTTAACAATATCATAGCGAGTGCGATGCAAGGTGAGTGTGTGATATTAAGAGGGTTTGGAACGTTTTCAGTGAAGGTATTGAGGGCGCGTCAGAGCCGTAATCCACGAACCGGAGAAGAGATAAGTGTTAAAGAGCGTCGGAGTCTTCATTTCAAGCCTGGGCGTGTCCTTTATTCCCGTATGAATAACGGTTAAGAGATGTCCAAAATTGCATTTATAGCGGCGTTTCCGCCGCCGATAACGGGGCAGAGTCTTGCGGCAGATTTGTTGCGAAAGGGCCTGCAGGAAGCGGGAATCGAGTATTATGAACTCGATTTGGCGGAACCGATAGGCGGTGAGAACCTTCTCAAGCGGATCATGCATTTGGCCAAAGCAGAAGGACGGCTTGCTGTATTATGCATTCGTCATCGCGACTTGATCGTTTATTTTCAGCTTGGACACGGCAGACTAGCCCTTGTTCGCGACATGTTTTTTATGGCGACAGCTGAGGCATTTGGCCGACCTTGCATCGGTCATGTCCATGGATCGGGTTTCAGAAAGGCACTTGATGGA
This sequence comes from Myxococcota bacterium, assembly GCA_045599245.1. Taxonomy (GTDB): domain Bacteria; phylum Myxococcota_A; class Bradymonadia; order UBA4248; family UBA4248; genus UBA4248. The sequence goes on from JAZRVP010000042.1 coordinate 41,696, forward strand.
CTTCCCAGGCCGATACGTTGGTTTGAAAAGCAGTTGATAAGGCGTCTCAAGGCTGCCGTCGTTCTGAGCGATTCTCTTCGCACGATGTTCGACGATGTTCTTTGCAAAGAGCGCGTTCATGCAGTGGACAACGGCATAGATCCGGAATTTGTCGGCATGACGCTTGGGGCTGAAGACCGGGCACAAAGAGATGAGTTTCGCATTCTGTTTTTGAGCAATTTTTTGACGGCCAAAGGGTTTTCGACCGTGCTTAGGACGGCTGTTCAAGCACAAAAGACCGGGAAATCGTGGCGTTTTGTATTTATCGGTGAAAAGATTGCAAAACAGGATGTCGATATCGATGCCTATATCGCCGATTATGGTTTGACAAATGTCGAAGTCAGCGATGTTGTCGTTGGATTGCAGAAACATGCGGCCTATCGCGAAGCTGATGTTTTTGTTTTACCATCGTCGTATGAAGGACAGCCACTTTGTATTCTTGAGGCGATGTTTGAAGCACTTCCTGTGATAACGACGAAAGTGGGGGGAATACCGGAGATTTTTTCGGACGAAACAGGCGTTCGTTATGTGTCGCCTGGTGCCCCGGAACAGATATATGATGTGTTATGTGAATTTGAACATGAGCCGGAAATGTTGAAAAGGATGGGACATGCGAACAGGGAACTGGCCATGTCGAGATTTACAGCCGGTGAACATGTCAGACGGATGATAGAGATCATCATGGGATGAGAAAGGAATTCGAAGTCGAACTGCTGAACATCATTCCAATCAAATAAGGCAAAGGACCCGTTCGATGTTTTGGAACAGGAATCTGAATTGTCGTTTTTTTCTGATTTTTTCCTCGGCCGCAATCATGCTTGGATGTGCATCAACCGGCCAGAATGAACAATCACAAGCTCCAAAAGAGGCCGTGAAACAGGGTTGTACGCATCACAAGGAGTGCGGCGGCGATGCCTATTGCTTTGAAGGCTTGTGTACATCGTATCCCATGACGAGTTGTGAACCGCTTGAGGCAACAGGGAATGGGGCTTGTCGCCGCGAGGGAAGCGGCAGTCGGATTGTTCTTCGCGGGGATATCGTCGGCGTGGGTGGCATAACGAAGGGTGGCAGTGTCGTCGTTGAAAATGGCCGGATAACGTATGTCGGGTGTTCACCTGACATGGCGGATTCTGTCGTCATTACATGCCCTGAATCCGTGATAAGTCCGGCATTTATCAATGGTCACGAGCATTTGACGTATTCCAATGCGGCCCCTGCGGACTGGGCAAATGAACGTTTTTCCCATCGCAATGAATGGCGAAAAGGGGCAAATGGCCATACCAAAGTCAAAGGTCCGAGGACGAAGCATAACGAAACCGTAGAGATAAGAGCCCTGATGTCTGGAACGACGTCGATCTTTGGGTCGGGACGAGTCCCCGGGTTGGCGCGCAATATCGATGAAGAGAACATTGAAGGCGTTCGAAGCGTTTATCAAACATTCCCTCTTGGGGACAGCAGTGATGGCGTGATACGCGATAATGACTGCAATTATGATTATCACGATTCAGTTCTCGATATCGACAGCGGTTGTCCGTATGGTCCGCACATTGGCGAAGGCATTAGTGATGCAGCCAGAAATGAAATTCGTTGTTTGGGTACAGACGGCCCGCACACGATATTTAGAGACAATCTGGCGATGATTCACGGCGTTGCGGCATCACCGTCACAGATCGCGGAAATGTCAAAAAAGCATGTCAAACTGATATGGTCTCCGCGATCAAATATATCTTTATATGGCGATACCGCGATGGTGCCGGTTTATGACAGACTGGGTGTTGAGATTGGTTTTGGAACCGACTGGATATATTCCGGATCGGCAACCATGCTTCGCGAACTGGCTTGTGCCGATAGATTAAATCGCGATTATTATGACGGTTATTTCAGTGATTATGATTTGTGGCGAATGCCGACGTGGAACAATGCCAAGGCTTTTGGCCTGAGTCACGTTCTTGGTGATTTGAAAAAAGGCTATATTGCAGATGTCGTTATCTTCCGTCGCCAGGAAGGACAATCGTCCTATCGTTCGGTGATAACTGCGGAAAATAAAGATATTCAGCTCGTCATGATGGAAGGCAATCTCGTCTATGGCGATGATATGTTGATGGAAAATGGCGAAGCGATCGACGTCTGCGGCGTGTCCAAGAAGATCGATCTGGCCGTGACCGGGTCAGAAACGACGTTTTCGGAGGCATTAAAGAACGCGGCTTACGATATGTATTTCTGTTCGATACCGTCTGGAGAACCTAGCTGTATTCCATCTCGAACCCGTCCGGAGGATTCAGATGTTCTTTCATCTACTCGCTATGACGGTGCCGTGAATCCTTATGGGCCAGATCGGGACGGTGACGGCATCCCGGATGATGTCGATAACTGTCCGACTGTGTTCAATCCCATTCGGCCACTGGATCACGGCGTTCAGGCGGATTTTGACGGTGACGGCATGGGAGATATCTGTGACCCGAAACCACTTTGTGCCGAGAACATGATGTCATGTCCCGTGATAGCCACAAACGATTATGACGAAGATGGCGTAGATAATTCGTTAGACAATTGCCCGTATATCGCGAATCCGGAACAGACGGACAGCGATGGTGACGGCAAGGGAGATGCGTGTGATTCCTGTCCCAATGAAGCTAATTCCGGATCGCAGAGATGCACACTGACGACACAGAAAACGATTCGTGAAGTCAATGACTCGATACGTCAGACCTGCACTAATCTCAAGGCAGCGTGCCGGATTCAGGAGGAGGCAAAGGTGTCGGGTCGAGTGACGGCTGTGGCTTCTCACGGTTTCTTTATGCAGATGCCTGATGCAGGTGATGTCCTGGGAACGGGGATTTATGTCGTATCTCCTGAAGGCGTGGAAATCGGAGACGATGTGACGGTACAGGGATATCCAGGATTGTCATCCGGGATGCCGATCATGGCACGGCCTGAAGTGAAAATTGTGTCGAAAAAGCAGAAGGTGATTGAACCGACAGAAGTTAAAATATCTGATGTGTCGGTGGATGGAGAAAAAGCACGTCAGTTGACGGGGGTACTCATTTCCGTGAAGAAGGCAGTTGTTCAGGCGCATGATTCCCAGGCGAGTTATGGCATGTATCCCGTAAAGGACGAGAGTGGAGCGTCGATGTATCTGGATGATTTTGTGTGGATGATTTCACCGATTCCCGAAGAAGGGAAGGCATTTGATCGTGTCACAGGGATATTGGTGTACGATTTTGGCAATTATAAGATTGCGCCATCCGGTGAAAGCGATTTGAAATAATTATTATATATTTATATATAATAAAAAAAAGCCGCGAAAGCGGCTTTTTTATATGGTGAAATATATATAAACTCAGTTGACGGTTGTGCAGTTTAAAGAATAGCTGGCATCGTTGTTATCGAGTCGGCATTCCGTGGGTGCGGTTTCATCGAACGTGAGTTTGAGATAGATGATTTCCGAGGCGACAGCGTCGAGAGGAACCTTGAATTGAAGGGCCTCGTATTCGGTTGCCTTGAGAAGACGGGTTGTTTTGACGGTACCGATATCGATGTAATCACCGGTTTCTTCGGCAGAAGCCCAGACGTGAACCGTGATGCCGGGATCGGCGGCAGCCCAACCGACATTTGTGACGTTAAAGTAAATCGGAGTTTCGGGAGTGCATTTACGAGGCGAAGTGATATCTTTGATTTCGAGATCGGGTAGATAGGTTGCGCCTGGTTGGACGTTAAGACGGAAGTTGTTGAGATTTTTAACTTTCCAGTTGTTTCGCATTTTGACGGGAATCGTGCCGTCGTCGGAAACATTAGTGATGCTATAGGCGTGTTGATTATAGATTTTGCGGGTATTGACCCAGTCTTTGTCCGGACTTGAGAAAGCGCGAAGTCCGGAAAGAGAATTTTTGAGGACGCCTTGTGCGATAAGAGGTCTTGTGCAGTCATCAATGCCGTGATTTTCGTCGAGGTCACTGCAGTCGTAAGGTGTTGCGCCGACGAGAACTTCGGCGTGATTGTCGTTATTGATGTCGGCGATGACGGGATATTCGTAGTGAGTGCCGTTTGTGTTGTATTCACAGAAGCGGACGTCGCCTTTTTCACCGTCATAAACGCGGAAGAAACATTCATCGGCATAGACGACTTCGGCTTTTCCGTCGCCGTCGAAATCGAAGACGGAGGAACCGGTTCGTGCAGAAGAGAAGTCATGAGTTTTCTGCTGCCACTTGATGGTTCCGTCGTGATTGAATGCGATATAGGCGTCTTTTCCGGCAAAAGTGATTTCGGGTTCAGGAGTGCTGTCGATATTGGCGATGGTCGGGGTTCCGCCGGAATAAGCGGTATGAGAAACGGGGGCCGGCCAGTAGTTTGTATAGTCTTTTCGATAAGCCATGAGTGTATTGGCACTTGGTCTGACGACGACGATTTCGGGGTCGCCATCGAGGTCGAGATCGCCGACGGCGGGGTATCCATCACCATGAGGGTTTTCAAATAATTTAGTGATGGTTTTATTTTTTACATCGACTTTATAAGCGGCACTTCCGCCGATGAGTTCAGGGAGTCCGTCGCCGTCGATATCGGCGGCTGTTGAATAGTCACAAGCCTGGTGCCAGTACGCACTATCTCCGCATGGAATGCGGGCGATCATTTCACCGGTTTGACCGTTATAGATGTTGTAACGGCTGAAGATTTCTGGGTTTCCGTCGCCATCGAAGTCGACGATGCTTGGTCCGGACTGACCGCATTCGGTGAAGTTCCCGGCATTGCTGACCCAGATTTGTTCGGCTTTGTTGTTATAGAGAGCGATTTTAAGACCTGCGGCATTTTCAACACCGCAATTTCCGATCGTGCAGACGCAAGTGACGATTTCGAGGCCCGGGTGAGCGTCGTCTTTGATGATATCGCCGATGGCTGTCATGCCGCCGCCGTCAGTTCGTGGATTGCCATTGCTGCTGTATTTTGTTTTACCGGTTTTACCGTCGACGATGCGGAGAATTCCGCCGCCGACGTATGCGCCGCTCCAGGAGTTGAAGACGACTTCTGGCTGCCCGTCGAGGTCGACATCGGCGACCATGGTAGCCGACATGACCTTGATATCACTGGGGAAAGTTTCGGGGGCGAGATCTCCGACGCCCCAGTGCCATAGGACAGTTGGAACGACTTTGCCGCCGGTTGGTTTTGCTTCACAGACTTTACCCGGAGGTTCAGGGAGGCACTTTTTCTGTGTCGATTCGCAGTATTCACCGTCATCGCACTGATAGTCGTCGACGCAGGAGACTTTGGGAAGGAAGCAGCGATAGGAAGTACAGATTTCGCCTTCCTGGCAACAGACTTCGGTGCCGTCTTCGGCGGCGCAGCGTTCGATATTATCAGCGCAGGCGATGTGGCATTTTTCGTTGTCGCAGACCTGGTCTTCGGTGCAGCAGTCGTTTCCGCAGGCTACATTCTCAGTGCAGCAGTGTTTGCTTGTTCCGCAGAACTGTTCGGCAGTGCAGCATTCGGTGCCGCATCTGGGTTTTCCCGTGAGGCAGTATTCACTCGGGACGCAGACGTCATCGATACATTCTTCATCGCCTTCGCATCTTGTGTCGCCACAAATTTCTTTTTCAAAGCACTGGGTCTGGTGACAATAATAGTCTTCGCCGCAGTCGATTCCGCCGCAGTCACCGGGATTTCGGCACATATCATTTGGGATGTCGCAGAGCATGTTGTCCGGACACGTCACGCCGCCGCAGTTTCCGGGTTTGAGGCATAAGTCGTAGGCGCAAATTTCGTCGTCTTCGCATTTAATTCCGGCGCAGTCACCGGCTTTTCGGCAAATATCCTGCGAACAGGTTTCGTCGTCTTCACACTTAACGCCGCCGCACTCACCCTCGTCACGGCATTCTCCGTTATGGCAAACCTGATTGTCATTGCATTGAATGCTGTCGCAATCGCCGGTTTTGGTGCATTTGTCCTGGACGCATTTTTCATTTTCGCCGCACACGATGCCGCCGCATGAGGGAACGCACTTGTCCTCATGACAGAGCTCATTGGCCTGGCAGACTTCATTGCCGCATAAATCGACGCATTTGTCATGGTCACAGGTCTGATTGTCGGAACAAACCTCGTCACCACATTTTTCTTCGTTATCGAGGCATTTTCCGTTTTCGCAGTGCTGATCGTCGTCGCAATCGATGGAATCGCAAGACTGTTTTTTCTTGGTGCAAATATTGTCTTTACATACTGCGTTTGCCGGGCATTCGTCGTCGGCTTTGCACTTGTCGCCGATTTTTGAAGAATTTGATGTGTTGAACGTCGAGCTGTCGTCGCCGCAGGCGAGTAGTGCGCAGGAAGAAGTCAGACAGGCGAGGAGAATTGGCAGAGAATGTTTAAAATAATGCATATTTTGACTCCAAAAATAGAAAAAACCAAAAGCCAATAAATCAAGATATCGACATTAAAAGACGAACGCAAATTGGAAGTGATATTTTGACAGTAATAGATGGGCATGGCGGTAAAAACTCGCCATGCCAAGCCGCGCTATGAGGCATACGCGCGGCTCGTCCGGCTATTGCCTGTTGGCAATACGCCGGCCGGACATTTGTTTGAACGTTCAAAAGTGGAACGCAAATCAGTTGACGGTTGTGCAGTTGAGCATATAGGAGGCGTCGTCGTTATCGGAGCGGCATTCCGTTGGTGCAGTGTCGTCAAAGGTGAGCTTAAGGTAGATGATTTCCGAGGCAACCGCATCGATTGGAACCATGAAATTTAAAGGTTCATATTCGGTGGGTCTGATTCGACCTGAAGTTTTTACTGTACCGAGGTCGACGTATTCGCCGTCCTGAGTGGCAGAAGCCCAGATGTGAACTGTGATACCGGGTTCAGCGGCGGCCCAGCCGACGTTAGTGACGTTAAAGTAGATTGGCGTGAGGGCCTGGCAGGTTCTCGGTGAGGTGATGTCCTGAATGGAAAGATCAGGCAGATAGGTAGCACCGGGCTGGACGTTGAGACGGAAATTGTTCAGGTTTTTGACGGACCAGTTGTTTCTCGGTTTTGTAGGAAGGGAGCCGTTGTCGGAGACATTGGTGACGTTATAGGCGTGCTGGTTGTAAATCTTACGGGTGTTGACCCAGTCTTTTGTGGGACTGGCGAAGGCACGAACGCCCTGAACGCCCTTTGTCGCATTGCCGCCTTGAGCGATAATGGCATCGACGCATTCATCTTTACCGTATTCGGACGTAAGTTGAATGTTGCATGAACTAATACCGCAAGAAGTATTGGCAGAAATGAGAATTTCAGCATGTCCGTCGGCGTTGACGTCGGCGATAACGGGGTATTCGTAATGCGTGCAGGTTGTGTTGCACTGACAAAATCTCGTTTTGCTCGTGATGCCGTCGTAAACGCGCAGGAAATATTCATCGGCATAGACGATTTCAGCTTTTCCATCGCCATCGAAGTCGAAGACGGAAGAGCCCGTTCGACCTGAAGAGGTATCGTGAGAACCGCGAGCCCAGATTTCTTTACCGGTATAGTCGAGGACGACATTTCCTTTTACGCCGGCGAAAGCGATTTCAGGTTCCGGGGTATCATTGACGTTGGCGATGGTTGGTGTTCCGCCGCCGCCGATGGAATAAACGACGGGATTTGGCCAGAAATTGGAACCGGTCTGAGCATCGAAAACCATGAGAGAGGCATTTCGATTTCGGACGACGACGAGTTCGGGTTTGTTTTCGGGATCGAGATCGATGTTTGCGACGGCCGGATAGCCGTCGATGTGATCGGTTCGTTTCCAGAGTGGGGACATGGATTTGTTATCGATATCGACCTGATAAACGACGTTTCCGCCGACGAGTTCAAGTTTTTCGTCATTATTGACGTCGAGGGCGACACTGTAATCACATGGAATATGTGTGTGTGAACCATCTTCGCATGCATCGCGGACAATGACATCGCCAGTGCGGCCGTCATGAATGGTATAACGGCCATAGACTTCAGCTTTTCCATCGCCGTTAAAGTCGGCAATTCCGGGGCCGCTTTGTCCGCATTCAAAGAATGGATGCTCCGAATGATGCCACATAACCTGGAGTTGATTCTGTGTTCCGGCGGCGGGGTCGCCGGGAATGAATTTATAGGCGACCAGACGGTAATCTGCGGCACAGGTTACGATTTCAAGATAGGGATCGTCGTCGAGATTGCCGACGGCAACCATGCTTCCGCCATCCGTCATTGGGTTTCCATTGCTTGTGGCTAGCAATTCACCGGTCTGGCCATTCAGGATGCGCAGATAAGCATGACCTTCCCAGTTGTTTCCTGTTTCATAGGAATTGAACGCGACCTCGGGAATCGTGTCATTGTTGATATCGGCGACCATGGGGGAACTCATGACTTGAGCGTGGTTTGGATAGGGATTGGGTGCGGTTTCACCCCAGTACCAGAGCAGTGTTGGCTGGACTGCGCCGCCGGAAGGTTTGGCTTCACAGACGGGGGTAGTTGGCTGCGGGAGACAAATTTTTTCGGTCGATTCACAGTATTCGTCGTTTTCGCACTGGTAATCGTCGACGCAGGATGTTTTGGGAAGGAAACATCGATAAGAAGTACAGATTTCTCCTGCCTGACAGCAGCTTTCGGTGCCGTCTTCAGCGGCACAGCGTTCGATGTTTTCACCGCAGGCGATATGGCATTTTTCCTTGTCACAGACCTGTCCCTCGACACAGCAGTCGTTTCCGCAGGCATTGTCTTCATTGCAGCAGTGGCTGCTTGTTCCACAGAACTGATCTGTGGTGCAGCAGTCCGTACCGCATCTTGGTTTTCCCGTCAGGCAGTATTCACTTGGGACGCAGACGTCATCGATACATTCTTCATCGCCTTCGCACCTCGTGTCGCCGCAAATTTCTTTTTCAAAGCACTGGGTCTGGTGACAATAGTAGTCTTCACCGCAGTCAATGCCGCCGCAGTCGCCGGGATTTCTGCAGATATCGTTTGGGATGTCGCAGAGCATATTGTCCGGACACGTCACGCCGCCGCAGTTACCGGGCTGGAGGCATAAGTTGTATGCACAAATTTCATCTTGTTCGCATTTTAGGCCGGCGCAGTCACCGGCTTTTCGGCAAATATCCTGTGAACAGGTTTCGTCGTCATCGCACTTTGCGCCGCCGCAGTCTCCCGGTTCACGGCATTCGCCTTTGTGGCAGACCTGATTGGATGAACAAGTTTTGTTTGCGCAGGTTTCAGAAGCATGGCATTTATCACCTGTACATGGCTTGTCACATTCATCGCCTTCACACGAGGGGATGCAGTGGTCATTCTGACAAATTTCATCATCCGGGCAGACTTCATTGCCGCATAAATCGACACATTTGCCATTCTGGCAGGTCTGATTATCCGCACATTTTTCATCACCGCATTTGACATCGTTATCGACGCATTTTCCGTTTTCGCAGTGCTGCCCGTCGTCGCAATCGAGGTAATCGCATGATCGATTTTTCTTGGTGCAAACATTGTCTTTACACACTGCGTTTGCCGGACATTCGTCGTCGGCTTTGCACTTGTCGCCGATTTTTAAGGATTTTGATGTGTTGAACGTCGAGCTGTCATCGCTGCAGGCAAACTGTGTGCAACAAGCGGCAAGACAGAACATGAGAATAGAATGTTTGAAAAGTTTCATAAGCAGTCTCCGAAAATTAACCAGCATTTTGCCAATGGCCTTAAATATCGACATTTGCATTAAATCGCAAATTTGAATTGCTTATATGTATAAAAAAGTTCAGCTCAGCTGAGCTCGCGCGCCTGCGGCGCGCGAGCAAAAAAGAGGGAGATGCAGCGTGAACCGAGCCCATCTTGCCTGCGGCTTCGACGGACCCGTTTATTCAAAACGGCAGCTCCAGCCGCATTGCAAATCCATGTTTATCGCTAAAGAATGTAAAGTTGGATTGCGCTTTGAATGTTTTTGCGTTCATGCGCGGACAAATTGCAAATACTCTCGTCTTAATAGTAACAAAAAAAGTTACTATTAAGACGGGGCTCTGCCCCGAACCCCGCTGGGGCTTTGCCCTTTCCTCGGTTCGCAATATGAAATCCGCTTCACCTCTTACGCCTGGCGGCGCTCCGGTTCGTGCATTTTCATTTGCTCACTGGGCTCTGCGATGCCAGCCGTCCACCGGACGCCTGCCTTCTCGGCACCCCCCCGGCTCTCATCATTTTCTGCCTTATCATTGCGAAATATTCTGATCATATTTCAGAAGATTTGTGAATTACTCCCTGCCTGAGTTGTAACCAAAAAAAGTCTGGGCGATGCCGGCCATGCTGTTTTTGTTCGGAAATAATAAGCCATTTGTATCACGAACAGTGGAACTGAGCTGAAGTTGTCAAATAATAATTAAGCCGGTTGGTACAAGTATTCAGATTTTTGGGAGAAAAGTCCGGGAGAGATTTTTGGGGCGTTGCGGGGTGTCCCCGCAAAGGGGGTAGGCGCGTATTTGCTATGCAAATAGCGCCGCAGGGGGCTTTGCCCCCTCATAAAAAATACATTGATAAAATTTAGTTGACGGTTGTGCAGTTAAGTGAATAGGCGGCATCGTTGTTGTCGATACGGCATTCTGCAGGGGCTGTGTTATCAAATGTGAGCTTGAGAAAGATGATTTCGGAGGCGACGGCATCGATGGGAACCTGAAATTCCAAAGCCTCATATTCCGTTGGCTTGATGCTGTTCTTTGTTTTTATCGTTCCAATTTCCGAAAACTCGCCGTTTTCAGCATCCGAGGCCCAGATGTGAATCGTGATGTCTTTGGGTGCGGCGGCCCAGCCGACGTTGTAAATATTGAAATAAATCGGGGTCTTTTCGGCGCATTTTCTCGGGGAGGAAATGTCTTTGATTTCGAGATCGGGCAGATAGGTGGCGCCGGGCTGGACGTTGAGGCGGAAGTTGTTGAGGGCTTTGATGGACCAGTTATTTCGGACTTTCATCGGAATCGTGCCGTCATCAGAGACGTTTGTGATGCTGTATGCGTGCTGATTGTAAATTTTACGCGTATTGACCCAGTCATTGTTTGGGCTGGCAAAGGCGCGAATTCCGGTGACCTGCGTGTTGATAACACCGGCTTCGATAAGGGGTCTTGTGCAGTCGTCAACGCCGTACTTTTCTTGAGGATTTGTGTCTTTGGCGAGATCTTTACAGCTGTATTGTTCGGACAAATAAGTTGCACTGAGGAGGATTTCTGCGTGATTGTCGTTATTGATGTCGGCAATGACGGGATATTCGTAATGCGTTCCATTGGTGTTGTAGGCGCAGAAACGAGTTGAACCATCCGCACCGTTGTACACTCGCAGAAAGCATTCATCGGCATAAATGACTTCGGCTTTTCCGTCGCCGTCGAAATCGAAGACAGACGAACCTGTTTTAGCCGAGGTGAAATCATGGGTATCATTCTGCCATTTGAGTTTTCCATCATGTGTTAAAGCAATATAACCATATTTTCCGGCGAAAGTAATTTCAGGTTCTTTTGAATCGTCAATATTAGCAATGGTTGGAGTTCCTCCGACCGTAGCTGTATGAACAACTGGTTTATCCCAATAATTTGTATAATCGTGATGATAAGCCATAACAGAATTGTTGTAATTACGAACGACGACGATTTCAGGATCACCATCGAGGTCGAGATCGCCAATGGCGGGATATCCGTCACCGTCTGAGTTTTCATATAATTTGGTGATTGTTTTATTTTTAATATCGACTTTATAAGCGGCGTTTCCGCCGATGAGTTCCGGGAGGCCGTCGCCGTCGATATCGGCGGCTGTCGAATAGTCGCATGCCTGGTGCCAGTACGCACTATCTCCGCATGGAATGCGGGCGATCATTTCACCGGTTTGACCGTTGTAGATGTTGTAACGGCTGAAAATTTCGGGATTACCGTCGCCATCGAAGTCGATGATGCTTGGGCCGGATTGTCCGCATTCATTGAAGGTTCCAAAGGCGGATGTGTTGCTTTTCCAGATGAGTTCGGCTTTGTTGTTGAAGAGTGCGATTTTTAGGCCTTTTTCTTTGGCACAGTCTTTTGCATCGCAGATGCATGTGACGATTTCGAGTCCGGGGTTGTCTTTGATAATTTCCCCGAGGGCTGTCATGCTTCCGGTATCTGTTCTTGGTGTGCCGCTGCTGCTATATTTAAGAGTACCCGTTTTTCCATCAAGAATTCTGAGAATGCCGCCGCCGACATAAGAATAAGTAAGTCCTTCGGGACCGCCCATACCGGAATAGTTGTCACCGGCATGATAAGAATTGAAAACGACTTCAGGAGAACCATCATTATCCAGGTCAGCAACCATAGGTGCCTGAATGGCATTCGTGTATTCAGGGAAAGTGTCGGGAATGAGATCACCGACGCCCCAGTGCCAGATTTCGGTTGGTTCGACTTTTCCGCCGGTTGGTGTGGCCTGACAGGAATCGCCGGAAGGCTTGGGAAGGCATTTGTTTAAGGTCGATTCGCAATATTCATTTTCTTCACACTGATAGTCGTCGACGCAAGATGTTTTGGGGGCAAAGCATTGATAGGAAGTGCAGATTTCACCTTCATTGCAACAGATTTCGATGCCGTCTTTGTTAGCGCAACGTTCGATGTTTTCGTCGCATTTGATATGGCATTTTTCATTGCTGCAGACTTGATTTTCATTGCAGCAGTCGTTTCCGCAGGCGTCGTTCTGGTTGCAGCATTGCGAGCTGGTGCCGCAGAATTGTTCTTCAGTGCAGCATTCGGAACCGCATCTTGGTTTTCCCGTAAGGCAGAATTCACTCGGGACGCAGACGTCTTCGACACATTCTTCGTCGCCTTCGCACCTTGTGCTGCCGCAAATTTCTTTCTCAAAGCATTGATTAGACTTGCAATAGAAGTCATCACCGCAATCGAGACCGCCGCAGTCTCCGTGATTTCGACAAGTATCGTTGGGAATGTCGCAGATCATGGTGTCGGGGCATGTTACGCCGCCGCAGTTACCGGTTTTGAGGCACAAATCGTATTTGCAGGTTTCATCGTCTTCGCACTGTAAACCGCCGCAGTTACCGGCTTTTCTGCAAACATCCAGTGAACAGGTTTCGTCGTCTTCACATTTTATTCCGCCGCAATTTCCTTTGTCACGGCACGTGCCTTTGCGGCAGATCTGGTTGTCATTGCATTGACTTCCGCCACAGTCACTTGTTTTGACGCACAAGCCTTTATTGCACGTTTCATTTTCGCTGCAAGCCGTGCTGCCGCAAGATGGAACGCATTTGTTTTCATGGCAGATTTCATCGGTTTTGCAGACTTTGTCGCCGCACAGATCGAGGCATTTGGCATTGTCACAGGTCTGGTTTGGAGAACAGGTCTCATCCCCGCATTTGTCTTCGTTATTGATGCAGTTTCCTTCAAAGCAGTGCTGATTTTCATTGCATTGATTTCCATTACATAAGTCTTTTTTTGTGCAGATTTCGCTGGAACAGGTTGCGTCTTTTGGGCAGTCGCTGTCGGCTTTGCATTTATCGCCGAGTTTGGGTGTTTTGGTGGATGAACTGTCGTCACTGCAGGCAAATGATGTGCATGAAAGTGCAATAATGGCCAGTATAAAAGAAAAGGAGCGAGTGAAAGATGTCATAAGAAGGTTCACCTGTAAAAAGAGAGCTGAAAAAAGAGAAAAAATAATAATAGAGTAAAGAAAAGGTTATGTGCGGAAATGAGGCATGGCAGTCAAAGCCTGCCATGCCTGGCCGCGCTATGATGCATACGCGCGGCCAGGCCGGCTATTGCCTTACCGGCAATACGCCGGCCGAAATTATGCGCTTCTTATCAAGGGACTGTCCAGTGAAGAGAATGTACTATTCAGTCTGGGCTTTGCCCCGATTCCTCAGTTCGCAATATGAAATGAACATCGTTTCCCGAGCCAACCCTTCCCTTTTGTCATTACCTGACGTTCTCCCTCTTTGTCTCTATTTGGACAAAAAAGTGCGAGAGGTTGAAGAAATAGTTCAGTTATAACAATTATAAAGGCGAATTTTTGTGTCAAAGGATGGCTGTCCGATGTGTGTAAATGTGTTGGAGGGGACATCCGAATAAGTCATATCACGAAAAAGAAAAAGCTGATGGAGTCATTGATTTATGCCGGTATTGAGATGGCAGTCTTTTCATGACACGGTGAAAAAGGAAGATAAAGGCGTGGGGGGAGGGTAAAAAATCACTGTGGAAGAATTTTAATAAAGCAGTATTTATATGTCCTGAAAAAGAGAATCTTTTTTTACAAAAAAGCATGCTGACTGTAACAAATGATTTTCGATGGCATCATATATAGTGCAGGGCAATGAAGCTTTGTCAAACAGGAGGTGAATGACCGGCGAGAGTACGAAAGGTAATAGGTGACTGAAAGTCCGGTTGTTTGTTGTTATGACATCATCTTCTCAAATGCTGTCATGAAATAACAAATGAACAGGGAAGTAGGAACCGTCAACATAACGAAACGGAATCGACTTGATAATTTTGACGAAGATAATTGAGTATGACCTGTTTCGTCACCATTGCGCATTGAGAGTACGCGTCTTCGGGAGTGGGTGACTTTTTCAAGAAGGAAAAAGCCGTCACCGTGGGATTGTATTTTGTGCGCAGGACTCACAAAAAATTGGGTTGGCGAGTCGGTGGGACTGGGGGGCCCTAAGTGTGGTGGGGGGAAAAAGCGCAGGCATAACTTATTGATTTTATTAAACAAATTTAAACGCCATACATTTCAATGACAAATCTAGCCTCAGAGGTACACTGGGCGGGTGACAAAACCCAACGGCCAGGCGACTGGGATTGGTGAGTAGGTGGAAAAATCTAAGAGGATGACCGCAAAAACGATAAATCCCACATCCCATGAATGACAAGATTATGGGTTCATTCCATAAATGAAATGAGCATCCGTATCAATAAACAGGCTTAACAAAGATGGCAATTATTATATTGACTATCGATAATGAGACATTTGAGCCTTTTTGGCGACAATGCAAATTACTGAGTACGCCATTAGACGTACCCAGAATAATGATGCATCAAAAAAGCGCCTGTTGGACAGTGATAATTGTTCCCATTTATTTCGTCCAAAACAATAAAAATAAATTACAAAGATGGAATTTCAAACTCAGCAGAACGAGGGGCGATAAAAAGCAATAAAACCTGTTTGGTCACTGCTTCGAGAACATTTCTCAAATCTCCCGTTTTAATAATGGATTTGCGCTCGACAATATTATGACCAAAAATGGGGTAATCACTCCATCTGAAAGTAAAACATTTGAGTTCATAATCTAGTGATTCAAGCGTTGAGATAAAATATTCCCGGTCTTCATCTGAAATCATAGGTGCGTGATACTCCATACAAATCCACGGCTTATTCTTTTTCAGTGTTTCCAGCATACCTCGAAGTGCACAAATCTCATGTCCTTCAATATCCATGCGGATCATATCGACCGTATCAACATTCTCTCGTTCGACCAGAGTATCGAGTTTCAGAACGGGAACGTCAATTTTTCTCTCATAATCATCGCGAGCACCGATGCTGCAAATATTGGAATGTTTTGAAATATAGAATGGAAGATTGCCATCGACATCACTTATACCGACATTAAAAAGATCGACGTGTTTGCACTCGTTCATTCGAACATTTTCACTTAATACTTCAAAACTTACGGGATTGGGTTCAATGGCAACAATGCGTTTCAATTTTCGCTGACAGGATTCCTGCATCGTATAATAACCAATATTTGCCCCCAATTCGACGACAGTCATGTCGTCCTTGAGAATGCTCAAAAGTATCTCCGTACCGAACGGTTCATGCATGTGATCGAGAGCCAGTTCTGCGGCAATTCCTTCGTCATGAGCATCGACCATGAGTTTAAATTTTTCAAAATCGAGGATGACACTATCGACGCAGGCCCCCAAAGACATCGCTTTCCATCGAACTTTTCTAAATATATCGCTCGGCTTGCGCAGTGCTATTCTGGCAACGCCACGAACGAGTTCTGCATTTCCTCCATATTCATGAAGGGATTTAAGTGCAGATTTATAATAGTCGACTTTCTTCTGAACTTTTTCGATGCTAATCATTTTTTCAACCTTTTATCAGCGCCAATTTTTTTGTCACACACCGGCACCATGAACGAATAAATTTTCATTGTCAAAAGCTTCGCACATCATAACAAAGTGTACGAATACAAGTGATATACACTATTTTTGTTTTCTCGTGCAGGGACAAATTATCATTTGCAGCCGATGACATTCATGCGCCAAAGGCGCACCGCATATATTGTGCATCACGTAACAAATATGGACAATACCGCAGCAAAGCCAACCGATGAGGAACCACAAAAAAAGAAAACGCCGCGTATCCCTTTTGGGATAGCGGCGTTGAATCTGACGTAGGGCCGAAGGCACAAGTCAGATTAATAAAGCATATATCCAAATCCGAGCTGAATTTCGTGATAGAGGTCTTCGCTCGTGGCATTACGAGGCGTCAGGCAGTTGGAATCGAGGCAACCGACGCCGCCGAAATCGTCATTCATATAAGAAAGTGAATAACCGGCTCTGACATAAATCCCCTTCCAGATATCGTAGAGCATGTGAATGGACCAGTTCACGCCGACGCTCTTCTCGATGAGGCTGCCCCATTTGGCCAATTTTGCCAAATCGCCCTGACCGGCGTTAATGATAAGAGCCAGACCGGTGTCAAGACGAAGCTGACGCAGACCGAGAGGTGTTGAAAATCGCACGCCGAGTTTGAAACCGGAATAATCGTGACCGAGATAGTTCGGATTATTCTGAAGCGTATATTTTGCGAGGTTAAAGCCGAGGAGGAAATCGAGAGCCATTCCATCGCCATTGAGTCGCTCACCTTTTTTCTGGAGCATGAGGCGATAGACGAGATCGAGATTGAAACGAATGTATGAAGTTTCGCAAGTGAACTGTCCGTTTCCAGTCGATTTGCATTTGTAACCGGAATCTTCGACTTCGGCATATTTGAGCAGGGTATCGAGGAAACCGAAACCAATGCCAAGCTGCAGGCCGAGTCCGGCGAGATACTGATTATCCAGCATCAGTGCGAATGGGAAGAAGTCGACATCGAAAGAGAAAACGGGGAATGCCTGGCTCGTGTATTGAATGGGACGACCGGTATCGGCTTCTGAATCGAGGCTTTTGATTGTCGGGCTGATATTGAAACCAACGAGGAAAATCGGACGTCCTGTACCGCCGGCAACCTTTCCACGACGGGTTTTGTCTTTCGCGGGTGCGGTGAGGGCTACATCGTATGATCCGTCTTTGTCGAGATAGATAAGCTGGGAAACATCTTCTCTTTCGGGATAAGAAATGACCCATTGTTCACTCACACCGGTCCTTGGATCCATTTTGTATTCAAGGGGCGTTGTGCCAAGGACTTCCATGCCGCGTTTTACCGTGGCACCGGCCGGGGTTGAGGTAATGCGAATCACGATTTCATCCGAATATTCAATCGGAACGATATCCTGCATAACCATATTCACGCCGCGAACGATGGCTTTGGTATCATCTTTGGTCAACTTCTTTTTCTTCAGGCTGCGTTCAAGTTCCGCCAATACTTCACCCGTGTACGAATTATGAACGATGACGAGCATCGACGGCTTTTTCCCTTTCTGATACACGAATTTTACAAGGGCATCTCGGCGAAGTTTTTCGTTGGCCTTGGCAATACTCTCTGGCGAATCCCAGTAATTGGATGGCTGACCTTTTGACTCCGCATCCGCTATCATTTCGGACTCGCTGTACACGATATGCCCTGCATTGGACAACGCATCGCGAAGCGTCGTGGTCATCGTCAGACTGGAATTATCATTCTCGACATTGGGAACGTCTATCAGACGTCCAACACTTCCATCCTGTGCAAATACAATGATGGGGGATATGCACAGGAAAACAAAAAAAACGGCATACGCCAGAGATTTTACTGCATTCATGGATGACTCCGGTTAGTGAAAGCACAATAACACATTTTCAATTATCCGCCTTTATCCCCTAAAGATCAACACCCCCTGTACATTGACAGCACGTTACTACTCACCCAAGGTAATTCACATATCTACTGAATATGGCAGAGTATTTCGCAATTTTTAGGCAGAAATTGACGAGAGCCGGGGGTGGGGCCCCGGCGAGGAACAAGGGATAGGCAGCCCAAAAGGCTTATACTATCTAAAAATATTGAGGATTCCAAAGGACTCAGTCCTTTGGTGGGGTCTGGGGCAAAGCCCCAGCGGGGTTCGGGGCAGAGCCCCGGTTGAATAGTAACATGTTTATCTTTAACATCGCATGTCAGTCTAGCCATTCTGCCAGAAATCGAGTAGTCTGCCCATTTTTCGGGGGGGTTAACTGATGACTTGAGGTATGGAATTATGGCACGTACGGAAATTGAGTTTCCGAGTTTACCCAATGCACGACTGCTCTACGGCATTCGTGAAGCAAATCTGCGTTTTCTCGAATCTGAACTGAGCATCGAATGCAAGGCCGATGGAAATATCGTCTCCCTGTCCGGTGCCTCCGATGACGTCAAAATCGCTCGCGATGCACTCGCCTCTCTCTATGAAGAAGCCAAAACAAATCGAAATATCACCGCCGCAGAATTCGCTGAACTCATCGCTGCCTGTAAAAATGGTTCCCCGTGCAGTGCCGACGGTTTCGTCTGCATGACCAGTGATCACCGACCAATCCGCGCTAAAACTGAAAACCAAAAAGCTTACGTCAACGCCATCCGAAATGACGACATCGTATTCGGCATCGGCCCTGCCGGAACTGGAAAAACCTATCTCGCCATGGCTCTGGCCGTTGACGCGCTCATGAGAAAACGCGTCAAACGAATCGTTCTCGTCAGACCCGCCGTCGAAGCCGGCGAAAGACTCGGTTTCCTTCCAGGCGATATGGCTGAAAAAGTCAATCCCTACCTCCGCCCTCTCTATGATGCACTCTACGATATGGTCGATGTCGACAGAGCTCAGCACTGGATCAGCCAGGGCGCTATCGAAGTCGCTCCTCTCGCTTTTATGCGCGGGCGAACACTCAATGCTTCTTTCATCATCCTCGATGAAGCTCAAAACTCCACTCAGGAACAGATGAAAATGTTCCTGACAAGACTCGGTTTCGGTTCAAAAGCCGTCGTCACAGGCGATCTCACTCAGACCGATCTCGCGCCTGATGTCCTCTCCGGTCTCAAACAGGCTGTCAATATCCTCGAAAATATCGATGGAATTTCCATCATTCGGCTTTCCGAAATTGACATCGTCCGGCATCCGCTCGTTCAGAAAATCGTCCGCGCTTATGACCGGCTTCAATCCAGTAACTAACTGCAACTTGTGCCGGGACGACGTATGGGCTCCTGCCCATAGTCGCCCCAAAAGCTGCGTATGGCGCGCCATAGCAGCTTTCGCCGGACGTACTTCAGTAGGCCGGCTTCATACAAGACTTTCCTCATACTCTCTTCCTTCCCTTGAATGCTATGGATGAACATCGTCAGCGAGAATCTCTCAGCTTTGAAAAAATTAAGAAGAAAAAGCCGCGTTCCAGATTGCTAACATGGAGCCTCGACAACCCTCTTCTCGTTGGACTCTGCATCTTCCTCATCATTCTCGCCATTATCGGCATTATCGGAAGCAATTTCGGTTCACATTCAAGCATCATTGAAAAAGCCGATATCGGAACCATCGCTGAACACGATTACAAGGCTCCGCGCGACTTTACTTTCGACCGCGTCGATCGTGAGGCCACTGAAAAAATTCGTGAACAGCGCGTCGCTGAAGTCCTCCCGATTTACAAATGGGATTACGCTTATCACGACAATACCCTGAGTAAAATTCGTTCCGCTTTTGAACTCATGCAGAACGGTCTCATTCACGAACGGGACGTCGTCTCTCAAAAACGAATCAAACGCGACACGCAGTCACCCCTCCTTATCGCCCACCCTAACGAAAACAATCGACAGGAATGGGCTGATGCTCTCCTGGCACAGTTCCCAAATGATCCCGTCTTTGCCGATTATATTTCCACGCGAAAAATCACGGATGAGGAAATTAATTTCAGTACAAGACAGTGGGCTATTCATCATAAAAACGACTTCGTTCAGGCTCTCGGTTTTGATATTCCCGACGACCTCTACGAATGGATCGTCAATCAGAGCTTCTCGGATTTCATCGAAGAAAGCATTCTGCAGGTCATGGATGTCATTCTCGGACGCATGATTTCCGCAACAAAAGAAGAGATCGATGAACTCTCCGCTTTCACCGTCGTCTGGGTCGAAAACGGTATTAAACGTCAACGAAATATCGACAAAAGTGAACGCTCAACCGTCGGAAATCTCTCTTCAAGCCTCTCTCTCGTCAATACCCTGCTTCGTGAAAAACTTCCCGATGCGCCGGACGCTCTCATCGAATATTTCAAACAATTCATTCGATTCAATCTCGAATACGACGAAAATGCCACTCACAGAGAACGGCAAAACGTCAGTGATAAAACCGCCGAACTGCGCATCATCGAAGAATATAAAAAAGGTCAAACCATCGTCAGTCGCGGCAATCCCATTCGTCAGTCTCACTACGAAATCTTTGAAAAAATTTCTCAGGGACAAACCGATTTAGAAAATTCACATAATCACTGGCCCGCACTCGGAATCGTTTCCGCCATCATGGTCTTTTTGTGCTGGCGATCCATCTCTTCGTCCTCCGGTCGCAGAAAGAAAAACAGAGACGTCATCTTTTTGGCTGTCAATCTGCTCATCTGCACTTTCTTCCTCAAATTCTGCTGGCTGCTCTGCAATGTCCTCGATTCCGTCTATCACTGGCCATATTCGCTCATGCTGCTATTCCCGTTCGCCAGTGCTCCGATGCTCTTGAGACTCGTCGTCAATAAGTATTTCGCCTATATCATGTCCGTATGCATCGTCGTCCTCACTGGACTCGTTCTCGATGACGGACTCCTCATGGGATATGCTTTGGTCAGTTCAATGGCAGGGACTCTGCTGCTCGACAGACCCAAACGAAGCAACATGTTCATTCGAAAAGGACTCATTATCGGGCTCATTTCGTCTCTCATGGCGCTCGCCGTCTATCTCCAGCACGGCTCAAATATGACTTCTGCCGACTATACATTCGTTACACTGCTCGGTTTTGCCGGCGGAATGCTCTCGACTGGCGTCGTCCTCATCGGTCTGCCACTCGCAGAAAGCATTTTCGGATATGTCACGTCCAACAGACTGCTCGAACTCTCAAACCTCGAACATCCTGCGCTTAAGACACTTTTCATCGAAGCTCCCGGCACTTACCAACACTCCATTATGGTCGGCTCTCTTAACGAAGCTGCCGCTGAAGCCATCGGCGCTAACGCAATCCTCGCCCGCGTCGGCGGCTATTACCACGACATCGGTAAAGTTAAAAACGCTCAGTATTTTGCAGAAAATCAACGTGGCGATAATCCTCATAACAGACTCAAACCAAACATGAGTGCACTCATCCTGAAAGCACATGAACGCGATGGCCTCGATATCGCTAAAAAATATAAACTTCCTCAGGATATTATGGATTTTATTGCCTCCCACCACGGTACAAGCCGAATTGAATACTTCTATCAACGCGCAAAAGAACAACAGGAACGCGTTCAGGAAGAGGATTATCGATATCCAGGTCCAAGACCTCAAACCCGCGAAACAGGCATTTGCATGGTTTCCGATATGGTCGAAGCCGCTGTTCGTTCTCTCCCTGATAAAAGCCCGGATAAAATCCTCGTCCTCGTTCACAAACTCATCAACCACAAATTCACCGACGGACAATTTGACGAATGCGATTTGACACTTCGCGATCTCAATGACATTGCAAATGCCTTGCTCGGCATCCTCAATGCTTTCTATCATCACAGACCTGAATATCCCGATCAGAAAAAAGAACGAGAAAAAGCTGAAAAAGAAAAAATCGAAAAAAACACCGATAAACCATCCGACAAACCGGAAACGGATAAATCTGACAAAGACAATTCAACAAAATCCGATAAATCAAATAAATCCGATAAATCTGATAAATCCGATAAATCTGACAAGTCCGATAAATCCGATAAATCCGATAAATCTGACAAGTCCGATAAATCTGACAAGTCCGATAAATCCGATAAATCCGATAAATCTGACAAGTCCGATAAATCCGATAAATCTGATAAATCTGACAAGTCCGATAAATCCGATAAATCAAATAAATCCGATAAATCTGATAAATCTGACAAGACCGATAAATCTGATAAATCTGACAAGTCCGATAAATCTGATAAATCTGACAAGTCCGATAAATCCGATAAGTCCGATAAGTCCGATAAATCTGATAAATCTGATAAATCTGATAAATCTGACAAGTCCGATAAATCTGATAAATCTGATAAATCTGATAAATCTGACAAGTCCGATAAAGCAAATAAATCTGTTAAATCGACCAAATCTGAAAACAACACATCAGAAAATAATACAAATGATGACCCAAAAGATGATTTAAACAAAACAAGTGAACAACCAGATGTTTCAAATGATAAAAAAGATGATGATAAATCCGACAACATCATCTCTGAACCAGAAATCAATGAAACAGATAAATTAAACAATCAAAACATTGAAAAAGATAAAAATAAATCCGATAAAAACAACAAATCTGGGAAAAAGAATAAAGCTAAAAAATCACAGGTTATGCCTGCCATTCAACCCTCTGACGAAAACATTGACAATCAAGACAATGAACCATCATGTGCTATCACGAGGGACGATCTCGAACTCGCAGAACTTTTGACCACAACGGATACAAATGAAAATAAACAGCCGGAAGAAAGTACGGACAAGTCCATCCATGAAATTCTTTCTGAAACACAGGAAGCAGATGAACTTCTCAAAGTTAAAAACGAAATGATACAAGAGGATCCGGCTCAAACGACGAATGCCATTCTGGAATCTTACGAACTTGCTTTTACAGAAAGCATGGATGTCTTTAAAAAGTCATAAAAAAAGGCTGTTTTCACAGCCTTTTTTATGCCGCTCTCATGCGAGCTTTATAAGCTTCGTGTTCAGCTTCAGCACTCAAATGCATCGCTTCTGTCCGAATCTGAAACTCAACCCGATTGTCATCAACCTGAGCAACCACATGGACACTCTGATAACCCGATGCTTTAGGTGACACGATGTAATTTTTCATCGTCCCCGGAATGATCTCGTATGTACTGCAAATTTGATTTAGGCACAGATAGACATCGAGTTCATTGCTCACGACAACTCTCATGCCATACAAATCGTTGAGTTCCATCATATCGACACCACGGCGAGATGCTTTTTCTAAAGCACTCTCTTCTGATTTGACACGGCTGTAAACCGTCACTTGATGGATGCCGCCGGCGCGAAGCTGACGTGTCAACTCCGTAGCCTTTTCCGTCAACCACTCAGACTGTACCTCGCGCCAGTTGCGAACCGCTGTCTGATTCTGTTCTTCTCGCGCACCAAGTGCACGCATATTGCGAATTTCGTTCTGTTCTGCTCCACTGATGGCAAACACTAACAACATCAACAAAAATGCTAACGTTGAAAATCCATGCTCATATAGACGACGCGAAAAGCTTTTGACTCTATTCATCTGCTGATCGATTCGGTTCATATCTGCTCCAACTTAACGACTTATTTCAACGACCGTCTATTTCAATGAAACCCAGTTTTTTTTTATTCCAAAAAACCAACGAACCATCACATTCAGCACCGATTCTCTTTTGACAAGTTCAATTCTGCATTTGATCATTCATTTCAATTCAGGAATAATCTACTCACATTGGCCATCTCGGCCTTTATTTCATTCGAGGTTTCTATGAAAACAAACGGCGACGATCTCATTAGTCTTTGGCTTAACCATTTTCAAGACGATGTCGATAATGCGCCGACCATTCCCCCCTCCCAATCTTCTGCATCTGAAAACGTTTCACATCCCGTTCAAAATACGCCTGAAACGCCAATCGCCTCTCGCGCGACCCCAATTCTCATCGGAAAACTAGCCACCTATCTATCTAAAAAGCCCCCAAGAAAACTCCCTAATAAACTCGAAAAATGGTCTTCAAAAGACAAGCCCTGGACCATTGACAATGTTCAGACAAAAGCCATTGTCGCCATGGCTCTCATTCTGGCTTCAGACCTCACGCGTTTTGCCTCCACAACTTTTTCAGAACCTCACCTCATCAAGGCAAGAAACGAAATCCTTGCCGACTTTTCGGCCAGAGAAGCTGTCAAAATTGAAGTCGAAGCATACGAACTTCTGCGATGGTTTGCAGCTTCCATGAATGAAAACTGGAACGTTCAGGATACCCCGTCCGATACGTCTTCTACCCCGGAAACTTCGGAAGCGGCCATCATCAACATCATTACTAGGGCCATTCATAATCACTTCGATTTGAACATGCGGTATTATACCAGCTCAAGCGGTAAATTTTCTGAACGAAGGATTACCCCTATCGAAGTCACAGCCGAAAAATTTCTCATTGCCTTTTGTCATCTTAGAAATGAAGAACGCGTCTTCAGACTTTCTAGAATCGTTCAGCTTTCCCCTGCTGATGGTTCAAATGATCCCTCTCTCATCTACCCAAATCCGGATGACACTAAACTTCCGCCTCTCGAAGCTCCCACTCCCAAAAAGAAAACACCCTCTAAAAAATCATCGAAACCCAAAACACCCCGTCCCAAATCCCCTCAAAAAAGCGAAAAAACGGCCTCTCCAAAATCAGAAAAGCCTTCAGCTCCAACACTTTTTGATTATTTAGATGCCCAAAAAGCCAAATCAAAAAAGAAAAAAGCCGACTCCCAAAAGAAGCCGGCTGAACGATCGCTTTTTGACGATTAATATTCTCTATTCCTCTACAATCGTCATGCTCTCAATGTAATCGAGGTTCGGGAATTTGGATCGCAGATACATATTCCCTTCTTTCTGAATTTTGCCCTGATCAGGACGTTCACCGTATTCAAAGTTCAGGCTGTCGATAACTTCCATACCTGAAACAACTTTTCCAATCGGCGGAAATCCCATCTGATCGAGACGAGGATTATCGGCAATATTGATGAAAAGCTGTGTCGTTCGCGAGTTTTTGCCGCCTTTGGCGAAGGTCAGTGTACCGCGAACATTAGATTCTGTGCCCATTTCATCCGTGATCGTGTTCTCACGCCACACATCATTGACGAGTGGTGAACCATGGATACCGAATTGAATGACAAATCCGGGAACCATTCTAAAAAGCCCGATATCCGTATAAAAACCGGCCTTTACGAGATTATAGAATCGATCGACACCGAGACGAGCCCATGTTCGCTGCACCTCGATGCGGAAGGTTCCCTTCGTCGTTTTAACATCGACAAAGAACTTGTCCGGGGCTCGATCAACCATCGTTTCCGGCTGAAGAAGACGAGCCAACACATCGGCGGATGCTGCAGATGCCTCTGGGACACCGGCGGCCGCTTCAGGCGCTGCTGGCGCTGCCGCTACCGGCTCTGGCGCATTCACCTGTCCTTCGACCGTATTGTTTTTATTGGCCGAAGAACACGAACTTAACAAAAATAATGACATTAAAATGACTGCGAGTTTTTTCATCGTCTCACCTGCTATCCATTGCAGAAAAAGAAAAGGCCGTCTCACGACGGCCTGAACATTCATAACACTGTTCTGTTATTTCGTCGTCATGTTCACTATCGAATCGCCTGCCTGTTTGGCATGGTCAATTGACTGACGGCTATCCTCGACTTCTTTAACCAGATCATCAAGCTTGTTGTCGCTGCCCGTTGCACGTTTTCCCTGAACAATCGGGGCTGTCTGGCCTATGCCATCCTTGGTTCCGGCTTCCGGCTGTCCCCAGACAACCAGGACATCCGTGCTTTCATCCAAACCTTTGCGCTTGTCGCGCGAAAGAACCTGAACGGATGCCTTTTTAAGCCTCAAGGTTTCCTTGATGCGATACGCAACATCATCAAACCCCTCTCGATACCATATCTGCGGCGTCTTTTCTTCTGTTCGACTCTCCCCAACAACGGCTATTGGCAAATTCGCTTTTTCAAGCTTCGTCTTCATATCCTTGACTCTTTGAACGCCAAGAACACCGGCCGCATTCACCAAAGCTATGCTCACATACCCCGTTATCAGCTTGAAGTTCGGATTGTCACGAATATTGTCAAACTTCGGATCCGTACGCGCCGCTTCTATCCTCGACTGAGCCTCTTCATCATTCCATGTATTCAACTCTTCCAAATGACGAAGTGCCGGGCTCTCATCTCCCATTTCTGCATACGCCGTCGCCAAATCATATTTCGCGGCGACATCATATTCATTCACTTCCAGGGCATCTTTGTAGAGTGATATCGATTTCGAAACACTCTTCTTGCGCATCTCACTCGCTTTTTTCGCTATCGTGCGCGCTTCTTTTACCTTGTTCGCCGGAACATCCGGAACCTCATGCTTCCGATTCATCGCCGCAAATCGATTCTTCGACGATACCCCCTGGCCGGATATCGATATGTCCGTCACATGATTGTTGCATTCCAGTGTCTCCGGGATTTCCTCCCTCACTCGACCACTCGAATCTAATGGATGACGAGGAATACATATACGCGCCAACGCCGCATCCGCTATCCCTCGATCATACGGATCCGTCGCTTTATGACTCACCGTACTGAACGCTATCGCAAACATCGACCGATCCTTGAGAGGAATGTCATCGACATATCGGTACGTTTCCCACATCTTTGTGCAGTATGATATCTGAGACAAACTGTACGCATGCGGTGATGCCAACACTTCATCACAGTTGCCCTTCTTCTTGTCCCAATAATTCATCGTCGTATCTTTCGGACCATCATTCGTCGCACATGACGAAAAACATATTCCAAATGCCACAAGAAGGCTGGTTGCTATTATCCTGCACTTTTTCATCGGTAACCTCCTCTTCTGGTTGCATAATCACGCCTTTCTTCAAATGAAAGACTATCCAAACCTACTTATGCTACCCAAATAATGCCTCTCTCGCAACTTCATTCACCATTTTTAACCTCTACACGTCACAGCTCTGCCAAAGTCGCTTCTCATATCCAACCACTAACCACTAATCACTAATCACTAATCACTAACGCAGAGCCCCAGTGAGTAGTAACTCTATGCTTGCATTAAACCTCTGTTCCGCATTACGTTCTTGCACGCTTTTTTACGGGTCGGGGGGAAGTCTCCCCCCGCGCGGCTATCTGCGATACGCCGCTCCCCCCTCTTATTTCCTCTCACCCGATTACGTGTTTTCTCATGATCCCGAATGCTTTCGAATGCCTCATCCTCTTCATCTGCTTCATTCTCATTGCTACACTCATGAAAATGTTCCCTATCTGCAGATGGCTCGCTTGCAAAAAACTCGGCGTCAAAGACAATAATGAGGGAAATGCATGACCACTTCTCAAGTCATTGCTCAGGCTCTTCTTCCTTTCAAACCTCTCTTTGACGCATTCAACGACGCCGGCTTTCAACTCTATGCCGTCGGCGGATGCGTCCGTGACTGGATCATCGGTACTCACCCCAAAGACGTCGATTTTACGACCGATGCGCTCCCCGATCAGACTCGCGATATCCTCACTTCTCACGGTTGGAAAGTCATTCCCGTCGGCGAAGTCTTCGGAACTATCGCGACCCTCATTCATAAAAAACAATACGAAATTACCACCTTCCGCGTCCGTGAATCCTACACGCGCGGTTCCAGACACCCCATCGTCTGTTACGGAAAATCTCTCGCCGCAGATCTCGAAAGACGAGACCTCACCATCAACGCCATGGCCGCTTCTTTTGACGGGCAAATCATCGACCCGTTCGACGGGCTCGGTGATCTCGAACGCCATATCCTGCGCGTTCCAAGAAGTTCTTACGAACAATCCATGAGCATCTTCGGCGATGATCCTCTCCGTATGCTCAGACTCGCCAGATTCATGGCCCGACTCAGTTTCAATGCCGATCCGGACGCTACGCGCGCCGCAACCGATATGGCTGGTTCCATTCTCTCCGTCAGCCATGAACGATGGTTCGCCGAAATCGACGGCCTTCTGCGTGCAAACAACCCCGTCCTCGGCATTCAATGGCTCTTAAATACCGGCATCTTCCAACTCATCTTTCCTGAATTCTCGGCACTTCACCTCATCCACCGTCAAAATACTTCTCTCTCTGACGGCACTCTCATCGACACCGATGTATCCATTCTCAATCAAATCCTCTCTGCACTCTCAAATACAACAGCTGACGGCGATTTCAGATGGTACATCCTCCTCTATATGATCGGATATGCCGCTTCTACTCATGCCGATTGGGCCGCTTCAACCACTCAAATGATCGCAGCCGAAATTCTCGACAGACTCAAATTCTCTGCCGCCAGAAAATCTTCTCTTCTGCGAACCATATCCCTTCTTCCAGCCGGTCTTCCTTCATATCGAAACGCCCGGGAACTCGCCATTTTCCTCGCCGATGACATGGACAACTGGAACCGTTTTCAGGACATTCGACTCCTCGCCATCCCGGAACCTTACAGGACCTCAGAACGAGAACGCCTCACCGAATGGAGAACGGCCCTACAGCCTTACTTTGACAATCCGGCTTCCGCCGAAGTTCAACTCCCTAAAGCCCTTTCAGGCGCGCTCTCTCAAGCACTCAATGTTCGCGGTAAAACGCTCGGTCTGTGCATCGCACAGTGCCGCGATGCAATCCTCGACAAATGCCTCTCAGAGAACGATGACTGCGATAAATTCGTCGATTGGGTCAGAGAACACTTCGACAATTCATCGCCACAATCATAAACTTCACGTTCTGTGCTCCCTGTCGAGTTCACGAACCTTTTCTTCAACCCACCAGTCCTCTTTTGTCAATGAATCGAATACCGTCTGCGCTTTATCCTCAAGCCACGACGGTATTTTTTGTTTCCAGCTCTTCGCTCCCAACAGTATCTCATTGATATTCACATTCGGCTTCACTCTCCAGTCACAAAGATCCTGGTTGAACGATATCGCCCCCTCAAACACGTGATGCATTTCAAACACATGTGACACATCAAAATGCCCAACCGGCTGATTAAATGATATCGCACGCCAAAACATTTGAGACATACTCTCCAATGAAGTCGTTTTCCACCCATCAAGCGGCTGATTGAAACGTACCGCCATTTCAAACATCTCATTCATCGACGTCACTTGAGAGACATCCCAGCATCCTATCGGCTGATTAAACGCTTCTGCCCCCTGAAACATGTACCACATCAACCGAACATGAGACACATCCCATCGATCCAACGGATGATTAAACTTTTTGGCCCTAGCAAACATTCCCGACATCCCCAATGCACTGGATACATCCCATCCATTGAGCGGCTGATCAAAACTTTTCGCTTCTCGAAATGTCTCATAAAAACTCGTCACATGACTCACATCCCAGCATTCAATATTCTGATTAAACGATGATGCCCCATAAAAAGTGTGCTCCAATCCTACCACACTCGACACATCCCACTTGTCCAACGGCTGATTAAAAGCTCTGGCTTGACTAAACGTCGAATTCAACGATTTCACCCGGGAAACATTCCACCCGTTCAAACACTGATTAAACGACGACGCTCCCTCAAACATCCCCGTCATATCCGTCACTTGAGAAACATCCCATCTATCCAACGGCCGGTTAAAACACTTCGCATTCTTAAACAGATTGCTCATGTTCCTGACATGAGAAACATCCCAATCATTCATATCGGCGTTCAGATCATGGGCATCCTCAAACATCGATTCCATTGATCGAACATCGTTCAAATTTGGCTTATCTAATGCCTCTATGCGAAGTTTATTTGCCCCTTTTGCAAAACGAGTCATCGTTTTCCAACGAATATCACCCCATTGAACAATGGCCTGAACCTCGCCATTATCACGACTCACAAGCCCCAAATCACAGACAAAAAATGACTGTGTTCCGATCTGGATTCCAATGATTTCTCCTCGAATTGAAACGCGATACAGACCTGCCTTTTCGTATTGAAAGCAAAATTGATTGCGCGTTTCATAAAGGCCGTCGCCGTCAAAATCGATTTCAAAATTCTCAATGAAATTAGGAAATTCAGCTTTAATTTGTTCTCGTTCACATTCAGCAAGTGACGGACAAATGCTGTATTTAAAATGATCCTTCGGAATATTCACCCAAAACACCAACGGCCGAATCGATGAAATATCCGTCACAGCCTGCATATCCATATTTGTGGTTGATAAATGTTTTGAATCACAACTCGTCGTCATTTGCATTTCTCCTTGTTCAAAATCAACACATCATTTCGGCTGCCCCAATACGCTATTCCGATCACGCCTCTTTGCTGCCGATTACCTTTTTCTGCCAAGCCTCGTGAAAATCTTCCATCATACCACCATGAATGCAGTACCCGACTAACCGTTTTTATATCATGCCTTTAAAAGTGAATTAGCAATGCAGCTGGAGCCACCCAAGCTGAGTCGTAACATTTTTGTTACAGCTCAGCCAGGGTTAATTCATATGTCTATTGAATATGGCGTATTTCGCAATTTTCAGGCAGAAATTGATGAGAGCCGGGGGGGGGCCGAGAAGGCAGGCGTCCGGTGGACGGCTGGCATCGCAGAGCCCAGTGAGCAAATGAAATGAACGGCCAGTCGAGGCGTTGTGCACAACGCCTCGACCAACAGGCTCGGGAAACGAAGTGCATTTTATATTGCGAACTGAGGAGGGGCCCCGGCGGGGTAATAATGGTTAAGCAGCCCTAAAAGCTAATACCAACCTAAAATATTGCGGATTCTTAAGGGCTCAGCCCTTAAGCGGAGGTCGGGGCAGAGCCCCGACTGAGTAGTAACGAAAGAATATTGCCAGATATGCTATTTTCTTGAAATTTTATGCCAGTTTGTTTATAATATATATTTGTGTTTTTGCCCGTATAAGGGAATTGCTTCGATGACTCGCGTTTAAGGGAATTGCTTCGATGACTCGCGTAGATGGTTGCGCAAGTTTTTTAGGAAATGTTATGGCTCGTAGATTTGTTTGTCTCTTTAATTTGCTTTTAGTGGCTTCCGGTCTGGCAGCTTGCACGTATGATGATGGCGGTATTGAAAATCAGAATGGTAAGGATGTTCCCACTGACGATGATTCCGTCATTTGTTCAACAAAATGTCCTGAGGGGTATTTTTGTGATGGAAAATCAAAAGGTTGTATAAGTTTATATGATGCAGGAAGTGCCTGCCAGGATAAGGCAATGTGCAAATCCGGTGTTTGTTCAAACAATCTTTGCGGATGTGCTTCGAACGAAGACTGCCCCAACGGACAAACCTGTGAAGCCGGAGCCTGCGTCGCTGCTGCCGGAGCGAGGGGCGGTGATGTCTGCACACTTGATAAAGACTGCCTGACACAGAACTGCAACGCCGGCGTTTGCGCCTGCAATGTGACTTCCGATTGCCTCGCAAATTATGTTTGTGATGCCGGTACTTGCCGTAAAGCTGTAGTATGTCCGGATAATCCCGGTAATAAATGTTTTAGCGCCCTTGAACTGGTTCCCCCCGAAACTTCCTGGAATATCGGTAAATTAAAAGCTGTCGGCGATGACTATGCCGGAAGTGCTTACGATTTGTATCTGCCGCGCACAAATGTCGTTACCTGCAGCTATCCCATCACGGTTCGTAAGGTCTTGTTCTCTATCTTTGCAAATATGCCCGGTTTGGAGAACGCTGCCGATACTTACTGCATTGAACATGCCGAAGAATGTGCGATGAGGACAAAACCCGGATGCTATTTGGTCGAATTGGACAAACAGGTGCCCTTTACTTTCGTCGCAAAAGAAAATAGCAAATGGACGGAGCATAATTTCTACGTTGATTTTCTCGTTTCTGAATCCGGTATCGAAAAATTAATCGGTACACAAAATGATGAAAATTATGTGATGTATTTTACACCTCAATATAATTTGGACCCAGGTGCACATGTTAATTCTTTGACGGATTCAAAATATAAATCTGAGTTTTTCCCAGGTCAGTCAAAGAAGGAAGTCGTCGTAAAATATGAAGTCGCAAAATGTACAGATAACAATTTCGCTTATTTCCAGGTCGCTAATAGCGTCGATGAGGCAAAAGAGAGCGGGATTGAGGCTTGTAAAACCTCATATCAGGTCGTCGTCGAAAGCCGCACAAGAAGCGGCGGAAATGTTGCTATCGATAGCGCTTTGAAAGCCTGTACCATGGATCTGCCTGCTTTCGCCGCTTCTTGCAATTCACTGTGTTCTGATAATGACGGCAAGTTGACTTATTCTTATAGTGCTGATGACTACAAGGCTAAAGCAATGATGTATAAATATGCCAATGTTTCTAGCCCCGCAAATTGTCTTGTCACGGATCCCGACACTGGTAACTCTACTTGGAATACTGATAATCCGGAATGCTTCGCTTATGGTTACCCAGGCCCCGTTTCTCAGGAAATGAGTATTTGGCGTAGTTGTCGTACCGGTAAAATTGTGGTCGACAAGATCACGGTTTATGTCGAAGTTTCTGATGACGAAATTGCTAAATAAAGAGAGGTCGTCGTGAGCTTTTCTTCTTTTCTTCGTATCCTTGGCGCTGCTCTCATTACACTCGCTCCTGCAGCCGCTCTCGCTGACTGCTCTGATATCGGTTCTGAACAATGGAATGAATTGAGTGCAAAAATGGGTCAGGCTTATGAACAGGCCGATTACAACACCGCACTCGATTATGGTAAACAGCTCGTTTTCATCTGCGACAAAGCTCCAATCTCTAATTATTTGCTCAGTGAAACCTACCGCCAGCTCGGCCGGGATGATGAGGCTCTGAGCGCTGTTCGTCGCGCCACCGACTATCTCCATGAATACGATGTTCCTCAAAATCTCATCGAAAAGATTTGGCTTCGTCGGGCTGAACTCGAATTGCCATATAAAAAACAAGCCGAAGCTCTCAAGGTTCAGCTCGATGAAAAACAGGCCGAACTTGATGCTCTCGACGCCGCTTATAAAGAACAGATCGTGACCATGACTGTCGATGGCAGTTCTGCCGTGAATTCTGCAGTTAATGATGCTCGCATTGCCGCCATTGAAAACCTCTATACCCTTCAATGGACCGGAACCGGACTCGCCGCCGGCGGCGCTCTTTTCACTATTGTCGGCGCTTCTCTCGTCGGCCTGTATTACGATAAAGCCGGTGATGATTATAAAAAACTTCTCAGCGGGAAGAAAAACCACTTTAACGAATACAATAGCTATGAAAAATTCGGTTATGGTTTTCTCGCTGCCGGTTTCGGATTCGGCATCGCCGGCTCAATTATTGCCATTGTCGCTCATACAAAAATAGGTACAGTTGAAAAACAGCTGCAGACCGCCTTTAAATTGGACATCTCTCCTTCTTATATGGGC
Organism: Myxococcota bacterium; assembly: GCA_045599245.1. Taxonomy (GTDB): domain Bacteria; phylum Myxococcota_A; class Bradymonadia; order UBA4248; family UBA4248; genus UBA4248. The sequence goes on from JAZRVP010000042.1 coordinate 75,166, forward strand.
GTGACCTTCAATTTCTAGCTCCGTCCATACTCGCTTTTGGCACCATCCACCCGCATATATGAATGATTTCATTTATGCGGGTTTTATTTTGATGGCGTTAGAATATTGAGGTCGGTACGTATGTCGTATCTGCTTTTTTGCCGGAAGTTGTACCTTTATCGCTTGATGATTCCTTATTCTCAGTCTTTGACGATTTGGGCTTGGATGACTTCGATTTGGCGGGCGTCGTTGATTTAGGCTTGGGCGCAGCCTCTGTAGCTTTAGGCTGTTCAGCAGGGGCCTGAGTGTCATCTGTAGCTTTAGGCAGTTCAGCAGGAGCCTGAGTGTCATCTGCGGCTTTAGACTGTTCTGACGGAGCTTTTGCGTCAGGTGCAGTCGCTTGATTCGGTACTGGCGGCTGTTCCGAGGTCCGGGGCTGGAATAAGAACACAAGTACAATGGAGATGACTGCAATAACACACGCAGCTACCGCGATAATAACAGTTAGATTGTTCTGTTTGGGTTTGGTTTGGGCTTTCGCTTCTTCGAGTGATTTGAGGTAGTTCTCTTCGCTCCTTTCCTTCATGGCAAGTGCCATCGGAAGAGCATTATCCAGGGCATGAATGAGTTCTCTGGCCGAGTGATAACGCTTGGTTCGATCCTTTTCGCAGCATTTCCTGATAACGTGATTTAAACATTGCGGGATAAAAACCGGAAGCGTTAACGGTTCGTTGACTTGTTTGTACGCAACCTGCATCAGGCTTGGCGCTGAATACGCAACTTTGCCCGTCAGACATTCGCACAAAATGAGGCCAATGGCATACAGATCGCTTTCGACACTCGCGGATTCCGTGCCTGAAAACAGTTCCGGTGCCATATACGATGGGGTTCCTCGAATAATGCCGCTCGGCGTTTTTTGAAGTGAAGTTTGGGTGCTTTCCGTGAACGTGGCAATACCAAAGTCGATCAGCTTGACAGTGGGCGGTTCAACCTCGCGAATTATCAAAATATTGGCCGGCTTCAGATCGCGATGGATGACACCTTTCGAGTGCGCTTCTTCGAGCGCCAGAAGAATTTGTCGGATAATGCCAATCGCATATTCATACGGCAGCATGCCAAATTCCCGAATGTATACATCGAGTTGTTTGCCCGAAATAAACTCAAGAACCGCGCACGGCGCACCGTTAAAAAGTCCGTAATTAAGGCATTTGACAATGTGATCATCGACAAAAGTTGTCAGAACCTGCGCTTCTGCAAAGAAACGCTGCCGCGTTCGTTCCGCGTCTTCGGGGTCCAGAGTTGGCGAGAGTGCCAGAACTTTGAGGGCAACATGCGCGCCGTCGGCTATTCGCCATGCATCATAAACCACTGAACAGCCGCCGTCTCCCTGCTTCGTCGTTACGCGATACAGATGCGATAATTCTCGCGTGTTCTCAAATTCTCCGTTAGGAAGCTGAGTATTCTCTCTGATCTTTTCTTCTGGAAGTGCTTCTTGAACTGCACTGTCAACGGGACTCCCGGGCATGCTTATATCGTCGTCGTCTGCTACACTGTCAAGTGATGGGCGACTGACTGTCTTTGGTTGACTGTCGTATGACGCGGGTAAAAAACTGGTTTTTTCTACAGATATTGGCATGACTAATCCGAATTTTAATCAAAATTGGATTTCAGAAAAAATCCCACTCCCTAATAATGCATTCTCTTGGATTGTCAATATTTCATTAAATTAGGTGGGGCATGGCTATCGGCCTTCGGCCAATACGCCATGTTTCGAAAGCCGCTATGCCGTCGGCATACGCGTCTTTGTTTTGAGATGGGGACGGCTATCAGACAATACGCTAATTTGGCGGCGTAACATGCCGTTGCACTGTAACGTTATTCATATATCTATTGAATATGGCGTATTTCGCAATTTTTAGGCAGAAATTGATGAGAGCCGGGGGGGCCGAGAAGGCAGGCGTCCGGTGGACGGCTGGCATCGCAGAGCCCAGTGAGCAAATGAAATGAACG
>JAZRVP010000043.1:0-5475 GCA_045599245.1 Myxococcota bacterium
GGTGATATTAGCGAAGAGGCCACACCCGATCCCATCCCGAACTCGGAAGTTAAGCTCTTTTGCGTCGATGGTACTGCATGGGTGACTATGTGGGAGAGTAGAACGTCGCCGGCTTTTTTTTGCCTCTGCGAGGCAAAAAAAACGGCGTAGCATGTTAAATAGATCGTGCGTACCCTCGCGCCGTTACATCTCAGCCAGGGTTGATTCACAAATCTTCTGAAATATGCGCAGAGATTGGTGAAAGACGGATTATTTCGCAATTTTAAGGCAGAAATTGATGAGAGCCAGTCGAGACGTTATGTACCATGCCTCGACCCCGGCGGGGAATCATGGTTAGACAGCCCCAAATACTTATACCACCTAATTGAAGTTTCCAAAGGGCTCAGCCCTTTGGCGGGGGCCGAGGATTTTCGCCATCCTGGGAATGGCGAAAATCACAGAGCCCAGTGAGCAAATGAAATGAACGGTCGAGGCGTTGTGTACACGCCTCGACCAACAGGCTCGGGAAACGAAGTTCATTTCATATTGCGAACTGAGAACAGGGGCAAAGCCCCAGAAAAACAATAGAGTTTCCTTAGGTCTTTGGCTTGAATTGTTACGACGAATACTGATTATTTATTGATTAAGAATTTACCTGGATGAACGAGCTGTAAGCCTGATCGGTATCCTTAATGGTGCGACGATCGAAGCAAACTTTGGCTTTTTTACCTGCAAATTCGCCAGAGGTGGCGGCGTCTGTTTCTGTGCATTTGAATTCGGCCTGCTCTTGGGTGATGGGATCAAAGACGCCTGCTCCATGGCAGTCGGCATCCGTTTTACAGCCTTGGAAACATCCACGGACATCCAGCTTGGCTTTGCGACCAAGGCTCTTGAGCTCAATGTTCATCGCAAAGTCTAACAAAACATCATCCGATGGACATGATGTAAATTCATCTTTCTGGCTGTAATCACCAAACGTTGCAAAAGAACAAATCGTTTTCTCGTTAAGTTCGATCGCTTTTTCCGGTGTGCAATCATTATCATCAGTCGGACATTCGTTAGACGGTGTGCATGAACTCATCGCCAATGCACATGCTCCAAACGGGAAATAAATTGCAGGTTTTATAGCTTCAATATGATTACTTCTAAAACAGCTGCGGATTGCGCCATTGTAATCTTCAGGAACTGCGTCGCATCCATAAAGAATTGCATCATTGTTGCTCTTCTGAAGTTCGGGGCGTTCATAACCAGCAAAGTTGCATCGAGGACCATAACAGAAACAGGATGAACCAATATTCTGCTTATCTTCAGCAAGTGACATGAACTTGTCTTGCTGATAGTATGTGCTCAGTTTGCAAATATTAACGAGATAATCAACAATGTCTTTCTTTCCGGATTTGGTCCAATCTGTGGCTTCTGTCAGGCATTTGCATGATTCTGAATAACCAGGTTTGCAAACATTACAGGATGGGGATGAAAGCGCGCAGGGATCTTCTTCGACACAAGTGTTTGTCGCTTCATCGAGTTTGTAGCCGTCATTGCAGCTGCATGTGCAAGCTTCATTATCGAGGGTTGCGTGCTCGCCACAGGAAAAAGCCGGGGCGTATGCGGGCCTTTGGCCCCATAGCACCGGCCAGGGGCAGCCGTATTGCAGGGCGATAGGCTGCCGACATAAAAAACATTTGAACAGCATCATGACGAAACTTAAAAGAAACAATTAGTCTTCTTTTTCGTCATCATCTTCGCGATAGGCGTACTCCAAAATGTCTCCCGGCTGGCATTCCAGAACGCGGCAAATCATATTTAAAGTTGAAAATCGTATTGCTTTTGCTTTCTGATTTTTCAATATCGACAGGTTTGCCGGAGTAATTCCAATCTTTTCAGCCAGTTCGCCGGCGCTAATCTTTCGCTTCGCCATCATGACGTCGAGATTTACGATGATTGCCATACTTTGCCTCTCATACCGTCAAATCGAGTTCTTCTTTCATCGAAATCGCTTGTTCAAATATGTTCATGATGATGCGAACGATTACCCCCACAAAACTTGCGGCGGCGACAATAATCATCAGAACACGAAGCCAAATGACACCGACGAGGCAAATTGCGGCGGCCGACAAAAGACACCAGCTGCATCGGCGAAGGCGTTTGACATTTTCGGGAATAAAGACTTTTCCCGCATCGAGATTTATCAGAAGGCGATGCAGGTCGTGAAGCACGATATAAGCCGGAATACTGCATAAATAAAGGCAGATGATGAAACATAGACTGTCTTGGAAAGACATCGTATGACGAAATAGTGCTGCCCCTTCCAGCTTCATTCCAATCCTCCAGCCCATCGCATCCATTGCGATCAGGACCAGCGCAAAGAAATATACAAGCCCCCGGCTGATTAGAATGCTTTGTTTTGCCGGCACGATTTTTTTCATGTTTTGCTCCTGAGATTCCATCATAAAAATGCCGTTCCTGCGAACGGCTTTACTTTTGTCTGATAAATTATAGCAATTGCTTTCTTTATTCAAACTCAGATTTTCTGGACTGGTTGATTTGAGCACATCACGATTGGAATAATATCCCTAAGGAATCTCTGAATAAAAAGCAATTGTAAGGCAGAAATTGAAGAGAGCCGGGGCCCCGGCGAGGAAGAAGTTCTATATGCTGGGGCTTCCGACGAGGTTTTAAAAAAAGCAGAGTGGGACAAAAGTTGCAACTGAACCCCAAATCCACTTGTCCACGTATGTTTTATTTTTAATTATGCCAATAATTGTGAGAATACATCCATAAGTCAGAACGAGAATACCCCAGATGCTCAGAAGGCGGAGCGTTGTAAATCCAAAACGTTCAATATATAGAATGAGCTTGCTTGCTGCGGTAATCGCCAAAAGAATGCTCTCGCTAATTAATAACAGCGTCGTAATTTTTAGTTTTTTGTTCTCATGCAACGGCGTTTTACAAAGTTTGGACATGCCAAAGAAAAGGCCGAAATTGATACTCATTACGGTGCAAAGCTCAAAAAATCCGTGTCTGGCAAATTCCGAGGCTGTCAGGTCATCCGGAATTACGCCCCAAAATGCACTAAGCAGATGTGCTCCCTGAATTTTGAAAAAAAGCAGGTACACGGTGATAAAACTGCTAAGAATGACCATGCATGCCATCGTTGGAATGCTTCTAAAAGATTCCATTGATTTGTGAATTTTGGGGGCTGAAAAAATGGGCTTATCACTGAGGATGCAATTCGACAAAAGTCCAAAAATATAGGCGCTGACGAAAATACCTGGAATGAATTTATTGAAAAAATCTTTATAAACATAATGTAGGGGACTGAAATCACGGATATTTTTTATAATATCATTAAATACATTGTCTGCTTCCCCAAGAAGTAAAATGACTTTGTAAAGAATTGGAAGACATATTGCGAGTGCAATAATAGAAACAGCGACATTCTTTCGGCTTTCAGCATTATGTTCTTTTATGCTATATATAATGGTCTTGATTCGATTGGGAATTCCTCGAAATGGTGCAATAATGCATCCAGTCAGACCATCTAACAAAAACATCGTGCCTGTTTTATTTTCTATTAATTTACCAGAACGGCATAATATCCAATAAATAGCAATGCAGTGAAGTGCAAAGTAATTCCAGCCAGACATCATTGGGGACGGGTCCAAATATAAATCGCATTGGGGGGAGCGAGGCAAATCCATGCCGATGGCAATGCAAAGAGCACAGGCCATCCAGAACCAGCACTCTTTCCCGGGACGGGGGATGCTTTTCATCGTCAGTTCGGCCCATATAAAGAAGGTTGCCGTAAACATTGTGATCCTGCCGTGATACGGCATCCAGGACTCATACCCTACGATACCGGATACCCATAAACAGCCGATAATATAGCTCGTTAATGCTGCCCAAAATGGGATTTTACGAAATTTTGCAATATCCGGTATTTCATTATTTTGGGTCTTATCAATAGAATTGATAGATTTGACGGGCGGTTCAACCTTTACAGGTTCTATTGCAATATCGGCTGTCGTTGGCTCGGTTTGTGTCATTGTATTATTCTCTATCACAATATTATGGGATGATACTGTTTTATACATAATAACCTCCGAAATATTCATCGCCGAAATCCTCTTTTGTCCGGCGTCCTTATGGCGGCTGTATAGAGGGATTAAAAATAGTTGTCAATAAAAATTTATCGATTATCGATAAGAAATTATTGGTATGCGTTTAAAATTTATCGATAAATATGTACGGCGGCTATTGGCATACGCCGCCATTTGCGCATCTATGTGCTCGTCTTCGCCTTGCGCGCATACGCCGCGCGAATTTTCTTTGGTTAACGTGTCGCCGCCATGCCGGATGGTCGAGCTGAAATTGGCGTGGTAGGGCAGTTATTCAACAGGGCAGGCTGATTCTGGTGGAACTCAGCGCTGATAAATGCGTGAACAAGGCTCACTAATTTCTGCCAAAAATGATTACAGGAAGGTACTGCATGATTGTTTTGGGGAGCTTTGCCCCAAAAACAATCAAAGGTGTGAGCCCTTTGGAAACTCAATTGTTATAGGTGGTATAAACCATTTGATGGTGTGAGGTTCCTTATACTGAATTAGAACGGCAAATCGACGCGACTATCGAGTGGATGGGCATTAGACTTTTTTCTTTGTTTAGATGATTTCGTCTTTTTCTTGGCTTTGTTAGTTTCATCCTGAGTGTCAAAGTTTAATTCGACTTTGTTATCGAGCGTACGTTCACGGGCATCAGCACTGTTTTTTGAATTCTTTTTTTTGCTTGATTTCTTATTATCTTCTTCATTTGAGGTATCGAGAGATGGATCGTAAGTCATTTCTTTTTGTGTAAGCTCATCGTTATTGAAATCATAGATGAGTTCGATGGCTTGAAGGTTTTCGATTGTAATGTTTGTCGTATATTGTTTTTTTTGAGGTGGAAGTCGAACTTGAATAACGTGTGTACCTGGAGAAACTTTTTTTTGTACCGGAGTCGTACCAACTCTTTTGTCGTCGATTGAAACGGTGGCCCATGGAATTGCTTTGATTGTGAGCTTTGCCTCTTGTGTCGTGTCTGGCGTTCCCCTGCCTTGTGCAGGCTTATCTGATTCTTGTGCGACGGCGTTATGTATGAATGTTGTCGCGAACAGCATGGAACAGATGCAAAGAACAATGGAGAAACACGGGAAATATCTCATACTCGGCTCCTTTCAGTAAAAAAACACCCCAATCGGCATTATAGAAGAAAGGGAGTGCTCGTTAAAGGCAAAAGAAGCCAGGAGATAGACCGAAGGTTACTACTCACCGGGGCTCTGCCCCGAACCCCTCTGGGGCTTTGCTCCTGTCCTCAGTTCGCAATATGAAATGCACTTCGTTTCCCGAGCCTGTCGGCTCTCCAACTCGTTCATTTCATTTGCTCACTGGGCTCTGCGATGCCAGCCGTCCACCGGACGCCTGCCTTCTCGGCCCCCCCGGCTCTCATCAATTTCTGCCT
>JAZRVP010000044.1:0-5510 GCA_045599245.1 Myxococcota bacterium
CCTCAAAAGCTAATACCAACCTAAAATATTGTTGATTCTTAAGGGCTCAGCTCTTAAGCGGGGTTCGGGGCAGAGCCCCGTCTGAATAGTAACGTTGATCTGCTACTCGACACTCAAACAAGCTTCTCTGGCAGAGCCCCGGTGAGTAGTAACGTTCTTTCAACGAAAAATGCTTGTAAAAGATGACTAAACAGGTGTATTCTTTATAATTACTGCGATTTTGCAGGAGCTTTTTGTCGGCGATTGCACCGATTTTTTCCGTGCTCTTTAGCACATCACTCGGAGAGGTATTTATGTTTGAACTTTTTGCTATGTCTTTGCGCGAGTATCTGAAAGAAGCTTACGGTGGAGATATGGATGCTGACAATTCCGTCAGCGAACTTCAGAAAGTCCTGAGCGACCATTACGGAAAAGAAATTTCCTGGGATGAAGTCGATAAATCCGGTAGTGATGAAGAAGTTAGCGTCGATGTCATTGACGATCGTCAGCTCTCTGCACTTCAGGCTGTTGCCGCTAAACTCGAATTAGACGGAAAAATCGATGGCCTCGTCATCGATCCCGAAGAACCTTGGGAATCCGAAGTCTTCGAACGTCTCGAAGATGAACTTGGCGATGAAGAAAGCGATCGCGATGTCGAAAAATTCTGTCATATCCTCGCCATTGGAAACAGCTTCGAATTCTTCTGCATCCCCGCCGATTTGCCTTTCGTCGCTCAGATTTGTATCAACAACGACGAAGATGATGAATGCGATTGCGATGACAAATGCTGCCATTGCCACGACCATGAAGATGATGATGACGATGAATGCTGCTGCGAAGAAGATGATGGCAGCGTCGATGTTTCTTCTCTTCCGGCTCTTCGTCGTGAACTGGATGAAATCGCTAAAGCTCTCGATATCGATACAAATGTTAATATCGATGAGACTGACCCCGTTATCGATGACGAAGATCCTTACCGCTATGCTAAAATTGGCTGGTATATCCTTAGCGCTAAACTCAATGATGCCATCAAGGAAAAACTTCCTCTTATCGTTCGTTTCAATGACGATGAAGACGATTATGATGACCTTGATGACGATGATGATGCCGAATAAGTCGTTTGGGCTTCTTCTGCTTGAGTAATAATTAAGCTGTCCCTTTGGGGCAGCTTTTTTTGTTCTGTTTTCCGCTTCCCCCCTTATCTCGATGCTGACTTGGGGCGTTTTAGCTCTTCTTTAGGTATTCAAAAAATTCATTGCCGGGAATCGGAAAAATCATGTTCTCTGATGGATTGTCGGGAAGATATAAAACACATATTTCACTATTCATGCTCAAATAATTCATATTCTGTTCCCGAAGAAGGGCAGTTCCAGTTTTCACGGTATTGTCTATCTCGAATGTATAATCAATTCTGACCTTGGACAGGGATGAAGTCCACGTGTGCTCGATGTGATGGCAGTTCTGCTCTCTTCCCGTAACGCGAGTGAGTGTATTGACATATCCTTTTACAGGGATGCCATTTTGATAAATTTTTTGACAATACCGAAAGGATTTGAGCTTATTTTTATAGGTTGATGTCAATTTCCAGGGAATGATAACCAACCAGATCGGGATGAGAACAAAGATGAATGCCCAATATATAACAATGGCAGTTTCGATAAAAAGGTGAATGCATGTATGTATAAATAGAATTAATAATAAAGAGACAAAGATAAAAAATATTATGCGCCATACCATCGAAAATTGCACGCCTATGGGGTGTAATTCTCTTGGGGTTTCCGGCAGATGCTCAATGATTTCATCGACTGGCACCAAGCCTGGTTTGAAGAATTTTTCATGAGTTTTCATTGAAGTGCATCCTGCATGACGGAGAGCCAGTGAAGGCTTTGTTCCTGGTCTCCTAGGGTTCGATAGGCTTGTGCTTTGAGCAGTGCAAAGATATGCGTCATGCCTGAAATTTCTGCTTTTTCGTAGGATGCTTCAGCTTGTGCTATCAGCGAAAGAAGTTCATCGTCGTTGCCTCGTTGAAAAGCGAGCATGATTTTTCCCCAGTAAGCTGCGGGAAGGGGAGTTGCAGATGCACAGGCGGCATCAAAAGCTGATTGAGCTGCTTCATAATCGGCACGGTAATAGGCTTCCCAGCCAAGGGCCAGTGATTCAACGGCACTGATAAATGATGCATTGGGCTGATTGTCGGGATACTGTTTCAGACGCGTAAGTTTGTTGCGGATATATTCCCAGCCGGTTCGGTCGAGATTAGGCAGGGGCTGGCCTGGTACTGGTGAAACTTCGGTTTCGATTTCTGTGGTCAGGCCTTTGACGATTTTTCTCTGGAGTGTATAGAGCTCCGGTTCGGCATATCCTGCACGAAGTAAAACATCATAAAATGCGACGGCGCCATTGCCCTGGCGCGTTAAAAAGGGACCGTTGGCATCCAGAGTCGTCTGAAGCTGTTTGAGAACGGCGGTTTGCGCGTGATCGCGCACATAAGTTTCATTTCGGGCTTTTTTTTCTGCCGCTTTGTACTCTGCCTTAAACTTGCGATCGCTTTCTGAATCTGAGGCTGTTTCACCATAAAATGCATAATACTGGACTGCAGCCGGGTAGTTTTTCAGCATGGAATAGGCTCGTGCACAGTTGAGATAGGCTTTGGGCAGAGTCAGAGGCTGCAACTGAATGGCTCGTCCGTAAGAGGCAACGGCTTCGGCGTAATTTTTTTTGTTGTACTGAGCGTTTCCCTGTTCGAAAAATTCCTGTGCACTCTGTGCCCAGGCACTCGTTGCCATGAACAGATTCAATGCCGTGAAGACGAGGATGAGGCACGAAAATGAAAACGCTTTCATCTGATGTTTTATGAGGTTTTTCATATCAACTCATCCTCCGATGATTGATTGGTATCTTGTGGTGCCGAGGGTTCCGGGGCGAAAATTTCATTGAGCTCTTCAAGTGCTTCTCGGTCTTCCAATGTTTCGGGGGCTTCGTCATCGATGGAGACGGTTTCAGTCACATCCGTTTCCCCCGGCTGAATTTCAATCATTGATTCTGACGTTTCTTCGATTTGCTCTGTTCCTGTCGAATTGTTTTCCATTTCCTCCTGGCTGGCGGCTTCTGGAAGTTCTACTTCTTCCGGAGGCAGGTCTTTGGTTCGCATCCAGACGGGGAATTGAAGGCCCATGGCCAGGGTCATGCCATGTCGTGGAATGGAGTTTGAGAACGCATCGTACTGAAGGTCATAAGTTAGCATCGCAAACGATTCTTCGCTGAAAAAGTATTTAAGTCCCAGAGAAAAATCGAGAGAAAATGTCGTTTGTTTTAAGTCGGCATCGCCAAAGATGACGTTGCTTGCTCCGAGTTTCATGTGAGACAGACCTATGCCGAATGCGGCTTCGGCCTGCATGACCCAAAATGTGTAATGACCTTTGATTTGTGCAGGATAAAAGCCGACATACAGGGCATTCGAATCCGGATGGTACACTTCGTTGTTGATTGTAAAATCTTTATCAACAGAGGCTCCGGCAATATCCATTCGGAAGAATGATACTCCCCAGTACTCATTCTCGTAGTTCATCGCCAGTGAGATGCCGTTGAAATAGACTTTTTCTGCAATATCGGGATGTTCTCCGTGCCATGAGGCTTTGGGCATTCGGAGTTTATGGCCTGACAGGAAATATCCCAGTGTCCCGGAAAGGCGGTATTTTCCGATGCCGTCATGACGGATTTCATACGGTGATCGGCTTTTAGGGAGTGAGGCAACCTGGATGGTTTGCGGGGTTCCTGGATAGACTTTGTAGTCCTGGGTGTAGATATGATGGGTTTCGGAAAGAACGGCCAGTTTATGGTTTCCCGGCAGAATAGCATTGGTTGCATTGGCCGTTCCCCACAAGGTGTCATCGATATAGATTTGAGCATCACTGGCTGAGGTCAGAACGGTGAGCTGAGTTTCTTCCGGGTTTAATTCAACGGCTTTGGAATAGACTTTTCCTTTTTCGGCAGTGAACTGCCAGGTTTCACTCACGTAGCCCGGTTTCTTAAAGGTAATAGTTTGTTCACCTATGGGGGCTTTTATGTTCATTGGCGTCATGCCAACGAGCTTTTGATTGATATAAATTTCGATGTCGGGAACGTTGCCTGTGATGTCGAGACTCGATTCCATTTCGAAAAAGGATCCGATGACTTGGGTGAGGAGATCGGGCAGGGATGGACCGGATTTTTGTATTTGTACGGCGGATGATGAAAGGGCTCGATAGAGAGTCAGTGTGATAACCCATTCATTATTTTCGTATGAAAATAGGGCTTTTGCATAGGCATCGACGTTGTGAACATCGAGCAGAAATGCGCCGCCGGAGCTGCATGGGATGCCTTCTTCAAAGCACTCTGGAAAGTTCAGGCCTTCTTTTTTGAGTTTCTGAGCGATGATGGCATCGCTTGCAAAGTGCCGTTCTTTGGCTCTTGCAAGGGTTTGAACAACGACGGCTTGAACTTCGGCTTGCTGGTCGGTATTCAGGGATGGGCTGTAGGCAAGCTGCCAGAAAACGCGGTTATTTTCTGATTGGGCAAACGCATTTGTGAGCGAAAGTGTGCACAGAAAAAACATGGCACAAAGGGCAAAAAAACGATTCATCGTTCCTCCTGCAAAAACGCCGCTTCGGACTGGAAGCGGCGTTTATTTGGGTTAGCCCTGTGATTTGCGGGCGCGACGACTTTTTTTCTTCGTTTCTGGAATGTTACCTTTGAGGATGTCTTCAACGGGTAAATCCCAATGCACAGTGCCTTCGGCAATTTCGCGAAGTGCTGTGACGCACGGTTTGTTGTCGGATTCTATGGTCGGCGGGGCAGAATTCAGAAGCGCGCGAGCGCGTTTGCTTGCCAACAAAGCCATCGCAAAGCGATTAGGAATCTTCTCTAAACAATCTTCTACTGTGACACGTGCCATGTATGCTCATGCTCCATGCTGTTATTTGCGAATATTAGGATTTAGCAGGACGTTTCAGATAATATTTTGTATCCCCGGTGCGAAGATACTGTACGCTGCAAAGCTCATAACCATGCTGACCAAATGTAATCAACACCTGGGATTCATCTGCATTGGCTGCACACACCGGCTCTTTCGTATCGCCTTTATAATAGTTGATGACGCCCATGCTGTCGATGTGTCTGCGAAGAATGAAATATTCCCAAGAAATACGTTCTGCCATATTCGCTATTCTCCTTCAAAATACCAGTTTGCTCTGGCTTTACCATACTCACTCTACGTCCGCTATTTAGACGCAATCCGCTCGTTTAACAGAGTTTCATCGATTTCGCAATCATTATGCTTCCTTTTCATTTCCTTTTGTTACAACTCTGGCAGGGGTAGTTCGCAAATCTTTTGAAATATGAGCAGAGCATTTCGCAGCTATAAGGCAGAAAATGATGCAAGCCAGTCGAGGCGTTATATACAATGCTTCGGCCCCGGCGAGGAGCAGGGATAGGTAGCCCCAAAAGGCTTATTCCACTTATAGTATTGAGGTTTCCAAAGGACTCAGTCCTTT
>JAZRVP010000045.1:0-41199 GCA_045599245.1 Myxococcota bacterium
TGAAAAAAGTTGGTAAACTCGATTCCGTGAATTTGGCGGAGCGCATGGCAGCATGGCTCAAATTCCTGAATGTCAAAAAGCCGGAGGAGCTTGATATGTTTAAAGATGATAACACATTGAACAAAGCTGCTGACGTGTTGCGCGATATGAGCGGTGATGCACGACTTCGCGAAGCCGCTCGACTTCGCGAAAAACGCCTCCATGACGAAGCTTCCGAGCTCGCATCTGCTAGAGAAGAAGGTAAAATCGAAGGAAGAAAAGAAGGTAAAATCGAAGGAAGAAAAGAAGGTCGAATCGAAGGAAGAAAAGAAGGTAATAAAGAGGGCGGGCTAAAAATGCTTATCAATCTTGTTAAAAAAGGTACGCTTTCAATGAATATTGCGGCCGAAGAAGCCCAAATGAGTGTCAATGAATTTCAAGCCCTCTACGCAAAATCATGAAGGATAACACATTGAACAAAGCTGCTGACGTGTTGCGCGATATGAGCGGTGATGCACGACTTCGCGAAGCCGCTCGACTTCGCGAAAAACGCCTCCATGACGAAGCGTCCGAGCTCGCATCTGCCCGAGAAGAAGGCAAAATCGAAGGAAGAAAAGAAGGTAATAAAGAGGGCGGGCTAAAAATGCTTATCGACCTTTTTAAAGAAGGTGATTTATCCCTAAATACAGCAGCTCGAAAAGCGCAAATGAGCGAAACGGATTTCCAGTTACTCTGCAATAAAGCATAAGAATACTCATGAATAATCTTGCCCAAATGAGCGGTGATGCACGACTTCGCGAAGCCGCTCGACTTCGCGAAAAACGCCTCCATGACGAAGCTTCCGAACTCGCATCTGCCCGAGAAGAGGGCAAACTCGAAGGCAAAATTGAAGGTAAACACGAAACACTGATTGAGCTTTTTAAAGAAGGGAATTTATCGTTACTACTCATCCAAGGGTGGTTCACAAATCTTCTGAAATATGAGCATTTTCGCAAATATAAGGCAGAAATTGAAGAGAGCCGGGGGGCCGAGAAGGTAGACGTCCGGTGGACATCTGGCATCGCAGAGCCCAGTGAGCAAATGAAATGAACGAATTGGAGAGCCGACAGGCTCGGGAAACGAAGTGCATTTCATATTGCGAACTGAGGAGGGTCCCCAGCGGGGAACAGGCTTAGGCAGCCCCAAAAGTTTCTATCCACTTAAAATATTGCGGTTTCTTAAGGGCTCAGCCCTTAAGCGGGGTCTGAGGAAAAGCCCTCAGCGGGGTCCGTGGCAGAGCCCCGGCTGACAAGTAACGTCATTTTTTCAATCCGTATTTCAAAAGGGAATACGGATGACGTCCAAACGATATCGTCTGTCCATTTTCCAATGGAATCTGAGTCAGACCACCATCCAGAAAGAGCTGCAAATCAGAACCGGCGACAGAAATCACAAAATGTTCTTTTCCCGGCAGAAATGAATCAGATTTCAGAGTTCCCGGTTTTGGGCACTCGCGAACGCAAAAAACGGCGCGTTCGGGATCGGTCAGTGGCTCAGCACCGGCACTTCTTGCTCCGCCATAGGATCCGGGCTGTGTTGCAACCCAAATCCCGGACGAGCACTGGCTCTGAACAACCTCTCCAAATTCAATGACATATCGTGACGCTCTCGCCGGACATTTATGCGCAAGCAATACGTCGTTAAGCACAGGAATCTGTACGGGCTGCCCATCGATAAAAACCTGCAGGCGTGCAACCTCTGTCAAGGGCGATTCACCGGACTCAAACTGTTCGAGAAAGGTCTGAAACAGGTCGTAATCGAAGCTGCACAAAAAACCGACACTTTTCTTCGGAAAAAGGCGAACACCGCATAACGGCGTACTTATTACGCGCATGGCTGCTTCGAGCTGCGTGCCGTCCCCGCCGGCCGCGACGACCAAATCGTAATCGTCAAGCTGGGACGGCAATTCAATCCGTGTAAACGGAGTCACATCCCAGCCTTTGGCCGTCATCATGTCTGCAAGATATTGAATACGATCGACCTGAAATGCATACAATCCTTCAAAATCAAGGCGATCCGCATATACAAATGCTACTCTCATGATGTCTTTTCCAGATCGAGATGTTTAGCCTGACGAATATGAGAAGCGTCGCCGTGACCGGCGCGTTTGCAGTTGGATATTTTGAAATCCGACGGCAGATAGGGTTTGAGAACCGGCGGAATGTCTTCTTTTCGGCTTCTCAAGTAATCCACAATGATAATTTGGGCCGATTCTTCCGGTGAAATACCGCAAATTTTGGTCATGTAATCAAAGAGGAGCACGACCCAGCGTGTCTGAGAAATCCCCTGTGTCGATATCGTCTGGGCATATATCCACTGAGTCAAGGCGTGGAATTTGTGAAAAAAGTCGCCGCTGCAGATGCGATCGATGGTCTGAGGAAAATTCGCGTTATTGACGAGGGTGTCGTAAAATTTCGCAAAACGTTTGAATTCCGTAAGTTCTTTAAACGACATATCCGGGGTCTGAAGGACTTCGTATGGCGGCAGTTCGGAAAAGATGAGTCCCCATTCCTGGGCCCTATCGTCCAATGGCGAGGACTTGAGTCTTTTGAGGATCCCAAGCTGTATTTCCTGAACGCCGGACTGATGGAGTCTTTCAAAACCGGCAGCGAACTGTTCAAATGACTCACCGGGAAGGCCGGCGATGAGATCGGCATGAATGTGAACGCCGGTTTTTTCGCGAAGAATGGCGAGATTTTGAAGCAGGCGTTCGGCATTGAGCTGTCGATGAATGCGGTCGGCGACGTCCTGTGTCAAGGTTTGAACGCCGAACTCGATTTGAATGGCCCCGGGGGGATATTTTGCCATAGCCTCAAGGAGCTTGTCGGGAATTTCGTGAGGCACCATTTCGAAGTGAAGAGCGACCTGTTCGCGCCACGGCAGGAAGAAGTCGAGGATAGCAAGTGCCCGGGAGAGGGAGGCATTCAGGGTTCGATCGAGAAATTTGAAGGCACGGGCGCCTCGATGAATGAGTTTTTCAAACGCGGCAAAAAGTCCGTCCATAGGAAAATAGCGCAGGGGCTTATCCTGTGAGCTCAGGCAGAATGCACAGCGATAGGGGCAACCACGGCTCGTTTCGACGTAGAGGATGCGATGAGCGAGGTCGTCGTCGGTATATTCGTCGTAAGGCAGGGTGAGTGTAGTGACATCGACGCGAGGGGCATAAATGACTTTATTCTTAGTCATGGCGCGGATTTCGTCCGTGCTAAAGTCATCGAGTTCGTCGAGATATCGGGCGCAAAGGGCTGGGACGACGCGTTCACCTTCGCCGACGATGACGTGATCGGCCAGGGCAAACAGGGCATCCTGGGAACGTTTTTCGGGAGAAGCGATTTCGGGTCCGCCGACCAAAATGGTGATTTCGGGGTTGGTTCGTTTAAGGATTTCGACGAGCTGTCTGGCGAATGCGATGCTCCAGAGGTAAACGCTGATGCCGATAATCTTGGGGTTTCTGGCCAAAATATCGTAAGCCGCCTCGGTGGGGTCATTCTGAATGGTAAATTCGAGGATTTCGCTTCGATCGTGAAGGGCGGCTGGCAGATTGGCTCGCAGAGTTTTCAGAGCGAATGCGACATGAGAGAAGCGAGCATTACAAGCAATAAACAGGATATCCGACATGAGACAACGGGGAGGAAAAGGGCGAGCGCAAGCCGCCTCAAAAAGAAGGATTGCGGAGCGTATGACGGCGAAGCCGGCATAGCGCCGCAGCCCTGGCGTATGGCCGAAGGCCATAGCCGGGGCCCATTAAAATAATGAACTCCGGCCAGAAAACTTCAAAATTTGCATCAATTATTTTATATAGGGGATAAACGGGATAATCCCTCTATTTCGTCTCTGGGGGGTTTAATGCTTTGCCCCCCAAAAGACAAGCAGTGAAGCACATCACGGGAGAAGATGATATGAAATTTAGAGCGGGAGCGTTAATCTGCGTGGCGACAATATTTTTAGCCGTCCCAGGATGCAGCAAGAAAGCTCCCCAGGAACGCAGTGCCATTGATGAACTACGCATGACATATACTGAACCGGCGACCAATATGCGTTTTGACAACACCGATATGCGGCGTCAGGTCTTCGATATGAACAACGACGGCACCGTTGATTTGTGGAAATATTACAGCTTTAAAAAGACGAGTGACACCGAGGGTGAAGGCGAAATGGTGATTGCCCGTAAAGAGCTGGATCTGAATTTCGACGGCCGCATCGACCGGCTCATGTTTTACAACCAGAAAGAAAACCTTATCCGGGAAGAAATTGACACCAATTTTGACGGCATTATCGACAGAATTCATCACTACGACAACAATCTCATCAATAAGACCGAATTCTTTCAGTCATCGTGCAATCAGGTCGAAATCGACGGACAGAACAATCCAGAAGTCCATCCGAATCTCATTCGATTTTACCGCCAGGGAACATTGACGAGAGAAGAAATCGATGTGGCCTGCGACGGAATTCGTGAAAGTGTCATCATTTTTAATGCAAACGGCGAAATTGCGCAGACGGGACAGGACAACAACGGCGACGGCATCATTGAACTCTGGACGCGATATTGAGCCTCCTGCCTGAAAATCTTTTTTCTGCCCCCATTTTATCCCTTTGAAAATCCCCCAAACCTGAAGGCATGCCGGACATGCCTTCCTGCTTTTTTGCACCTGCCTATTTTTTTCTTGCGGTGCATTCCCTAAATTCAATACACGGAGGCATATTCTCCGTTTCGTAATATTTGGGAAACACATCACGTTTTGTGAAGGATATTGATATGTTTAAACGATTTAATCTCTGTCTTTCGATCGCCATTCTCGGCGCCTTTTTCATCTCATGTTCCGATGATTCATACACGGTTTCCGAAGGCACAAAACTCTGCGGAAACGGAAACCTTGATGACGACGAAAAATGTGACGACGGAAACGCCAAAAGCGGCGACGGATGCAGTGCCAAATGCCGCATAGAAAAAGGCTATAAATGTCCTGAAGCCGGACAGGCCTGTGTCCAAAAAACTGACGACGAAGCAGTTTGCGGAGACGGAGGTCTGGACAACGACGAAGATTGCGATGACGGCAACAAGCTCAGCGGCGACGGATGCTCATCAAAGTGCGAAATTGAAAAAGGTTACAAATGTCCGGAGGCTGGTGAAGCCTGTGTGAAAGATGGCGGCGACAACGACGATGACACCGCTGTATGCGGAAACGGCAAGATCGAATCGGGTGAAACCTGTGATGACGGCAATGCCGAAGGCGGTGACGGATGTTCTGCCAAATGCAAAATCGAAGACAATTACGACTGTGAAGTCGAAGGCAAGCCCTGCAAACTGTCGACATGCGGCAACGGTGAACTCGATGACGGAGAAGACTGCGATGAAGGTTCGGACGCCGTCGATTACGATTTCGTCCAGGGAGCCTGCAACTCTCTATGCCACTTTGCCCGTTATTGCGGCGACGGTATCGTTGATTTCGACGACGGCGAAGACTGCGACAGCGGCGGAATTGACACGCACGAGGAATACAACGGCTGCACTCTGGACTGCCTGCATGCGGCATTTTACTGCGGCGACGGTCTCATTACGCATTCCGAAGTCTGTGATGACGGAAACAACCGTTCCGGTGACGGCTGCAGCTCCGAGTGCATTTTAGAAACCGGTTACAACTGCAAAACACCCGGTCAGGCCTGCACCAAAATCAATACCGAACCATCCGATCCGGCACTGTGCGGCAACGGCGTTCTCGACGAGGGTGAAACCTGCGACGACGGAAACAAAAAATCCGAAGACGGGTGCTCGGTGGCCTGCGTCGTCGAACAGGGATGGATGTGTCCCGATGGAAAGACCTGCAAAAAAACGACGTGCGGCGACGGCGTCATCGAAGGCGGTGAAACGTGTGACGACGGAAATGCAGTCCCGGGCGACGGCTGCAGTGACATCTGCATGCTCGAACCAGGGTGGATCTGCTCCGAAAAAGACGGCTGCTATGCCCTGATGTGCGGCGACGGCGTTATCGCAGGCAACGAAGAATGTGACGACAGAAACACCGTAAGCGGCGATGGCTGCAGCCGTTTCTGCAAAAGAGAAAGCGGCTATCACTGCGATGTGCCGGGTTCACCTTGTGTACGCGATGAATGCGGCGACGGTCTCGTGACCGGCGACGAGGTCTGCGATGAGGGCTCAAACCACTCGGACGGATGCCAGAACTGTCAGACCATTGCCTTTGGCTGGAAATGCGAAGTCCCGGGCGTAGCCTGCACAATGAACACCGCCTGCGGTGACGGAAAAATGGAAGGCGCCGAAACATGCGAAGAAAACAGCCCGTGCTGTCAGCAATGCAACATACAGCCTCACTGCAAATGCGATGCTGACGGTAAAAACTGCGTCCAGGGAAACTGTGGAAACAACATCGTCGAAGCCGGAGAAGAATGTGACGACGGAAACAAGACTGCAGGCGACGGATGCGATCCTTTCTGTAAACGGGAGTCCATCTTTACCTGCTCCGATTCCGGATCCTGCAAGCCGATTTGCGGCGACGGAATTACAGTCTGGGCGGCCGGCGAAGAATGCGATGACGGAAACCTCACTTCCGGTGACGGATGCTCCTCTCAATGTAAAGTTGAAACCGGTTTTAGCTGCACAAAATTCTCCGAAGATTTCCCAGAAACCATTCAGCTCCCCGTCACATACCGCGATTTCCGTGGCTTCACATCTTCGGCTTGTCAAAGAACCGGCGGATCAAAAGTTGATGGCTGCATCACAAACGAAGAAGCCGCTCTATACGGCGGATCTTTCTCCGCAAATCACGGCCATCCCGACTTCGAACGCGTCAATTGCGGTTCGATGAAAAACATGGTCCAGCAGTACCTCGATGCCGAAGGACGGCCCGTTCTCAATAACCCAGGCACCTCTGATGTTTCCGCAAATTCATTCAAAATGTGGTACCGCGATTATCCCGGCATCAATCAAACACTTAAAGAACACATCACCTTCAAACAAAAAGACAAAAAACAGCAAAACGACGTCTATTTCTTCGACAGCGGTAATTTCTTCCCACTCACAAACAAATGCTATGGAAATGATGACAATTCCGTGAATTTCCACTTCACATCACACATGCAGACCTATTTCAAATACAACGGAAAACCTGCAACGCTCGACTTCAGAGGCGATGACGATGTCTGGGTCTTCGTCAACAACAAACTCGCCATGGATCTCGGCGGCGTTCACAGTGCCGAAGCCGGAAACTTTAAAATCGGTGCTGAAAATCACCCCGATACCGGCCTCAAATACGACAAAAACTTCGATCTCTACGAAGGCGGAATCTATCCCATCACCTTCTTCCAGGCCGAACGGCACACCTCTGCGTCCAGTTTCCGACTGACTCTGACGGGGTTCGTCAACATGGGCGAAAGTGCCTGCGACGCAATTTGCGGCGACGGCGTCGTGCGCGGCAATGAAGAGTGCGATATCGAAGGTCACGTCGACGATGAAGACGCCAAAAAAGCCGGCTGCGTAAACTGCAAAATCACAACTTATTGCGGCAACAATGTTCGCGAAGGCGATGAAGAATGTGACGGCGGCGACGGATGCACTCCCGACTGCAAATACCTCAACAACCAGTGCGGCGACGGCGTCGTTCAGCCACCCGAAAGCTGCGATGACGGTGAGAAAAATGGAACCCCGGAATCAAACTGCCGAAAGAACTGTCAACTCGCCGGCTGCGGAAACGGCGTCCTGGAAACCGGCGAAGATTGCGACGATGGAAACACTTCAAATGAAGATAACTGCACATCTGAATGCAAAAAACCGGTATGCGGTGACGGCATCGTCCAGGGGTGGCTCGGCGAAGTCTGCGATGATGGCATTAACGACGGCAGCTACAACGGTTGCGGACTCGGTTGCGCTTATCTGCCTCCAAGATGCGGCGATGCAGTCGTCGATACCTCAAACGGTGAACAGTGCGATGACGGCGTTAACTCCGGCGCTTACGGAACCTGCACACCTGACTGCAAACTCCCCATTCGTTGCGGTGACGGCGTCGTTCAAAAAGAATACGGTGAGGAATGCGACCCCGGTTCTGAACCCTCTTCCGAATGCGTAAAATGCCTCAATTCCGTCGCATAATCCCTGTTTTTCTCTTTCACACCCGGTGATTTCTTTCGCAAATTCATTTGTCGTTCATCATTTTTCATAAACATTATATGTTCAGCCGCCTACCGGGTACAGCGGCTTAAAAGGCCTTTTTTGCCTACGGCAAATACGGCCTTTTTTTTCGCCTATTGCCTGCGGCAATACGGCTCAATTTCCTTTTTCCCGCGCACCAACTGACGGCTTCGCCCTTTATCTCAACTTCAACATCCGCAGCACAACGGGCCTTTCAGGCCCTCCAACTTCTTTCATCCCTTATGTGCAACTCTTCTGAACATCACGAATTCATCCACATCCTGAATGCCACCGAAAATAACCTCAATCACGTCTCTCTCGACATCCCCAAATACCAGTTTACCGTCGTCACCGGGCCAAGCGGTTCCGGTAAAAGCACACTCGCTTTTGATACCCTCTATATGGAATCGAGAAGACGCTATCTCGACACACTTTCCATGTACGCTAGACAGTTTGTCGGTGCCATCAGACGCCCTACCGTCGAAAAAATTTCCGGTCTCACACCGGCAATCGCCGTCGTTCAGGGAACCGCCAGCAATAATCCACGGTCCACGGTCGGTACTGTCACTGAAGTCTACGATTTCATGCGCCTTTTATGGGGGCGCGCTGGAACACAAATCTGTCCAAAATGCAAAATCGAAGTTGCTGCCACTACACAAGCCGCTGTCCTTAGCCGGCTCCTTGCATGGCCTCAGAGAACAAAAGCCATCATTTATGCCCCCATCGTCGAACAGCGAAAAGGCATGCATGAAGTCGTTCTCAAAAAACTTCTCCAATCGGGATATTCACACGTCCGTATCGATGGACGACTCTGCGATCTCAATGAAACGGGACAACTGAGCAAAAATGTCCGTCACACCATCGAACTCGTCGTCGACAGAATCATCATTAAACCCGAGGCGTCATCCAGAATCGCAGAAAGCATTGCCGCCGCCATGAAATTTGGAAACGGACAGTGCCTCGTCGAAAGACTCCTCGACAACGGACAGTCACAAACCATGATCTTCAGTGAAAAAGCCACTTGCCCAAGATGCGGCATGTCTTTTCCCGAACTCTCACCCGATCTGCTTGCCTTTAACAAACCGGCCGGTGCCTGTCCCGAATGCAAAGGTCTCGGGGTTCAAACCATCATGCGGCCGGAATGGATCATCGGAGCCCCGGACCTTCCTCTGCTCAATTCTGCTCATGATAAAAACATGGCTTTTTTGCCGCTCGTTAACGTCGAAGACGATGACGTCCGGGACAAAATTGAACTCCTGTTCAAAAACACAATAAAAAAATTAGGAATGAAAACGACAGCCTCCTGGAACGATTTTTCAGAGGATCTCAAAGCAAAATTCATTCAGGAAATCGTCTTTCGGTTTACAGACCTTCTCGATTCCTCCGATTCACAGGAAATTCAGGAACATATTCATTCTTTTTGCGATGACATTCCATGCGCCGAATGCGAGGGTTCAAGACTCCATATCCATGCAAGAAACGTCTTTTTCGCCGGTGGAAGCCTCGTTTCCATTCAAGCCAAAACCATCGATGAAGCCATCGAGTTTTTTGAACACGTCACAACCGGCGAACTCGAGCCCATTGCCGCAAAAATTGTCGAGGACCTCATGCCGTCTCTTCTCGAAAGACTGCGTTTCATCTCAAAAGTCGGCCTCGGATACCTTCAGCTCTCAAGATCTGCGACAACGCTTTCTGGCGGTGAAGCTCAACGCGTCCGACTTGCCGGTCTTCTCGGAAACGGACTTACGGCCGTAACATACATTCTCGATGAACCATCGATTGGTCTTCACCCTCGTGATCAGGCCAGATTGATCGGTGTTCTCAAAGATCTGCGCGATCGTGGAAACACCGTAGTCGTCGTTGAACACGATGATGCCACGATGAAAGCATGCGACTTTCTCGTCGATATTGGACCAAAGGCCGGAAAATTCGGTGGAAATATTGTCTACTCCGGCCCTGCAAACCAAATCTCTCATTTCAACGGTTCTCTAACCATCGACTATCTTCTCGGAAGAAAACTTGTCGAAGTTCCATCCTGCCGAAGGCCGACGGTCAACGGCTGGATTCAAATCAAAAATGCCAGACAGAATAATCTCAAGAACATCGATGTCTCCATTCCTCTCGGATGCATTGTCTGTGTCACCGGCGTCAGTGGATCTGGAAAATCAACGCTTATCAACGAAATTCTGCTGCCAAACGTCCGAAATTACCTCGCCGGAAGGCCTCTCCGATTGCAGTATTGTGATGAAATCACAGGTCTTGAAAACATTGGAAGAATCCTCGATGTAGACCAAAAGCCCATTGGAAAAACGCCCAGATCGAATCCGGCAACCTATACAAAAGTCTTCGACCTCATCCGGGCATTATTTGCCGCCATTCCGGAAGCAAAAATGTACGGTTACAACGCCTCCAGGTTCAGTTTTAATGTTTCGGCATCAAAACAAGGCGGCCGTTGTGAAACCTGTTCGGGAACAGGACTTCGAACCATCGAGATGAAATTTCTTTCAAACACCTATGTTCCATGTGAAGACTGCCGCGGACGACGCTTCAATGAAGCCACTTTACGCGTTCGATATCTCGGTCGAAATATTGCCGATGTGCTCGACATGTCTTTTGCTGAAGCTCTGGAACTCTTTGAAGGACAATCAAAAATCGAAAAAATACTGCGTGCTGTCTGTGACGTCGGTCTTGGTTACATTAAGCTCGGTCAGCCAAGTCCGACACTATCCGGTGGAGAGGCGCAGAGAATGAAACTCGCGAAAGAAATTGCAAAAACATCGAAGACGAAAACAATTTTTATCTTTGACGAACCCTCCACCGGGCTACATGCCGATGACGTCCGGGTACTCACACAAGTCCTCGGTCAACTCGCCGATCTCGGGCACACGATTATTATTATTGAACACAATCTCGACATCATCAAAACATCGGATTACATCATCGATATCGGTCCGGAACCCGGTGCTTTAGGTGGAAATATTGTAGCCAAAGGCACTCCGGAACAAATTGCAACAGTCTCTGCATCTCACACAGGACGATATCTCAAGCCCCTGCTAAAATAAAGAAAGCCCTCTTCCGGCAAGGAAGAGGGCTCGAAATATTATCCCTTAATTACATGTTGGATATGTATTTGCATAAACAATCGTACGTCGATTAGCTTTTGTTAAATAACCGATTTCAATTGCCTCATCATCCAAAGCTGAAACTCTGCGTTTGGCACAAACCGTATAATCACTCCCCGATACAACAACATGATAACGATAATATAACGGACCACCGAAGGAACCACTCGTGAGATCATTGGGATACCCTAAATCCTTCCACGCAGAACTTCCCTGGATAGTTCTGGCCCGATAATCCTGAATTGCTTCTGCATTCACTGCCTTATACGTATTCCATGATGAAAAATACGATTCTTCTTTGGTCGCAATATCCGCTAATACTGCACTTGCTTCGGCATGAGCAGCTTCATCGACATAACCCGTATATGCAGGCACCGCAACGGATGCCAATATTGCTATGATCGCAACAACCACCATCAGTTCCAAGAGAGTAAAGCCATTCTTTCTCATTGGTCTTCTCCTCATGCTCTCTATATAAACAAATTACTTTTTGAAACACCCTCCAGCTCAGCACCCTCAGGAAATTCTATTATATCCCTTGTGCTTATCGTTGGCGATGTAATGCCTGACCCAAATAAGACAACTCGCGTTTCCCCGGATACTTCTCTCGTTGCACCTAACAAATAGCCTTCAACGTCTGCTGTTCCTTTTAAAAATCCAAAACACACATTATATCGCCAGTGATGAACGCCTTCGATACGCATATTCAAGTTATCCCATTTGGTGTTAGCCTGCATTGCTGCACCTGCACCTTCAACGCCACCCAATACAGGTGCCGCCGCAACCGGATTGGCCCCTAAACATTCTGCCTTTAGCTTAAAGTCATTGTCTTCTTCATCCGAAATGCCCCAGTCACTCACTAACTGTGAAGCTCGACCATTCAAATCATATAATGTCGCTGTCGCTTCCGTATCATATTCCGTAATCCTAAATCGCTGATATGATACTGCTGCTATACTCGCCAAAACTCCTAAAATGGCAATCACGATGCACAGCTCAATCAACGTAAAACCTTTCCTTTGCCTGCTTTTGATTCCCATTGTTTTCTCCAATCTGCCTAGTTTACTCAGACTCAAAAAACCTATTTTTATCTTATCAGTTTTTTTTCTTTTGCGCAAAAATTCTAATCCCAATCCCTTTGCGTCTATCCTTATCCCGCTTTCGGGTTTTCACTTCCGCTCACACTTCTCTCTTTTCCCTTCTCCTTTTTTTCCTCTATTCGTTTATAATCATCCCCATGACTTTGACGCCACTTTTGGCCTCACTTTTGCATTCATCCCTCTGTTTGCTCCTTATTTCTCTTTTTACGGAACAGCATTATGGAAAATCGCATATTTCTTTCTCCTCCTGATATGTCTGGGATTGAACAGACTTTCGTCTCTCAGGCTTTTGACTCTAACTGGATTGCCCCCCTCGGACCTTTCGTCGATCGCTTCGAAAATGTCCTCGGTGAATACCTCGAAAATTCTCACGTCTGCGCTCTCGCTTCTGGTACCAGCGCGCTTCATCTCGGGCTGATCACTCTCGGCATTCAGCCCGGTGACCGCGTCTATTGTTCCGACTTTACTTTCAGCGCTTCATGCAACGTCATTCGATACTGCGGCGCGACCCCCGTATTCATCGATTCTGAAACCGAAAGCTGGCAAATGGACCCCGTCCTGCTCGAAAATAAACTCATCGAAGACGAAAAATTAGGACAACTCCCTAAAGCCGTTATCATCGTCGATCTCTATGGCATCTCTGCCAATTTCGCCAAAATCGAACCCATCTGTAAAAAATTCAATATCCCAATCCTTGAGGACAGTGCAGAAGCTCTTGGCTCGACAAGAGATGGCCGAAAATGTGGCACTTTCGGCACCGTCAGCGCCTTCTCTTTCAATGGTAATAAAATTATTACCACTTCCGGCGGCGGCGCTATGGTCTCTCATAACCCGGATCTCGTCGCCAAAGCTCATTTCCTATCCACTCAGGCTCGCGAGAAAAAACCTTACTATCACCACACAACCATCGGTTATAACTACAGACTCAGCAACATCCTCGCCGCTATCGGCTGCGGTCAAATGACCGTCCTTAACAACCGTATCGAAAAAAGAAGAACTATTTTCGATCGATATGTCAAACTCCTCTCAGACATTGACGGTATCTCTTTCATGCCTGAACCCCCTAACGCACGCTCTAACAAATGGCTCTCCGTCATCCTTATCGATCCAGATACCCTGCACAAATCCCCAGAAGACGTCAGACTCGCCCTCGAAAATTCAAACATCGAATCGCGTTGGGCATGGAAACCTATGCACTTACAGCCCGTTTTCGAAAACTGCGAATTCGTCGGTTCAAATGTCTGCGAAAATATCTTCAACCGTGCTCTCTGCTTGCCTTCCGGAAGCTCTTTGACTGAAAATCAGCAGCTCTACGTTTGCGAGACTCTTCGTAAATGCCTTATCGGCTGCTAATCCCTGAGGATTTTGTGAAATACTATCTCAAAATAAATGTCCTGAAACGTCTCGCCTTCGACATCATCGTCCTGACTTGCGCTTTTGCCGCCGCATTCGCTATCCGACTTGACTTCTCTATCTACCTGTCATGGTGCGCCAGAATGCTGCTCCATCTGCCTTTCATTCTGGCATGCGAACTCGGCGCCATGCACATCATCGGCGCCGATAAAGGCGCCTGGCGTTTCGTCTCTCTTACCGATGCAAAAAGAATCGCTTGCGCTATCATCCTCGCTCATATCCCTGAGGTTCTCCTGCGAATCATTTGCGGTTCTCTCATGGCCTCTTTCCCCATCCTCAGACTCGGCTCTCTCCCATGGGGCGTCATTTGCATCAATATTTTCCTCTCCATCTTCGCTTGCGTCGGCGTGCGAGTCATCCGACGCATGAAGTATGAAGCTTCCCTCAAATCTCACGGAACAAACGCTCAAAATTTCGAAAATACTATCATCATCGGTTCCGCTTCCGGCTCAAAACAAATTATCGAATCCATCAAACTACACCCCGAACTCGGTTTTAATATCATCGGTATCGTCTCCGATGAACTCGCCGATGAATGCAAGGAAGTTAATGGCTTCCCAGTCCTCGGACCAACCTCCGCTCTCGACAATATCACCCAGCATTACCAGGCTACTCAGGCAATCATTACTCAGCTTGATGCCGAACCCGATACACTTAATAAAATCCTTAACGCCTGCAGCTCTTCTACACTCAAAACTAAAATCGTTCCCTGCCTCGATGACATCCTCTCCGGTGCCGTCGATATCGGAAACATCCGCGAAATTTCCGTCGAAGACCTCCTGCATCGTGACCCCATTCAACTCGATAAAGACGAAATCTCTAAATTCCTCTCCGGAAGAAGAATTCTCGTCTCCGGCGCCGGCGGCTCCATCGGTAGTGAAATCTGCCGTCAGGTCCTCGCTTTCAACCCAGATCAACTCATTCTCCTCGAACGATGCGAACTCTTCCTCTACGAAATCGAACGCGAATTCAAAAAAATCGCTCCAAATATCAAAATTCTTCCTCGCCTCGCCGATATCTGCGACGAATCAAGAATGAATGAAATCTTCGACGAATGCCGCCCTGAAGTCGTTTTCCACGCCGCTGCATATAAACACGTCCCTATGCTTGAATACAATCCTGGCGAGGCTATTCGAAATAACATCGAAGGTACTAAATGCATCGCCGACTGCTCTATCGCACACAATACGGACGCTTTCGTCATGATCTCCACTGACAAAGCCGTCAATCCAACCAGCGTCATGGGAACCAGCAAACGTATCGCTGAACTCTACATTCAGGCCATGTCCTCCATCGGAAAAACTCGTTTCTGCGCCGTCCGATTTGGTAACGTCCTCGGTTCAACCGGAAGTGTCCTCCCCCTTTTCAAATCTCAGATCGCTTCCGGCGGCCCTCTTACCGTCACTCATCCCGATATGGTCCGTTACTTCATGACAATTCCTGAAGCCAGCCAGCTCGTCATGCAGGCCGCAACCATGGGACGCAACGGCGAAATCTTCGTCCTCGACATGGGTAAACCCGTCAAAATCATCGAACTCGCTCGCGATCTCATCCACCTGAGCGGAAAAACTGAAAATGATATCAAAATCGTCTTCTCGGGTACCCGACCAGGTGAAAAACTCTTCGAAGAACTCGGCTTCAACGAAGAACACATGGATCACACAAGACATCCCAAAATTTACGTCGGAAAACTTCAAAAAGTCGACCCAGACTGGATTAACCGCTCAATTCGCGAACTTGCCGCTTTCAAAGACTGCCAGGATAACGCCGCTGTTCGTGAGGCCATGCACAAAATTGTCCCCGAAATGATGGAACCTGAAAAAGAAGGTGCCGTTTAGCCTGGGGTCGGGCTATCGCTTCGCAATACGCCCGACTAAAGGCGCTATCCTGACGGATACGCGCCTTTTTTCTTATTCTCGGACCTGACCACACCCGCGAACCACAAACTTTCGCGTCGTCAAATCCTCACACCCCATCGGACCAAACGCATGAAGTTTCGTCGTTGATATCCCGATTTCCGCTCCAAGCCCCAGTTCTCCGCCATCCGCAAAACGAGTCGATGCATTCACCAGAACAGTCGAACTGTTCACTTCGCGTAAAAATCTTTCTCCAAGCCGCTCGTCTTCCGTCACTATCGATTCCGTATGAAGTGATGTGTACCTGGATATATGCGACAATGCGCCCTCTATCCCATCCACCATCCGAACCGATACATCAAGACTCAAATACTCTTTCGGCCAGTCCTCTTCCGTAGCCGGAACCATCTTGAACTCCGTCCCGAAAGACCCAATCAGCTCTTCATCCGCATGAAACACGACCCCTTTGTCAGACAACGCTTTGAGCAACTCATGGCACTGCTCTTTTCTCAGACCTCGATCCAATAAAAGTGTCTCCATCGCATTGCAAACCCCTGGTCTCTGACACTTCGCATTGACCAGAATGGGAATCGCTTTCGATAGATCCGCACTCTTTTCCACAAAGATATGACATACACCTTTGTAATGCTGAATCACCGGAATCGTCGCATTCTCCGACACAAATCGTATCAGTCCTTCTCCACCTCGCGGTATCAGCAAATCGATATTCTCCTTCTGACGAATCAATACGGATACTGCCTCGCGATCCGTCGTTTCGACAAAAATCACGCCGTCTCGCGGCAAACCTTCCGATTCCAAGGCATCCTGAATGATATGCGCAATCGCAACATTTGAATGAAATGCCTCCTTTCCCCCTTTGAGTATCACAACATTCGCCGTCTTCAGACATAGTGCCGCAGCATCGGATGTCACATTCGGACGCGCTTCATAGATTATCGCTATCACCCCCAAAGGAATGCGCATCCGCGCCACCTTCAAACCATTCGGTCTAACTCTTTCGTCTTCTATCCGGCCAACGACTTCTTCCTGCTTAGCAATCTGCTCAACCGATGATGCCATCAACTCTATACGGCTCTCCGTCAACTTCAGTCGATCAAGCATCGCTTCTGAAAGACCGCTCTCGCGCCCTGAAACCATGTCCGCTTCATTCGCTTTCAGGATTTCACTTCGACGACTTCGCAGTTCCTGACACATCCTCAACAACGCCCGCGTCCTCGCCTCTCCAGTGCTGGTTGATAATACAGACGATGCTAGACGCGCACGTTCTCCTATACACTCGACATAACTTCTCACATCCATCTCACACATCCTCAAATGTAAACCG
Organism: Myxococcota bacterium; assembly: GCA_045599245.1. GTDB lineage: Bacteria > Myxococcota_A > Bradymonadia > UBA4248 > UBA4248 > UBA4248. Next base: position 16,998 of record JAZRVP010000045.1, read on the forward strand.
ATCGATCTCGGCACAGATTACCTTAAATACCAACGGCAAATGACTCTCTATCGTCGATCGCCCTGCCTTGTAGGCCTTGCCTATCAAAGACTCTGACTTCCTGGACGCATACCGATCCGCTACCGCCCAAAAATGTTTCTCCGCCTCTGCTTTATGCCCTTCAACATAACTGTAAAATGACGCAGGCTTCTCACTCGGAAGTTTCTGTTCCTCCCGATATGCCGCATGCATCTGTGAAAATTCACTCACGTAATCTTTCGATAATACCTCAATGATATGCTTCACATACCCTGGGCGTACCGACTTCACCGCTGCATACGTCTTCTTGACAAACAATCCCTTGATCATACTCAATTTGCCAATCTCCAGTTCCATTTGCTCAATTATCGCATCAACAAATGCCACATGCTTCTCTTGCGTTAACAATATCGTTTCTATTGGCTGAATATTCTTCATAATGACTTTCTCCAGACACGAAAAAGCCCGGTTAGACCGGGCATAAAGGGGAGGACAGGAACGGGTTATTCACCACCACCCATCATCGAAATCTTCCAAATAATGAGTCCTAACACAACAATTATCCCTATGCCTATCAATGCATAGATCAATTTCTGATGCGGATTCTGTCGCGCTTTCAAAATTTCGGGATCGATTTCGATCTGTTGAGACATACGACCGCCAAAGAACTCACTCTCATCGAGTTCATCGTCCTCATCATCTTCGGAATCATCATCCATCTCAACAATTGTCGATTTCTTCAACCCTTCCGACGATTTCTTCTTCTCTTCCTTATCAACGTTTGACGATTTCTTGTCATCTTCTGATGATTTCTTGTCGTCTTCCAACGGTTTCTTCTCATCTTCCATCTCGACAATAGATGATTTCTTATCGTCTTCCGACGGTTTCTTCTCATCTTCCATCTCGACAATAGATGATTTCTTATCGTCTTCCGACGATTTCTTCTCCTCGTCTCTAGCCTTCTCTTCGTCAGTCTTCTTTACAGGAACACCAATTTCAATCGACTCATCTTTCTTAACAGGAACACCGATTTCGATGGATTCACCTTCTTTGGGTCCCGGCGTTCCAATTTCTATGGAATCGCCTTCGTAATCGGATCGATTCGACAAATCCGGTGCATTCTGCTCCAGCACAGGAGCCGCTTCTTCTGAACTCTTCTGGTTCGACTTGTCGGTACTATTCTGTTTCGACTTATCCTTTTTCTTCTTTTTGCCTTTCTTTTTAGGCTTATCCTCATCTTTGCCCAAATCAGCTTCTTTGCGCGCTTTTTCTTCCGCTTCTTGTCGTGCCTTTTCTTCAGCTTCTTTGCGCGCCTTTTCCTCAGCTTCTTTGCGCGCCTTTTCCTCAGCTTCTTGTCGTGCCTTTTCTTCCGCTTCTTTGCGCGCCTTTTCCTCAGCTTCTTGTCGTGCCTTTTCTTCAGCTTCTTGTCGTGCCTTTTCTTCAGCTTCTTTGCGCGCCTTTTCCTCAGCTTCTTGTCGTGCTTTTTCTTCCGCTTCTTTGCGCGCCTTTTCTTCCGCTTCTTGACGTGCTTTTTCTTCGGCCGCTTTACGCGCTTTCTCTTCTGATTTTTCCCGTTTCAGCTGTGCAAGACGTTCCTGTGCAAGGCGCGCTTCTTCAATTTGACGTTCTAATTCGCGGACTTCTTCGTCATCATCATCCTCTTCTTCGCCATCGTCATCATCATCCTCTTCTTCATCGTCTTCTTCACTATCTTCATCATCCAAATCTTCAGGCATCGCAGCCGCGCTCACTTCATCATCTTTCTTCTTTTCATCAGCCGATATCTCTCCCGAAAGGTCATCCACGGATGAAAGCACACCCTCTGAAAGAGTTTTGGATGGTTCAGACAAGCTCAGATTATCCCACGAATCATCTTCATCATCTTCATCATCTAACAGAGACGAAATATTAGATGACTTAACCCCCGCAAAAAGTTCTGCCGCATTCTGGGACGTCTCTTGAGAAATCGGAGACAACGCAAACTGCGTTAACTTTTCACTATCCTGCTGCGTTGAAACTAATTTTTTCTCCAGCCGGAAACCGATTTCAGCGCCTTCCGACTCGTGCTGAACATTTTCACACTCGTCGCCTTTTTTCGGCGATTCATCATCGTGTTCGGAGACTTCACTCTCTTCTTTATGCGTCGAATCCACGCATTCATTCCCGACAGCAGCACCGTCTTTTAAGTCATCACTCCCGCCATCCGTCGAAGCCTCGGACAATGCTTCTGCTTTCTTTCCGAATTCCGTCTCTTTTTCACCATTCCCGGACATCGAATGCAGTTTTGCAATATCTTCATTCGACAACGACAATCCAATTATCGTCTGTTTTGGCTCATACGAATCTGCCTCTTTAACAGCTTCAACCTTCTTGACAGCTTCAACCTTCGCTCCACAATAACCACAAAATCGTGAAGAATCAGGCAATTCATGCTGGCATTCACTGCAACGAATCATGACGAAACTCCGAAAAAAAACAAAACCACTCTCGCATAGAGAAAACCATTCCTTTGTCTATATCACGAATAGGACGAAAACTATAACTAATGCAAGAGAATGTTTTTAATAACGATACTACTCCCCCAGGGAACCTCTGAACAAAACGATAATTTAAGGAAGTAATTGTCGAGAGCCGGGGGGGCCGAGATGGCAGGCGTCCGGTGGACGGCTGCCATCGCACAGCCCAGTGAGCAAATGAAATGAACGAGTTGGAGAGCCGACAGGCTCGGGAAACGAAGTACATTTCATATTGCGAACTGAGGAGGGGCCCCGGCGAGGAACAAGGGATAGGCAGCCCAAAAGGCTTATACCACCAAAAATTATTGAGGTTTCTTAAGGGCTCAGCCCTTAAGCGAGGTTCGGGGCAGAGCCCCGACGGGGTCAGGTGCAGAGCCCCTGCTGAGCTGTAACTTAATCCCCCCCATGTCTTTTATAAAAAATATCGAATGCCTCGACGAGCTATCCGAAACCCCCTGTCTTCAGCCTTCTTAAACGCCTCTTCCGTCGCTGTATCCTCATAATGCATAAGAATGATATGCCGGGCAAACTCATCCGGAAGACCGCTCAACTCATCAAAAAATGTATGCACCGAATGCGCATACGGTGACGAAAATGTCACTTCGTGAAATATCGTTTCCACCCCCCTTCTCAATAACCCCTCGATCCGCTCTCTCGAAAACTGGCAGTCCGACGTATAGGCCGTTCGCTCATCCATAATGATCCCAAACGACGGACGACACGGCACATGAAGGACAGGAAATATCTCACATCTCACCCCCAGGATTTCATACACCTGCCCCACACTCATACAATGGACAGATGCATAATCCGATAACTGGAGAAGATGACCGTCAATTCCCGCCGTCTCCATCGATCCCCTTAGACAGTTTTCCCACAACTCTGAACCTGCGCTGCGCGCCCCAGCCCCGGAAAATGCTTCCGGAAGCCACAACGACACTCGACGACCAAACGCAAAATAGTTCTGATAAAACAGCTCCTCCAGCCCCAACGCATGATCCCCGTGGAGATGCGTGATAAAAACACCATCTATCCGCGATGGCGACACCCCCATCGAATGAAGCCCCAGCGGACACAGCAGACCACAGTCCAAAAGCCATGTCCCTTTTTCACTCCGTATCAACGCATTCGTGTTGAAGTTTTGCGGCGGCTTCGACCACGCATTGCCCGTCCCTACAAACTCTATCGTCTTTTCACTCTCATTCATCTCGTTCATGCTCTCTGCAGCAGCATCGCATCCTTTTTCATTCCATAAACTTAAACTCCCAAAATTTTATATGAATTCCTCTTTTCCCGCAATTATCAGATCACATTCCACACCGTTTCTTCCATCTTTCACTTCCGGTTTTCCTTTCATTTCACACACTTCAATCTTTCAATCTTAAAAAATCCCTCAAAACATTGGCGTTCATCAAAGGAATAGGTTAAAGTGAAAATTGGCGTTGGTATTCTGCATGAATACCCTTTCTTGCGTACTCTTTTCCATACGGCTAAATTCATGGCGCACAATGGTCGATATATTCTCAAATTCATCTCCGGAAAATATCAGGGCGGTGAATTCGCTCTCGAGATGAATAAAGAACTCATTATTGGTCGAAGCAGTGAACTCGAAATGGTTCTCATTGAAGACATGGTGAGCCGTCATCACGCTAAGATTACCACAACGGATGATGAAATCTTCATTGAAGACCTCGGCAGCACAAACGGTACTTTCGTCAACGGCGAAAAAATTACCAAAACGAAATTAAAAGAAGGCGACAGAATCCTCATCGGCACTTCAATCATTAAACTCGTCTCCGAAGATGTCGATGCCAATCAGCCACCTCCCCCTCCCTCCGGCATCGCTGATATCAGCGTCGAAGTTAAACCTCAGCCTCAGGTCTCTTCAACCGTATCTAAACGTGTTCAGAGCTCACACACACAACACGGCTCTTCCGGCGTCCTCTCCGGTCAGATCAACGTCGTCCCGCTGCCTGACCTCCTCCAACTCTTCGGCGCCTCTAAAAAAACCGGCGGCCTCTTCATCACTACCCCAGGCGGTACCGAAGGTTGCATCTACCTGCGCGACGGCCGCGTCTATGGCGCCGTCATCAACGGTAACTTCGATGTCCCCGTCGAAAAGGCTTTCTATCGTATCATCTGCTGGCAACAAGGTACTTTCATCCTCGATAATACCGCCGCTCACGCTTTCGATCAGCCTATCAACGAAGACGTCAACTCCATGCTCATGGAAGCTATGCGTATCATCGACGAAACTCATAACCTCGGCGATGATGTCCCTGCGTTCGAATCTATCTTCAAAATCGAACTCCCTCTCGAACCTAAGCTCCGTGACCTTTCCCCTGAACAACTCGATATCTTCCAGATAGCTCTCGGCGAGCCTTCCATGGAAGCTATCCTTAACAAAAGCCCTTTGGACGACATCGAAACCACTAAATGTGTCATTCACCTCGTCCAAAATAAATATCTCACCCTCGTTTAATCCCAACTTTCTCGTCTCTCCCGCCGCTTCATGTCGAAGCGGCTTTTTTTTCTATATGGAGTTTTCTTATGACCATCCTTAACGATATCCAGGAACAGGTTAAAGTCGCCATGAAAGCCGGCGATGCAAAACGGCGTGACGCCCTTCGACTCATCCAGAGCGCCCTTAAAAAAGAATACATCGACGGCGGACGCGTCGACCTTACCCCTGAAAAAGAAATCCAAATCCTCAGCAGCGAAGCTAAAAAACGCCGCGAATCTATCGACGCTTACACTCAGGCCGGCGCTCCTGAACGCGCCGAGGCCGAAGCTTATGAACTCTCAATCATTCAGGAATTCCTCCCCGCAGGCCTCTCCGAAGACGACGTCAAAAAAATGATCAACGACCTCGTCGCCGAACTCCAGATCACTTCTAAAAAAGATCTCGGTAAACTCATGAAAGCTCTCATGCCCAAAATTAAAGGCCGATTCCCTGGTAATGACGCTAAAAAACTCGTCGACAGCCTCGATATTCAATAACAACTCTCTTTTCGCTGACACGGAGGTCGGCTATGGCTCAAAGACATTATTTCGGCACGGATGGTATCCGTGGTCTCGCTAATCAGTTCCCTATGACCGTCGATGTCGCTTTGAACCTCGGAAAAGCTCTCGTCGCTAAACTTCCTAAACGCGGCTCTTCTTTCAAAGTCCTCATCGGAAAAGATACCAGACGCTCCGGCTATATGTTCGAAGCAGCCATCGCCGCCGGCGTCAATGCCATGAACGGTGACGTCCTCTTTACAGGTCCTCTCCCTACTCCGGCTATCGCTCACCTTACAACCGCTATGCGCTGCGATGCCGGTATCGTTATCAGCGCCTCTCATAACCCTTTTCACGACAACGGCATCAAAATCTTCGCCGCTGACGGTTACAAACTTCATGACGACCTCGAAGAACAGCTCGAAACACTAATCGACAACACAAAATCTCTCGACGCTCTCATGACCCCGGATGCTATCGGCCGTTCAACTCGCATCGACGACGCTCAGGGACGATACAACGCTTTCATTAAATCCAATTTCGAACGCGAACTCTCCCTCGACGGTCTCAAAATCGTCATCGACTGCGCAAACGGCGCCGCTTACAAAATCGCCCCCAGCGTCCTCGAAGAACTCGGCGCAACCGTCATCCCTGATGGCATTAAACCTAACGGTTACAATATCAATGATGCCGTCGGCGCTCTCCATCCCAATCACTGCGCCTCCCTCGTCAAAGAACATCACGCCGATCTCGGAATTACACTCGACGGCGACGCCGACAGACTCATCCTTATCGACGAAAATGGAAACATCGTCGACGGCGACGCAACCATGATGATGCTCGCAATTGACCTTAAAAACCGTGGCCTGCTCGCAAAAAATACCCTCGTCACAACCGTCATGAGCAACCTCGGCCTGCACATCAAACTCCATGAACTCGGCATTCAGACCGTTCAGACAAAAGTCGGTGATCGTTACGTCGTCGAAGAAATGCGCGCTAACGGTTACTCCATCGGCGGCGAACAAAGCGGTCACATCATCCTCCTCGACCACTCAACCACCGGCGACGGACTCCTCGCTTCCCTTCGCGTCCTCTCCCTCATGAAACGCTCCGAAAAAAAACTTTCCGAACTCGCTTCCGTCTTCAACAAGCTCCCTCAGGTTCTCATCAACCAGCGCGTCGACAAAAAAATCCCTATCGATGAACTCCCCATGGCATCAAAACTCATCGCTCAAATCTCACAAAATTACGGCTCCTCCGGACGCGTTCTCGTCCGATACTCCGGAACCGAACCCAAATGCCGCGTCATGCTCGAAGGGCCCGACTTGAAAATCCTCGAAAATGATGCAAACGCCATCGCTCAACTGATCGCAAAGGAAACTTCATTGTAGGGCGCGCCTATCGCGCTCACGCGCAATACGGACGCGCTTTCGCGCGGGCTATCGGCCGTCGCCAATACGCCCGCGCTTTTTTTATGGGTTAAAAACAACAACCTCTCGCAATGCTCTCCGAACATCGCTCAATTTCAGCCCTTCTATCACTCGAAGCGGCCCCAGACTCCGCGTTACATTCTGCTCTACCTGCGACGACAGCCTCGCAAATAATATTATCGGAACCGTGACCCGATGCTCGCGAAGCGCACGACATATAAACAGCCCCTGCATCCCCCTTACCTGCGCCTCGGCACGCTCTAAATTCCCACAAAACTGACTCGTCGCCGCCAGTCCCTCGATATCCCCGTAAAGCTCTTCCTTCGGTATCGCATCAAACCTCATATCGGCTACAATAACCGATGGATGACGCCGCTCTATCGCCTCATACAGCGACTGCCAGTGCGTGAAAACTTCGACTTCAAACGAAGGCAGACTTTTCCGATGTGCATGAAGAAATTCGACATATTCACCCTCTATGCCTCGATCATCCACGATATATATCAGCATGCAACGCCTCATCCTTACCAAAATCTGGTTTTCTGCCCCACGAATACCGCTTCCCTTTTATCACTTCACGTCGAATGATAAAAATTGACAGTCTATTTCGACATTTTGGATGACGTCTTCTCACGTCTGTCGAGATACATCTGAAGTATCAGTGTTGCCGCCATCGAATCGACAACACTTTTCTTCTGCGAACCACGCATTTCCATTTCCTGAAGAGCATTTTCCGCCGCACTTGACGTCAGACGCTCATCCTGCGGAATCAATTTTATCCCGGGACACACCTTCTTTAACCGAACCAGAAACTGTTTCGTTCGACGAATGGCTGGACCTTCACTCCCGTCAAGCTCAAGCGGCCACCCGACGACAACTTTCTCAATCCCGTTTTCCGTCAGTATCCGTGCGATTTCTTCCATCGAATCGGGGCCGCCCTTCATCTGAACCGTTGAATGCGCCAGCGCAACCGTACCCTCCGGATTCGATATCGCAACCCCTATGCGAACTGTCCCAATATCGAGCGATGCCACGCGTTTGTTCATAAAAATACCATAAAAGCTGCGTATTGGCCCCGGCCAATAGCAGCTTTCGCAAGCCGTATCCCGAAGGGATAGGCGCGCACATTTCATAGATTCCAGCAAATCTTGTAAACTGCCCGTCGAAGCTCCGACAACGATTTGGGCTCCGAATTCACATGGGTTCGATTCGTCAAAAGCGTCACACTCCGTCCCGTCTCGAGATCAACCCACACCGAACACCCGGTAAACCCAAGATGTCCAATCACATTCTCCCCAGGCTTGCGCCCGGAAAGTGAATCATCCCCCGTCGGACGATCCCAGCCAAGTGCAAACGGCGTCCCGGAATGATGATAGTTCAGGAATGCATCGATCGTGTTCGCACTGCACGGAAAACGATGTGAAAGAAGGCGTCTGACATACGCGGCTATAGCCTCCGCACTTGCAAAAAGACCCGCATGCCCAGCAATATGCGTCAGAACACGCGCATTCGCATCGTCCGGATGCCCAAGAAGATACGAATGATGGAACAGACACGTCGCCGCAATGTTCAGACTCGACACATGATGAAGCGGATTAAACATCATCGACTTGTCAAGCCCAAGCGGCTTCGATATCAGCCGCGTAAAAAGCAGATCCAGGTTCTGACCATATATCGATTCCAGCAGAATCCCCAGCCAGATATACCCGAGATCCGAATAGCACCACGTCGATTTGTCATCTCGCGGACAAAAACGCTGGCATTCGATTTCAAAGAACTTCTTTGCCGATTCATGTTCCTCGCACCGGGGCTCTTCTCCATGAAAATCGTACCACGCGGGAAGCTGCGTCTGATGCGAAAGTAGCTCCTCAATCGTATTGCCCAATAACCAGGACGGAAACTGAAACCCGCCAATCGATATCAGCTTTTGTCCAAGCGACAAATGATGCTCATCGATCGATTTCATCACAAGAGATGCCGTCGCAAGCGGCTTGGTCAGGCTGGCAACATCAAAAAGCGTGTCCGGCTTCACGGCCTGCGGTCTGTACTGGGCATCATACACGTCGACCAGAGAACGCGTTTTGCCGACAGCCAGACTCAAAACGTTCTCTTCCCTTCCGGAAACAACAAGCTGCGCTCCGGAATACAACTTTTGAGAAATTCCATCCTCCAACAGCTGCTGGAGTTCATGAACCGACGTTTCCAAACAGGTCATAGGACAACTCTGGATAAAAAAAAGGCCTTTGCATTTTTTCTTGTGCAAAGGCCCTCACGGTTAATACGCCAAATTAGCCGAGGAGCTTCTTATCAGGACAGGTTCCTGATTTATCGAAAGAAATGGCTTTGGCTGAGAAGGCATTCACGAAAACTTTGAACATATCCTTGTCACGATTTTCAAGAATCGTGAGAAGCTCCATTTCAAAGTAGGTGTTGAGCATCGCACATGTATTTTTGTGGAACAGTCTCCAGATACGGCCATTCGTCAGAATCGCCCACTGAAGATTTGTTGCACGCATCTGCTCGTCCAATTCAAACGCTGCAGGATCGCCGTTTGTTCCATCTTCTTTCTTTTCGGCTTCATCAAGATTGGCTGCCCACGCTGCAAGTTTGCCAATTCCGCAGGCTCCGTTAAAGAACGAATTTGTTCCTCGTCCGCTCACATGACTCAAAAATGCATTCGCGCTGTTAAAAAGTGTGTACTCTACGCGAAGCTCTTCGCCCAGCGGTTCATTATGGCTGTGGGCATAACCAAGTATATGAAGTGCACGATTCACAAGGAAAAATCCCACCTGTGCTGCCGTCGTGTCATCATTAAGATGCGCATGATAACGCTCAAGATGCTCGCAAAGGTGCTCGAATTTTTCATCGAGTTCGGCTGCTGTAAAAAGGTCCGATGCTGCAAGACGCTCTTCCGCATCTGATGCAAAAAAGCCACTGGCATTCACAATCACGTTGGATGTTGTCATAAAAAACGTTCTCAAGAAAAAAAAGGGAATTAAAAAAAGTAACACGCAGATCGCGTGTTACCGATACAAACACACTCTGTCTCTATGACAATGTGCTCTCTTTGTCAAGCCTTTATCGCCCTTACTGACCCATGTCCGCAAACACTCGAATATCTTCCGTCGTCACTTTCGTAAAATCGAGTTCATACGTCCACGGCTTCTGCCCCATCCGCCGAACCTCAATCTTCAACGGCTGCGTCACGTCCACATTCTCAAGTGTCATCGGCGTCAGCCCCTGCCGAACCGCTCGCCCCTTCAAATCATAGATGTACACTTCGCTTCGCGTCGGTTCCGACGAAACCTCTACCCCGACCGGACCGCTCGACGGAAGCTCAAAATTCAGAACCATATCCTTCTCAATCGTTCCGCTCTGCGTCCGGCTTTCATACCCCAGCTTGAACACTCTTACCGAATAGCTCTCCCCAACTATCCCCTCAATCTCACGCTCCGCTCCGCTCCCAGAAAACAACTCTCCGTTCAAATAAACCTGCGCATCCTCCGGATTGACATTCACCTTGTACGTCGTGCGCTGCGGCAACGGATTCGTCATATCCAGATGCGTCTGCGAATTCCCGTTCTCCAGCGTCACCGTATATGTCTCTGACTCATACCCGGGCATCGTCATCTCGATCGTATAAATCCCTGACTTCAGACCCTCAAACTTAAACACACTCCCCGACGCTTCCTGAAGAACCGCTGAATCCCCCTTCGGATACGGATACAGCTTCGCATGCGTCTCTTCTGATACAGGAGACACATCCACCGACAGATTCGCAACCGTCGGCAACTCCGCTTCCCTTACCGGAAGCTTGATCACATGCATCGAAGACATGACCGCCAGAACAACAAACCCAAGACATATCACCAGAATAAATATCAATAGGCCTTTCCGCGTCCGCGCCTTCTTCTCTTCACGCTTGAACTTCAAAATTTGCGGATCCGATACCGTCGGATCCACCCCCTCCGGCACCAGCTCCACATCTTCTTCATCTCCTTCCAAAACCGGCGCACTGACTGACAGCCTATCGCCTGCCTCCCCTGCCTTCTTCGCATCCTTGACCAATGACGCTTCCGATTCGAGACTCACCGACTTCACGTTCGATATCGATTTACTGATGCTGCCCTTTTTCGGTACACCCGTTATCAGAGAATCACTCTTGGTCTCGAACGAATCACTCTTGCTTTCCTTGCTTTCCTTGCTTTCCTTGCTCTCAGCTTTCGGTTCAAGAACTGATTCAAATATTGCATTCGTCCCTCCCCCCGAAAGCTTGCTGCTCGAAGGAAGAACAATCGGCGGCTTGCGCCTCTCAGGCTTCGGACTGTCCCCAACATGACGACGCCCAGGAACCGATGGCTTCTCGGATGATACCTCTTTCTTCTCCTCCAATACCGCTGCTTTCTCTCCTGAGCCTTCGCCCGCTTTCTTATGCTCTTTCGACTTATCCCCTTCCGACAGCTTGCTCTCCGACGATGAACTGCTCGTCGCCCCCTTCACTGCCTCGTTATAGTCTTCTTCGTGCTCCTGGTTGTACTTGTCAATATCCACGGGCGTGTTCAGGGTGTTAAAAATCGGAATCTTCTCCCACTCCTTCGCAAACTCCGCCTCAAATGCCTTGCACATCCATGTCTGTAAATGCCACTGCGTAAACGGCGTCTTGCACCCATTCAGAAAATCGAGAAGATCAATCACCATCTCCCCTGCCCACGCATAACGTTTCGTCACGTCTTTTTCCAGGGCTTTCATACAGATGCGATCCACCGCTTCCGGAACCGTCGGATTATAATGCGAAGGCTTCTCGATATTGCACTCTGTGATCATCTCGATTATTGCCAACTCGCTTTCCGACTGGAAAAGCCGGCGACCCGTCAGAAGCTCCCAGAACACAACACCCAATGCAAATACGTCCGATCGATGATCTATCTCCAGGTTCATCGCCTGTTCCGGACTCAGATAACTGAATTTCCCTTTGATTACTCCGCTGTCCGATTTTCCTTCCGGCTTGCGAGACGCCTTGGATACACCAAAATCGATCAGTTTCACTACGCCATCATACGTCACAAGCAGATTCTGCGGACTCACATCGCGATGTACCAGCCCCAGCGGCTGACCTGACGAATCCACCGCGCGATGCGCATAATCCAGCCCCTGCGCTGCCTGAACAATGATAAAACACGCCTGGCTTACGCTCATGATCTTCTTCTGGCTGCGATAATACGCCTGAATCGCCTCAACATCACGACCCGCTATATACTCCATCGCAATGTAGTGCGACTGCCCGAGACGGCCCAGCTCATAGATCTGACAAACATTCGGATGCTCAAGCTCTACCGCAACTTTCGCCTCGTTGATAAACATCGAGACAAAATCCTTGTCCGCTGCTAAATGCGGCAGTATCCGCTTGATCGCAAAAAATCTCTCAAATTCCGGCGCGTTCAACAGTTTGGCGCGATAAACTTCCGCCATCCCGCCTACACTCACGCGTTCCAATAAGATAAATTTTCCAAATATTTTCGGCTGAATCACTGACGGCACCTTTCCTCTGGTCAAAATAACAAAACAGTCCGTTTGACTTTAGCGCGCCCTTCATTTCTTGGCAACATTCAACCATCTCATTTTTCTTAAATTTGTTACTATTCAGCCAGGGTTAATTCAAAAATCTTCTGAAATATGAGCAGAGATTGGTGAAAAATGGATTATTTCGCAATTATTAGGCAGAAAATGCAGAGAGCCGGGCGGTGGGGCCCCGGCGGGGAAGCATGGTTAGGCAGCCCCAAATGCCTATACCATCTAAAAATATTGCGGATTCTTAAGGGCTCAGCCCTTAAGCGGGGTTGGGGGCAGAGCCCCGGTGAGTAGTAACTAAACGTGAAAAAAAAATGCATTAACAGTGCATCATAATGTTGAGATTGTGCTAAAAGCGCGCGGCTAATTTTTTGGGCAACCTGCCCGTCACTGATATGGAGCTGTTTAACGTGAAAGCTGACGTTTTAAGAGAGAAATTCCTGGCCTACTTCAAAGGCCTTAATCATGAAGTCGTTTCCAGTTCACCGGTCATTCCCCGTAACGACCCCACCCTGCTGTTTGCCAATGCCGGCATGAATCAGTTCAAAGAGGTTTTCCTCGGCAACGAAGTTCGCAGCTACAAACGCGCAACGAGCGTTCAGAAATGCATCCGCGCAGGCGGCAAACACAACGACCTGGACGAAGTCGGCAAGGACGGACGACATCTGACATTTTTCGAAATGCTCGGAAACTGGTCGTTTGGCGATTATTTCAAAAAAGACGCGATTTCGTGGGCATGGAATTTCCTGACGAATGAACTCGGGCTCGATCCGAAACACCTGTATGTGAGTATATATAAGGATGACGACGAGGCTTACGATATCTGGCACAACGTCGTTGGACTTGAGGATTTCCGCATTGCCCGTTTTGGCGATATTGAAAAGGACGACGAAGAGAATTTCTGGAGCATGGGGCCTGTGGGGGCCTGCGGTCCGTGCACCGAAATTTACATCGACAAAGAGCCCGAAAAAGAAATGCTCTGGGGGCTCGGATTCCCCGAAAATCGCTATCTCGAACTCTGGAACGTCGTCTTTATGCAGTTTGAACGCTCGGAAGACGGCAAGCTGACGCGTCTCCCGATGTGCAGTGTCGACACGGGCATGGGCATGGAACGCATCCTCGGCATCCTTCAGAACGTCGACTCCGTCTATGAAACCGACCTGTTCAAGCTGATCCTCGAAAAGATCGCATCGCTTCTCGGCAAAAACATGACACAGAATGAAATTTTGGCCTCCGAAGACTGCACGGCTTATCGCGTTATCGCCGATCACATCCGCACACTGACGTTTGCTGTGAGTGAGGGGCAGCCGTTCTCGAATGATGGCCGTGGGTATGTCCTTCGCCGCATTCTTCGCCGTGCCGTACGTTTTGGCCGCATGCTCGGCTTCCATGAACCGTTCCTTTGCAAAGTTTCTCAGGCCGTCGTCGATTCGTTTTCCAAAGCGTATCCCGAAATTGCGCTCGTCGCAAAACAGACGCAGGATGTCATCCGCATCGAAGAAGAGCGCTTCTTTGCGACGATCGACCGTGGTATTGCCCGATTTGAAGAAGTTGCCGCCAAAGCCAAAGACAATACGATCGACGGCCGCGATGCCTTTGTTCTCTATGATACATACGGATTCCCGCTCGATTTGACGCAGATCATGGCTGAAGAACGCAAAATGACGGTCGATGTCGACGGGTTCAATGCCGCCCTCGAGGAACAGCGCGCGCGTTCCAGCGAAAAAGCCAAATTTTATGTTGCCGACAAGACGCCGTGGACGATTCTCCAGGAAGGTCAGACCTGCACATTTGGCGGTTATACGGCCGACGAGCTCGAGAGCGACGTTCTGCGTTATCGCCACAGCGGTGACATTTGCGAAATCATTCTCCGCAACACGCCGTTCTATGCAGAAGGCGGCGGTGAAGTCGGTGATCATGGCGTTATTTCATCGAAATCGAGCGCTCTCGTGTTCAACGTCATCGACACGATGCGCGGCGAAGGCGGCATCGTTCACATCTGCGAAATCCGCGAGGGTTTTGTTACCGCCGAAGCGATGAAAGGCCAGTTTGTTGCAACGGTCGATCCCGAATTCCGCGCTGCAGTTTCCTGCAATCACACCTGCACGCATCTCGTTCAGGCCGCGCTTCGCAATCTCGTCAGCATGGAAATTCATCAGGCCGGTTCTTTCGTCGGTCAGGACAGATTCCGCTTCGACTTCACGTTTAACCGCGCTCTGACGCATGAAGAAATTGCTGCCGTCGAAAAACGCGTCAATCAGGTCATTGCTGAAGCGCATCCCGTCGTCAAGCACGCCGATGTTCCCATCGAAAAAGCCCGCACAATGGGCGCCATGGCCATCTTCGGCGAAAAATACGGCGACAAGGTCCGCGTCATCGAAGTGCCGGGCGTCAGCACCGAGTTCTGCGGCGGCATTCATGTCAACAACACGCGCGAAATCCAGACGTTCCGCGTCGTTTCCGAATCCGCATGTTCCGCCGGCATCCGTCGTATCGAATGCGTGACCCGAAAGAGCGCGATGGCGCTTTATGCCCAGGAACGCGCAATCGTTGCGGAATCCGCAAAAGCCCTTCACTGCAGCAATGACGATGTCGTCGCCCGCATTGAAAAACTCAACGACACGAAATCTGCACTCGAAAAACAGATCGAACAGCTCAAACTTCGCATCGCACAGGCCGAAGTTGCCAGCATCATGTCGACCCGCAAAGACAGCGCAAATGGCATTTCTGTTTACGCTTCGCGCCTCAACATCGATGATCGCAAGGATCTTCTGACCTACGGTGACCTCGTTCGCGACAAGATGAAAAACGGCGTTGCACTCCTGGGCGCCATCATCGACGGCAAACCCGCGCTCATGTGCGTCGCGAGTGCCGATGCGGTTAAAGCCGGCATCCACTGCGGCAAACTCGTCGGTGCCTGCGCGGCCATCGTCGGCGGCAAAGGCGGCGGCAAACCCAATTCCGCACAGGCCGGCGGAACCGATTGCGATAAACTCGACGAAGCCATCAACAATATCTACAAAATCGTCGGCTAATATTATGAATTCTTAAGGGCTTAGCCCTTAAGCGGGGGCTGGGGCAAAGCCTCGGGCAGATCCCCGAAAAATCAGGAGACACAATGCCTCAATATTCAGAAGAAATACGCAAGCGACGAACGTTTGCCATTATTTCCCACCCGGATGCGGGTAAAACGACACTCACCGAGAAGCTGCTTCTTTACGGAGGGGCCGTGCATACGGCCGGATCGGTCAAAGCGCGAAAAAGCGATCGCCACGCGACGAGCGACTGGATGGCGATGGAACAGGAACGCGGTATTTCGATTTCGACATCCGTCATGCACTTCGAATGGGCCGGCTGCGAGATGAATCTTCTCGACACCCCGGGCCACAACGACTTCAGCGAAGACACCTATCGAACGCTCGCGGCGGCCGATACGGCCATCATGCTCATCGACTGCGTCAAAGGCGTCGAACCTCAGACGATTAAACTCTTCCAGGTCTGCCGTATGCGCGGCATTCCCATCGTAACGTTCATCAATAAAATGGATCGCGAAGGCCGCGATCCGCTCGAACTGCTCTCCGAAATCGAAGACGTTCTCGGCATTCCGACCTCGCCGGCAACCTGGCCTGTCGGACAGGGCAAGGCCTTCCTCGGCGTCTACGATCGATGGAATCAAAAGCTTCTAAAATTCGATCGAGGCGAAGGCGGATCGAATATTGTGCCCGTCATCGAAGGTTCACTCGATGATCCCGCACTAAAAAACGAGCTTGGGGACAGATTGTTCAACGATCTCAAGGACGGTCTCGAACTCCTCGATGGTGCAGGTGACAGCTTTGATCGCGACGCATTCCTGGCCGGAAAATTAACGCCGGTTTTCTTTGGCAGCGCGCTCACGAACTTCGGCGTTGAGCCATTCCTCGATGCGTTCATCAACCTCGCACCGGCGCCGCGCGAGCGCATGTCGGCCGATGGCGAAATCGTGTCGCCCGAATCGGACGATTTCTCCGGGTTTGTCTTTAAAATTCAGGCGAATATGGATCCGCGCCACCGCGACCGCATTGCGTTCTTCCGCATCTGTTCCGGCCGCTTCGAACGCGGCATGCAGGCCACGATGCAGCGCACCGGCGCAAAACTCACACTCGCCAAATCCCTGATGTTCATGGCCCAGGAACGCAGCAACGTCGAAGAAGCTTTTGCCGGAGACATCGTCGGCCTCTGGGATTCCGGCCAGCTCCACATCGGCGACACGCTCTTTTGCGGCAAATCGGTCGCTTATGAAGGCATTCCGCGCTTCAGCCCCGAAAACTTCGTCCGCGTCGTCCTTCGCGATCCGCTCAAGCGCAAACAGCTCAAAAAAGGCCTCGACGAGCTCTCCGAAGAAGGCGCCGTCCAGGTTTTCTACGATCTCGAACGCATGGAGCGCGACCCGATACTCGGCGCCGTCGGCCGCCTCCAGTTCGACGTCGTTCAAAACCGCCTCCTCAACGAATACAACGTCAATGTCACGTTTGATGGCCTCCCCTATCAGCACGCGCGCTGGATCGAAGGCAACCTCGACGTGGCCGAAATGTCCCGCCGCAGCGGCACACTCTGCCTGCGCGATATCGAAGACCGACTCATCGTCCTGTTCTCAAGCGAATGGATGATGCGCCGCATTATCGACGACTATAAGGACAAGCCCATCGAATTTATCGCCGCCGTTCAGCCGGGACGAAAAGTGAACTGATTCTTGGGGTTCGCCTATCTCCTGACGTCGATACGGCTCTCATCGCGGGCCTATTGCATACGGCCCGCGCGCCGCGCTATTGCATACGCGCGGCGTTTTTTTTATTTATATATTATAACCATGAAGGAACTGCGGAATATCTCAAACTCGTTGAAGAAATTCTTATCAATCATAACATTCCGTTGCCCGGTCTTCATCAGGTCGATTTTCTGAATGATACGAAATATGACGAATTAGGTTGTCGATGTGCGGATACCTCGCTGTCGTTGATACTGAATTAATCGATTGTACTGGACGTCATTATTGAGAATAAAACTTTCGGCTACGACACATCTCGGTTCTGAACTTTCTCGCTGAAAGTTGAGTTCAACACATCTCGATTCTGAACTCCAAGTACTTGGAGTCGTTTTTCGGGGCTCGCTATCTATGACATCCCCCAAAGTTGCAGGACGCATTCATATCAAGCTCACCGACCTCATCAGCGATAGTTGGGTAGCTGTGCTTGCAAGCCATCTGTAACTTTTCAAGAAATCGGGCATTCGCTATAATATCGAGGTCCCCCTTTTTCATGCGGAAATGGGGAATCCTCGATCGGGAGCAGAACGATGTACACGAAATCCGAAGTCATAGAGAAATTGAGACCTGTCTTTAAAGAAAACAATGTAAGAAAAGCCATTCTCTTTGGTTCTTATGCCAAAGGCGTTCAGATGGAAAACAGCGACATTGATATTCTCGTGGACAGTGGTTTACACGGTCTCGACTTTTTTGGTCTGCTCGAAGAAGTCAATGCAGCTGTCGCCATACCGGTAGACCTCATCGACGTCAGCCATCTTACGGATGACAGTCTACAGAGAGATGCTGAAAAATCAGGAGTCGTCATCTATGAACGCTCATGATGTAAAAATACTACAAAAGATCATTATCCATGCCCAAAAAGTGATGGCATATATAAAGGAATGCAACACATACGAGTGTTTTGCGGCGGATGAAATGCGCGTTGAAGCATGTGTTTTTAATATCATGCAGATTGGAGAACTTGCCCATACGGATTTATCGCAGGATGCCAAAGATTATATATACACCATTCCATGGCATAAAATATATGGCTTGCGAAATCGCATTGTGCATGGATATGAAACCGTCAGCATGATCGTCATCTGGGAAGTAGCCACGCAAGAACTTGCACCGCTCATTTCAGAAATCGAAAAATATTTGAACTAATGCGCATTCTGATGAATGCAAGGAACCTCCAGAGGGCAACAAAGATGGCAACGTCCATTATTACGTCATGCACTTCGACGATGAGCATTTTATCTCAGATGTCGTGATGCTGGCTTTCTATTATTTCGCGCGACCAGGACGGGACGCAGGTTACATTGATTACATTTAGAATAATATAAATCATGTATTTCTCAGCATTAGAAAAAACACGGATGGAACCTTTCATCGGTTTCATGCACGACAATAAAGCGGCAGATATCCGTTTGACCTGGAAAAATGGCGAGCCCCGAACCCCGCTGGGGCTTTGCCCCAGCCCCCACCAAAGGACTGAGTCCTTTGGAATCCTCAATATTTTTAGATAGTATTAGTCTTTTGAGCTGCCTATCCCTTGTTCCTCGCCGGGGCCCCACCCCCGGCTCTCATCAATTTCTGCCTAAAAATTGCGAAATACGCCATATTCAATAGATATATGAATTAACCCTGGCTGAGTTGTAACTTAAAATGTCGTTTTGTTCAGAGGTTCCCTTGATATTTATATAATTTTATTTGATATTATAACGCATTGCATTATAAGTGTGCGATGCATCATGTCTGACCTGAATGATGAATACCGAACTCGGTTTTAATAGGTGACAGCTTACAACACTATTCCAAATGGTAAATACGGATGGCGTATTTTTAAGATATTTACATTTTGAAATAATTGTAAAAAATGTGAATAATAACGATATAATATCAGGTTGTGCAATTTTCTTGCGTCATTGTTGTTAGGTGTATAAGATTCAGAATCCGTGAATTTCAATTCACAAA
The DNA here is from genome assembly GCA_045599245.1 of Myxococcota bacterium. Lineage (GTDB taxonomy): Bacteria > Myxococcota_A > Bradymonadia > UBA4248 > UBA4248 > UBA4248. The sequence continues at coordinate 36,287 of JAZRVP010000045.1, forward strand.
TATTTAATGTAGTATAAACAATATGTTCATACAGTGCAAGGGAATTATTAAGAATGATTCATCCACAACTTCAAATTTTTCGTGTGATTGCTGAACAGGGAAGTTTTACTAAAGCCGGTGCTATTCTTCACTTTACGCCAACGGCTTTGATGAAACAAATGAACCAGTTGGAAGCCAGAATCGGTGCTAAACTGTTTGATAGAACAAATCATGGCATCAAACTTACTCAGGCTGGTGAGGTCTTTCTCGATGAAGCAAAGTCTTTAATAGAACATAGCCAGTTGGCTATCGGACGCGTCATGCAGAAAGTCAATGATGACAGCATTCTCAAGGTCGGTGCCTCTCTGTTAAATCCCTATCAGCCTTTTCTTTCTCGCTGGCAGGCTCTTTCTTCCGGGATGCCTTCGATTAATCTGACGCTCGTCCCCTTTGATGACGACCGCAGCAAAATTTCTAATGTTATTCATGCGCTTGGGTCAACCATCGATCTCTTTACTGGCGTCTGCGATTCCCATCTATGGCTTGATTCCGCACAGGTCCTGCGCCTCGATAACTGGAGCATCGTCTGCGCAATTCCCAGAGCTCATGAACTCGCAAACAAATCCATCATTGAAATGGAAGATTTGAAAAATCAGAACATCATGACACTCGCTCATAACGTGAATCTGTGCTGTGAACCGGCTCGCGCTGAACTTGAAGAGGCCGGAGCTGTCGTCATTGACGCACCTCACTATTACGATTTGAGTGTCTTCAACAAATGTGCTGAGAAAAATTATCTCCTGCTCTCTCTGACCGGATGGCGCGACGTGCATCCCGGTTTTGTTCTGAGAACGATCCGGTGGAAAAAATGTAATATGTATAAGGTTCCGTTCGGCGTCATCTATTCTCAAAATCCTTCCGAATTGACGTTGTCCGTCGTTGAACAATTGAGACTTACAACGGAAAAACAGATTTAACGGCCGTGCTTCGGCTCGGCCGTTTTTGAATTGAATATATAATATTTTGCCTGTTCGAATGCTTTGCGCATTTGATTAGTTAATGCATTGAATACTGGCCTGAAAATTCATTGCATATAATTTGTGTTTTTTTGCAATAATCGCAAGAAATGGACTGAAAAAATACAATATTTTATGGCAATAATTGCGGAAAATATCAGTCCTTTCCTGAAAGAATGCGTCTCTATGGGGGCTTTCTTTCACTCGGTTTGGGCAGGCATGCGGTAGGGAATAATACAATATTGATGCGAGCCGTATTGCGCCAAAGGCGCAATAGGATCGCAGGCATGGCGTATTGGACGAAGGCCGATAGCCATGCCCACCATATCAATTCACAACGATTGGACAGCTGACCGCTATTTCGTTGCTGATGCGGTTGTCGTCTTCGAAACATTCTGCGATTTCGTTATCCGGATCGACGATGAAATAGACCGAGACTTGTTCCGTTGGATTGAATTTCATTGGATCCTGCGCTTCGATGGCGGCGGCTTCTTCGGGGGTATCGCTTGCATTGGGGAGCAGTTTTGCCGTGAAATTCCATGTGTAATCGATGGAAACCGGAACACCGGGAACAATCGGTTTGTCGTAATCAATCGTTGATATCAGGGCATCGTGGCCTTTTTTATCCGCATCTTTGACATAGAGTGAGAGTTTGAACGGATCAGTCAGACCGAGTGAACCGGCGTTGACAAAATTCGCAATGAGTTCAATGGCATCTGCGCACTGCGCATAGTTGACCGAGAGAAGCTGCGCCTTGAGATTTGGGGCCACGAGGATCGCGACAGGCTGGACGTTCTGGCGGAAATTATTGAGATTGGGCATGAGCCAGTTTGGCGTTTCATGGCGCGGAACCGTGCCGTCTTCGTTGATGTTGGTCACGTGATAATCGTGCTGGTTCCAGATGCGGCGCGTTCGTACCCAGCGCGGATCGCCAAAGACGCGAACCCCCCTTGTGCTGCAGTAATGCGACCCCGGGACGATGGCACATCCATAATCGTTCGTCGTGACAATGATTTCTGAATGGCCGTCGTTGTCGATATCGGCAACATTGGGGTATTCGCTCGACGTTCCGCTCGAATTCGTGACAGGCTCAATGACGAGTTTGGCATCGCTATAGGTATCGGAATCGCTGTCAACTGCGGATCCGGCACCTACGTACACGTGGAATTCCTCCTCATCGGCATAGAGAATTTCAGCCTTTCCGTCGCCCTGGAAATCGAAGACACTGGACCCGGTTGCGGCACTGGACGAGTCATTTGTCGTGCCGTCTGCCCAGAGGACTTTTCCGCCCTCGGACGTGCCGTCATTGCTGAAAACGACGTAGTATTCGCGAGCTGCTACGCCGACATCGGGCTGTCCGTCGCCATCGAAATCGGCAATGACCGGTGAACCGCCGGCGGCTCCACGGCTTGTTTTTTGAGGTATGGCATGGTTCCACTTTTTCTCAACACTCCACACCTCTTTTCCGGTGCCGTCTTTCGCTTTATAGACTTTAAAGAAACTAAACTGGCCGTTGTTGACGGAGGCAATTTCCGGTTTCAGTTCGCCTTTGGCGGCGGCATCCTCTGAGTCTTTGAGCAGATCGGCGACAGCAAGATGGCCTGTGATTTCCGGCACGGAGGCCAGAACATTGCAGTTGGCATCGAGAATAAATCCTTTAGACTCGGTTCCGGCTTCGTGAACGATGGAACCGCCGACGATTTCCATTTGATTGTGTTCGATATCGTCGGGGTTGTAATCGAGATCGGCAGCGGTATGAGAGCCGATTCTGGTCCTGCAGGCGTCTGTTTTCCAGGCGAGATTTGCATTGCCTTCGGCATCTTTTTTGACGATGAGGACGCCGTAGTTGGTAATGATATCGACGATGCCGTCGCCTTCGAGATCGGCAAACGACGGCATCAGATTGAGGGCAACCGGCACGTCGCCGTACATGAGGCTGTTATAGCCATGGGGGAGTTTGTAAGGCGTATCCCATCGGTATCCCGTTTCAGAGGCTTCGTCTTTGACGAGGCGCAGAGCATGGATTTCTGTGGGGGTGGACGCAATGACTTCGATTTTGCCGTCGCCGTCGATATCTGCGGCACCGATTTCGCCAAGCCCCATATAAAGTCTGTCGCTCGCGGCCAGCTCGACAAGTTTGCCGTCTTTGTCCGTCGTGACGGCGCGCAAGGTTGCATTGAGTGCATATCCGAGACCGGCTTTGCTGTTGTCCGGCCATTGGGCAAATGACGGAAACACGACTTCCGGAATGTCATTTTCGTTGATGCGGCCGTCGCCATTGTCATCCGTCATATTGATTACAACGGGAACTGCCATGACATTGTAGGCATCGGTGTGGAACTTTGACTGGCCGCCTTCCAGGCTTTTCGGCCACCACCATTTCGGTTCTGACAACGTGAAATCAAAGTTCGAGGTGTCGCGCTGACAGCCCTGTGGAACGTCTTTTTCGCTGATACACATCTGTACGGACGTGTCACAGAAGGCATCCATCGCACAGTCCCTGGCACTTTCACATATTAGATTCGGGTCTTTCCTGCGGCATTCACCGTAGATGCAGACTTCGGTCGCTTTATCGCAGCACAAATCTGCATTTGCTCCGCACAATATCTGGGTTTCTGCATCACATGCGCGTTCACAGCTCAGCGTCGTTTCATTGCAGACAGACATCTCATTTTCACAGCACAGGTTGCCGCATTGGACCCCTGTTTCAGTCATACATCTCTGCAGACAGACACCATATCGGCAGTATTCACCAGCCTTGCACTCCGGCGTGCAGTAGCCGTCGTCGCCGTCGACGCAGACCCCTTCTTTGCAGACCTTGTGATTTCCGCATGCGTGATCACACGTGCCGTCATCTCCATCCACACAAAGTGAATTGCTGCATATTTTACCGTTGCTGCACGCGGATTCACACGTGCCGTCATCGACATCCACACAGTGATTGTCGACACAGGCTTTGGGGGACAGACACAATACGCCATTGCACATCAGCTCTGGGTCATTTTCACAAGTGCCGTCCACACAAATCATTCCATCGGTGCATTCAGGCGTGCAGTCTTTGGGTTCATCCTCGACGCATTCGCCGTCCTTGCAGACTTTTCCATCGGTGCATTCAGGCGTGCAGTCTTTGGGTTCATCCTCGACGCATTCGCCGTCTTTGCAGACTTTTCCATCGGTGCATTCAGGCGTGCAGTCTTTGGGTTCATCCTCGACGCATTCGCCCTCTTTGCAGACTTTTCCGTCGGTGCATTCAGGCGTGCAGTCTTTGGGTTCATCCTCGACGCATTCGCCGTCCTTGCAGACTTTTCCATCGGTGCATTCAGGCGTGCAGTCTTTGGGTTCATCCTCGACGCATTCGCCGTCCTTGCAGACTTTTCCATCGGTGCATTCAGGCGTGCAGGTCTTTTGTGCATCTTCGACGCATTCGCCGTCCTTGCAGACTTTTCCGTCGGTGCATGCGGGGGAACAGGATTTACTTTTGCTGTCTGAGGCGTCGTTACCGCATGCCGAAAGGCACATGCCGAGACAGATTGTCAATAATATGGATGAATGAGTTCGTATCATGAGGACTCCGTGGGATGTTCTTGGCCGGTGGCCTGTGAAAGGGTGGTATCGGATAAACTGAAAAGCTGTTGGAGAAGGGGCGTGACGGCACGCATCACGATTTTCTAAAGACAAGCATTTAAGCCGTAAATGAGCATTTTTCAACCCAATCTCGATGCAGAATCGTCGATTTGGTTACTGCTCAGCAGGGGCTCTGCCCTGTCCTCAGTTCGCAATATGAAATGAACTTTGTCGGCTCTCCAATTCGTTCATTTCATTTGCTCAATGGGCTCTGTGGTTTTCGCCATTCACAGGATGGCGAAAATCCTCGGCCCCCCGCTGGGGCTTTGGCCCAGACTCCACCAAAGGACTGAG
>JAZRVP010000046.1:0-1153 GCA_045599245.1 Myxococcota bacterium
CGACAGCATCTCGCCGATCTTCGTTTTTGCGTGTGTCCATTTATTGTGGAAGTTGATGGTGTCCGGATTACGCTTGTCGCCGAAATCTTCATGCGTCTGATATTTATGGGCAATATCATTGACTTTCGTAAACTGCTGTCCCTGCATGACTGTTTCCAAAAGAGTCTCGTTGACCACCTGTGTCACGCGTTCCATAATGCACTGCTCATCTTCGTCGGTCAGCTCGTCCGGCGTTTTATTTTTGCGTGTGCAATAAACGAAAATCTCCTGATCAACCAGCCCACCGAACATATCAAAGAACTGATTGATAGCGTCCTGTGTCCGCTGCGCATCGCTGAGGATATTCACGGCTTCGTTAGCGATATAGGTTGAATCGGCCTCCAGCAGTAAATTGACAGGGAAATCTCCGGAGAAATTGCCGATCTTGCGTTTGATATCCAACGCTGGCAGGTTTGCTTTTGCATAGTCCATAATTCGCTTTTTCAGCGCGACAAACGCCGCAGCCTGCTCCGGCGTCATATCCTCGTACGACGGGCTCAGCGATACCGCCTGCGTGAAATCATGCTCCTGAAACCCCTTGCGGAGGATTTCGAGCTGTTCGCCCGTAAACATATTCTGTTCCATAGTTGGTTCCTCCGGTTCATATGATACTCTCGTTCTCGCACAGTAAGTGTACCATAAACAGGATAAATTTGAAAATCTTTTTTGTTTTTTGCACGAATTATGGAACAAGCACTCAAAAACGAAGACGCAGACATTTTGCCTGCGTCTTCGTTTTGCTTATTGGTTTTCGTTGTCATTTTCAACTTTGTTTCTCAGCGGGTCATACACGACGGACAGCTCACCGACCGTGACCGTCAGACGAACATTGTTGGGTTCGGTGATCCAGTCATTTTGGCCGTCGCTCTCCAGCTGCAGCTTGGTCGGTTTCGCAGTCGGATTCTGCTCAGTGACCGGGTCGTTTTCGTTGTACAGGACTGCATTGAAGTTCAATTCTTCATCACCCTGCTTCAGCACAAAGTCCACACCGTTTGTATCGGTCAGGCCGAGATAGATACCGCCGCCATTTCCGAATACATGAGGGCTGCCGAGGAACTTGTCGTTGACCGTGATACGCGCGCCCTCATCCTGATTGTTCACGGTCACCGTGCCG
>JAZRVP010000047.1:0-3453 GCA_045599245.1 Myxococcota bacterium
GGTGATATTAGCGAAGAGGCCACACCCGATCCCATCCCGAACTCGGAAGTTAAGCTCTTTTGCGTCGATGGTACTGCATGGGTGACTATGTGGGAGAGTAGAACGTCGCCGGCTTTTTTTTGCCTCTGCGAGGCAAAAAAAGCCAGCGTATCACGTTACGCCGCTACATAGATCGCTTGTACCCTCCGCGCCCAGGCAGTGTGTTGCCTCGCTGGTTTAATTCTATACAATTTGTCCATTCTTAGTGATACAAATAATATCTGAATAAATATTCACATCGCAGCATGCAAAAGGAAACGGCATGCTTTCTACCCTGCTGTTATCTTCTATACTGACATTATAGAGAATGGGAAGCGGATCACCGACAGTCAAATGAGCTCTCGGATCGCGATGAATAATAATGCGATGAACGAGGTCTTCTGTCAGGGAATCATCCAGCGGATTAAATTTATATGCAATTTCAAACTGTGGAATATTATGAAGATATATACCTTCTTTTTGATTTTGAAATGAATACTTCTCAATATCTGTACTTGAATAATTTTTGTAAGAAATACTGGTGATGGTTGCAATGGTTTTGCGACCACACATCATTAGTTCCCGGCAATTCTCAGCTCTATTATAGGATGGTTTATAATACCGAGTCCATTCAGGTTTATCGACATTATAGCAGAAACAGAAAAATTGGAATAACGCGTAGATAAACGCGCTCCCCAGTCCTAAGCTTAAAATTGCGCGTAAAGGAGCTATTTCGCCGGCAAATGCCTGAAATAAGAAGTAGATTATACTATAACCTATCATAAGTATAATGCCGCCAATAAAAAACCAGACCATAAAACTGGTAAACCAAGATACTTCGCGCGTAATTTTATTCTTTGTTATGGTTTTATGAGAACATAGATCGACTGGCGTAAGTATTTGCATACATGCGTGAACGGGACGCGGCGTTTGTTCAGGCAGAGCTTCCCAGAGTATTAAATTGTCATTATCCCAGAGTGTTTTGACATTTTTTAACTGTTCTTCATATTGTGGTGTTGCATAGAATGACATATCCGATTTTTCTCGATCGAGAATATCGAACTGCGATTTTTTAAAAGCCTCAAAATACGTGCGAATGGTCTGATAATCGGTCAAACGGTCTTTGACAGCCGGCGCAAGCATGGTGCTGAGAACTCGGGAAACCGCATTTGGAAGTGACTGCAAATGAGGTTCAATGATGAGCTTAAAGTCGAGTGTCTGCATATCCGCAGGAGAAACGCCGCAGAGCATGTAACAAATCGTTGCAGCGAGTGCATATAAGTCGCTGGCGGGTTCCGGTTTGCCCATGAGTTGTTCAGGCGGCATATAGCCATAAGTTCCGGCGACCGTTGAACCACCACCCTGAATTTGCGGATTTGCGACTGCACCAAAGTCGATGAGATAGACTTTGTCATGGCCATTTTCCTGGCAAATCATAATATTACCGGGTTTGAGATCTCGGTGGATAATCGGTGGTGTGTGGGTATGAAGCTTTTCGAGAATATCGACCAGCTGCAGAGCAATTTCAAAGATGCGGGACACTGAATATCGTGCGCCTGACATCATTTTATCTTCGAGAGAAATGCCGTCGATATAATCCTGCACAAGATAGGCGCACGGATGATCGTTATCAAGACATTCATAATACGCGTGGAATTTGGCGACGCCGTTCAGTTCGAGTTCGGAAAGGACCTTGGCTTCGCGGGCAAACAGGGTGTAGGATTTCCAGTCTTCGACGAGATCGATGCGAAGTTGTTTAATGGCGACGGCTTTCTGTGTTTGTTTGTCGATGGCTTTATAGAGATATCCCTGAGAACCATTGCCAAGAGTTCGCACAACCTGATATCGATTTGCAAGGATTGGTGGTGTCTGAAGGCCATCAGAGGGGATTTCATCCGGCAATGATCGATTTGTCAAATTGTCAGTCGATTGAATTTGCAGGTCGGTCATGTTAAATCCTCCGCAACCAATATATTGAATCTCGGGTCATTGGGATCATACAAAACTATGCATGGCAAGGGCAGTTTATTTTGCAAATTAGATACGTCTATATCTGCATGATAATGCCCGCACCAGGTTCGCTCATTCGCATCAAAGGTATATTCTAATATACATCGTTGTATACATTGAATTGTACCTTTTTCTTCGACCCATTTTTCGAGTTTACGGTCGGAAATGACAACTTCTTTGGGGCGTGGTTTCAACAATTTTGAAATGGCGCGCAAAATACTTTTTTTCACATTTGCTTTGATACCACTGGAATCCGATTTTGGCATCGAACCTTTTCGGACACGAACGATTTCATCCTTTAATACCGAGGCATTGATTGGTCTTGCCAGGGCTTTCGTTTCGAGCAGATGCGCCAGAAGTGCGCGCATTTGAGGCGACGTATCGGGGGCATACTGATCGAGTACCGATTTGAGATCGATTTCGAAAGCATTATCAAGACTGTTCATTTCATAAGGCAGAACGCCGGTAAGCAGATGGAGTGCGGTTGCGCCCATGGCGTAATAGTCGGACTGAATGGCGATATCATTGAGCATTTGTTCCGGAGCCATATAACCGAAAGTACCGGCTATGGTAGAGCCTGCATTGCGTTTTTGCGGATTTGCAACCGCACCGAAATCGATGAGTGCGACTTTTATATTTTGCAAATCCTGCATATCACACAAAATATTAGATGGCTTAATATCGCGATGAATGATGGGCGGAGCATAATTCGTCTGTAGCGCAAGAATAATATCCGCAAGTGGTTCAAGAATAGCAAGAACTTCGGTTTCGTTCAGTTTTTTTCGCTCATTTAGAATGGTCAGAAGTGAAGGATATTCGATGTAATCCTGAACGATATAACTGAATTCATCGTTGCAATCTTGAATGACGCATTCATAGACTTTGGGAACGCCATTGATGTGAATGTTTTTAAGGACTTCTGCTTCGCGTTTGAACAGCTCATAACTTTTAAAGTTCTCGATGCGGGAAAATTTAAGGATTTTTACGGCCACCTGCTTTCCTGTTTCAAGCTGATTGGCAAGATAAGTTTTTCCGTTGCTGCCTTCTCCGATGAGTTTTATGAATTGGTAGCGTTCGGCAAGTTGGGACGGTGTTTTAACCGGCTCAGAAGCTTCCTTCATAGAGCAATTTCCTTCATGAATAATTAAAAAGGAATACGAGATGCTCTCGCATTAGTTCTCCCCATTATATAATCTTTCCGGGGCTGCAATTCTATTGAATTGAGCATAAGAAATCTCTTTGCTTGTTATTACTCACCGAGGCTCTGCCCCGAACCCCGCTGGGACTTTTCCCCTGTCCTCTGTTCGCAATATGAAATGCACTTCGTTTCCCGAGCCTGTCGGCTCTCCAACTCGTTCATTTCATTTGCTCACTGGGCTCTGTGGTTTTCGCCATTCACTGGATGGCGAAAATCCTCGGCCCCCC
>JAZRVP010000048.1:0-42514 GCA_045599245.1 Myxococcota bacterium
ACGTAAATCTGCGTTGCTCTCGGATGCTGTTCAGTGTCTTTGGGCAAAAGGTGAAGCCTTGAACGACAATCTCAGCCTCGTGGTCATGTTTCATGCCACCCGTTGTAACGAGTCGTTTCAAGGCTTCGTTCGTGTTAGCTAGTCACGAACACAAAAGCAACCATACAAGCTGTAACCTTGTCCCGTCATTTCATGAAACTGCACCTTTAAAACGCCCAGCTTTTGAACTAAAATCGTTCCGTTTTCAGTATTCATGAAACCGATTTTTAAAGTCATTTGCCATGTTGAAAACGTTTATCCAAAGTTCGATACTGCTTACCGCTATCATCACGCCATCTCTTGCATTCGCCTATGGCGAAGGCGGACAAATCCCCGAAGGGGCTCGCGCCATTCATCTGCTCACAAATGAAGCTCGATGCAACGTAAAAGAAGCCCTCGCAAACTGCAATCGCAAAACAGACTGCCGCGAAGCGGACGCCTGTTTTAAAGACGGCACTTATTCCGAAGTCATGAACCCCATGTACTGGAATAACGATCTCTACAGAGCCGCCCAGTTTCATGCAAACATGATCAGCTATATCGACTGCCAGCAACACAATTCACCATGCATTCTGACGAGTACAGCCGCATCAGACTTTCCTGACATCTGCGACGGAAATCCCAAATGCGCCTGTAAAAATGGCAAAGCAACCTGCAGCGACACCGGTGGAACAGAAACGTTTTCGAGAATTGCAAAATTTGGAACAAGTGGAAACGGTGAAAACATCGCGCCCGTCATCAATCCGCTCGAATCTTTTGAGCTATGGCTCTTTGAATCGAGCAACACGAGCAAATGTGAATTCGGCACAAACGGCCACAGAATGAACATACTGGGCAGTTTTCGATCGATTGGCGTCGGTTATGCCGATTACACGGTGCAGGATTTTTCAAATTCGAGTTCAACCAAGTATGCCATTACATCCGCCTCACACTATAAGGATGGAAAAACTCTTTGGTTTAAGCTTCATTATGCCTCCAATACAGGTGTTCAACGCGCAACCTTGTCGATCAATCATTCGTGTTCGGAACTAACAAAAACTCGCGGAACTGAACAAAACGGCGTGTATGGCACATCAACCACATCCGCTCCTGCGAAGTGCACCCCCTATGTTTTTGAAGTTTTGGATCAGGCAGGAAACATTATTCGATATCCGTCAACAGGCAGCCTGCTCTATCACTGTGACAATTCATGGACTTCGGATGAAACATCGTCCTGCATTGCCAAAAATCCTGATCCGGTTGAACCAGATCCGGGAAACACTGAACCAGGCAGTCCCGATCCGGGAAATCCTGATTCCGGAAACACTGAACCAAGCAGCCCCGATCCGGAAAATCCTGATTCCGGAAACACTGAACCTGAAGATTCTGCCCCAGACGCTCCCGATACCGGCAGTACCAATCCCGATGTCCCGAGTGACGAATCGCCCGAAAATGCAAATACATCTAAAGAGGATAACGACACTCAGACAGCAGATTCACCTGACGAACCAACCAGACACGGCAGCGGCAATCCCAATGCCATTAATTTATCCGATTCACCACAGGCGTGTTCTGGATTTTCGAGCAAATCAAGTCATTCCCTACCGCTGATATTCCTGTTTCTGCCATGTTTACTGGCATTTCGTCGAAAAGCCGGAGGACCATTTGACGCGAATCCGTGAAAGTTCACACATTTACCTTGCGAAAAAAGGCAAAATGACGCAAAAGCTAGAATTGCTTTTACTCATACAAAGTGAGTTGGCATACAGCGAGTAAACGTCGCAATAAATGGATAGTCTTTAGATAGCAACAGACCTTATGGAGGCAAAAATGAACAAACGTGTAGTCCTTGCTCTGTTTGTATTAATGAGCATGGCATGTGCCCTGATGGGCTGCAAATCGTGGGCTCCCAGCACAACTGAAACAGGCAAGTGCGCCGTTGATCGTCAGTGGGTTGCACCGAAACAGGATCCCGATACGGGCGAATGGAAAGAAGGCTACTGCGAATGGCTTCCTGGCAAAGCAGGCTGACATCAAATATAAAAAAAGCGGCAATTGCCGCTTTTTTTTTGTCTCATCAAAATCAATTATTCAACCGTCCATTCCAGGTTGAATTTTTCAACCCCTCGCTGCACATTGACAGTACAGTGAGAGGCATTTTTAGCTTTTTCCCAGCTTTCAAAGTAAACGTCCGGATTGATCGGCATCACACCGTCAAGCCCCGTGATGATGTCCTGCTCATCGAGATCGACACCGTCAAAACGTTTGAGAGAAATGATGCGATACCCCAGGAGCTTTCCGCCATCCATAATTGCAGAAAGCTTCATGCGTCCCAAAACAGCGCCCGGACTCTGAGCAAAAAAAGCATCGTAAGCCTCACGGGATACTTTAAATGAACGTTCAATCGTCGGCATTTCAACTGCACTTTCCTGAGATGCTGTTGAAGCGGCACTCTCACCAACGGCGACGACATATACGGCATCATCAGGAATAGAAGATGGCTTCTCAGCATCAGCCTTTTCAATAGCCGCAGCAAAACGAGCTTCATCTTTGGCAGACATTTCAGCCGGTTTTGAAGAGGAAGCACATCCAGAGGCGAGCAAAAGCCCAAACAAACCAAAGCACATGAACATTTTAGCGGCAAACGGCTTCATCACATTTTCCTTTGACAAAATGGAGGCTAAATCCTCGATTTTCTTTCATATCGCGCTATAAGATAAAATGCCAATTTTGAAACTTGGAGGCCTACAGTGAAAAGAAAAATTTACCCAATTATCCTGTTCGTTGCATACCTTATGATAACAGCCATAAGCAATTATCCCACCGAAGCACTCGCCTCAACGGTGACAGCCCTTTCAGACGAACAGCTCGTTGCCATGTCTGATGACATCATTCATCTGACCATTATCAAAACCGAAGGCATTCAGTTTAATGAAACGACCATTTTAACAAAAATAACGGCAGTTGTGCAGGAGAGTTACAAAAACAGCAACATTCCAGCCGGAAGCGAATACGTTTTTTATTCGCGAGGCGGAAACTATGAGGACTTTTCCCAAACAGTAACTGGCGAATTTATGCCAAAAGAAGGCATGGAAGTCGTAGTATTTCTTGAAAAGATAAAACGATATGGCGACGTTCCAATGGTTCTTGGTATGGCCCAAGGCGCCTTTATTGCGGACAATGCATTGAAAATGCGCTCAACATCACAACCGCCCCAAAGACTGTATCGCAAAACAGCCGATCTCAATATTTTAGGAAAACAAACTGAATCGGAATTTGCCAAATGCAGTGAAACAGCCTGTTTAAAAAAAGCAATTTTAGCGCATTTAATGGGGAAAACTCATGAATAAACTCTGGTTGATACTGTTTATATTGCTATTTCCGCAAACAGCAATGGCGTGGGAACAGTCAATGACGTGCGGAAACAATGGCAAGGCCTGCACTGACTACCCGCCACTTCCTACACATTGGGAAAAGCCTTGTGTATCGTTTCATCTCAATGAAACTGGAACAAAAGATATCAGCTTTTCATTTGTCCAACAGATTGTTAAACAATCGATTGAAGAATGGAATCATCCTGAATTTTCATCACTCCAGGCACATTTTTCAGGTCTCACCAATGAAGACCGAGTTGGATATAATCCATATACATCCCAGAACACCAATATCATTGTATTTCGTGATGACGACACATGGAATGAATCAAAAGCCATGATGGCCTTGACAACGGTTACGCACAGAAATGCTACCGGTGTAATTTATGATGCAGATATTGAAATTAATACATCTAATTATCAATATGGAATATATGAAATTAATGGATCCAATGTCGTCGATTTACAAAATACCCTGACTCATGAAATCGGCCATGTCTTTGGATTAGATCATTCGAATGATCCCAATGCAACGATGTTTCCTTATTCAACTGTCGGAGAAACGAATCTTCGAAATCTTTCCGATGATGATTATTTGGCCATTGCAACAATTTATCCAAAATCCGTCCCTGCCCAATGCAAATTTAAAGATAAATACTTTAAAAAGCCAAAATATGGGATGGATGAAGTCCCCCCAGACAGCAGTTGCCAAACGAGTATCAATCATAAAACGCGTATCCCGGAAGCGATCTATTTTATTTTTGTTCTGTCACTGATGATATTTGTGCACAAGAGCTCACAAAAGAAATACACGAAATCGAGATAATGCCATTAATTCTCACGAAACGTACATCAAACAATGATTTTCGAACGACGAACCGGATCGTGTCAGTTCTATGAACGATCCGGTTTTCTCATCATCAGTATTGTAAAAGAAGTGAAATGTAATGGTTCGAAGGAGTTAAAAGCATTTCACCACAGAATAAAAGCATTTCACCACAGAATAAAAAAAGCCCGATTGAATAAGCAATCGGGCCAAACCATTACAGGGGCTTGTTCAAGCGATCCATAAATTTAGCAAAAATGCCTTTTTGGCTTGTCTGTTTAGCGTCAGAAGCGGCAGATGATTTTGCATCTTTTGCGTCTTTTGCGTCTTTCGAATCTTTCGCACCTTTTGCGCCATCTTTTGAACCCTCAATTTCAGCGGCTTCTTCGGGCGAAAGTTTGTCGATCTGCATTCCGATATAACGAAGTGATCTCTGTGTATCGATATCATTCGGGTTGCATTTTGCAGCAAAAATGAATGCCTCTTTGGCTTCTTTATAATGTTCAGCAACGAGTTCAAGTTTTCCAATGAAATAATACGGAGGGAAGAAACGTTTTTTATATTCGTCATTCAATTTGCCATCAGGCATTGAAGCACGAATTTCATCGCGCAAAGCCGTAATAATTTCCAAGGATTGCTGACGAACATCCGGGTCAACGAGGTATTTGGCATAAGCCTGATAAATTTTATAATCGATATTTTCAGGATCGCCATCCACAGCCCAATTAATCGCGGTAAGTGCATCATGGCCAAGCCCGAGGGCAATTTTCTTTTTAGCCGTTGTGAAATGCTGTTCAGGAGTAACTTTAGCGGCCTCGCGAGCGGCCAATTCTGCGGCAGCTTCGACTTTAGCAGCTGCTTCAAGGTCTAGAGCCGTTGGAGTTTTTTCCTTATTTCTGCTTGCCAGGAAATCACTCATTTTTACAGGCTGAACATCTTTTTTAGGAGTTGAGGTTGTCGAAGGCTTATGTTCTTCGAGATCGATGTCCCCACTGATAATAACCGAAGCCGGGCGAATATGAGTTCGTTGTGGGCGAACGACATCTTTTGCAGCCTGAGCGGCCGGTTTACTGGAGAGAGTAGAAACTGGCTGTAAATTTTCCATATCATTCTTTGAATGAATCGTACTCACACGAGCCCGACCGACGCCAACACGACTTTGAATATTCTGCGGTGAAACGGTTTCTTCCTGAACTGTCTTTGAATTATCCACACTTTTTGCAGAAGGATTATTATTGAGACGTTCTTTTTTAGAAATACGGGCATAGATACCATTCATGAGCATCAAAAGTTCATTTGAAAGCTGCATGAAAGACGGTTCTTTAAATCGAACAAACCGATCCGCATGATAACGATTAACCCAGGCATAGTAAGCATCATCAAGGGCTTTTGGACCACACCCCGGCTTAACGCCGAGAATGGTGTAACCATCAGCAGTATCAAAGCTGGCGCGTACGCTCTGAAGTTCTGCGCGAATCGCATCTTTTTGAGCATCAGAATTCGATGACTGATCCATAGACACCCCATTAGAATCGGCGACTCTGTTCGAAGCCTTCATTTTAGGAACATCGTATTCGATACGAATTTTTTTATTCCCCGACTCTTTTCTGAAAAAGATCTCATCACAGAGCAGTGAACGAAAGATATCACGACATACTTCATCTTGAGAAACGCCGCTGGCCATCATGATTTCTGCAAGCTGAGTATTGCCCTTACACTGCTTCCACCACTGCATATCGAGACAAATCTGATGTTTTGAAGCTTCAAAGAAATTCGTCAAATAAATGTAGCTGGAAAATTCAGCTTCCAGAGCTCTCAAAATACTATTGAGGGGAAACTGATAAAGAATGGCCTGGGTGATAATCTTATCAAAATCGGCAATCTGAGTGCCTGAAAACATGACTTCACCGGAGTTAAAATTATAACTGCCTGTCGTCCAGACTAAAGCACTCTGTATTTGAGCCTCTTTTGAAGTCGAAGAAACTTTTCCCTGACGAAATTCAAGCCGAAGAGTTCGCGTCTCATTCTGAACTTCAAGAATACCCGTCATTTTTGCGCGAATAATGCTGTAGATGATTCGAATGAGAGAACCGAATTCGAGTGTCCCCAGCATGACGCACTGAAGAGAACGTTCAATGATGATTTCATCATTTGTAATTTTTGAACTATCTTTTCGGCCGAGGGAACTGCAGCCTCTTTTTCCCATGGAACTGCGATTTCCCATGGAACTGCGATTTTGAACTGCGGAATTCTCAAGTGCAGCATCAAGATACTGCATATCACTCTTATCAAGTGAAATTCCGGAACTTGCATTAAGTTCAGAGAGAGAAAAATCAGAATCTTCGTTTGAACGAACTGGCTGTATTGCCTCCACAGTCTTTTTGGTAAAAGACGCCGCCCCAATCAAATCAGATGTCTTTGGATTGGAATCGGATATTGAAACATCTTCGACCTTTGCGACCTTAAACGGCGTTGCATCGGATGAGCTCAATAATTTCTCATCGGCACATCGAAACGGTGTTACATCGGATGTTTCAATAGACGAACGTTCAACAGAGAGCGCACGTGCATTTAATCCGGTCAATGTATGAGAGACTTTTTCTGAAGACGATTTTAAATCCCTATCATCGGATACAGCTCCGGCCTTTTCACAGCTTTCGTGCGATGCCGAAAATGACTTTTTGGGAGAAAAATTATCTTCACAGCTTGAGTCATTATCAATCAATCCGACACCAAACTTTGTATGAGAGGCTGCTTCACTTTTTTCAAATGCATCTTCCGGAAGATTAATACTGAGAAGATGATGAAACAAAGCATCCTGTTCCTTGTAAACGATATTTTTGACTTGAGGATAAAGCTTTGTCGTTAAATTTTCTTCTTCTCTGGGCAAATCAACAAACAGTGTGTGAACGCCAAAGATATGGAGCTGAGCAGCAACACCTCTGACTGAATACGGATCATCGGGATTCACAATCAGCTTCGCTGAAATGATAGCATGAGCATATTCTCCAAGCTTAGTGAGTTTGGCCTCTTTCCAGTCCGAAAAGAATGCAACCTCACAACCAAGAACGCTTTGGAGAATTTTTCTTAAACTGTCTTCAACAACGGCTAAAATCTTCAAAATAACACCCTGTTATAATGCGTTAATTTCTGGCCACTGAAAAGCGCCAAAAGGTTTGGTGCGCAGAGAACAAAAACGACAGCCAAAACTAGATCTTATCGATTTCACCCTGAATATCTTTGCGAGTTCCCGGTGAAATCGTTGTTGACAGTTCGAGGAATCGTTTCAATGCACGGCGGGCATCTTCCTTTCGTCCAGTGTCGCGGTACAAATAGCCAAGACGCTCATAGATTTCAACTGGTTCACGAATTCCAACAATTCCGGATTCTTCGCGATCTGCAAAACCGGCGTGAAGGGCTTTTTCGAGATCGTCAATGGCATCACGATGGCGCGCCAGTTTCAACTTTGCCAGACCGCGTACGAAATACAGAATCGCATCCAATTCAACATTGGGCATGGATTCAATTTTGTTGACAGTTTCAATGCAGTCTTTGAGCAATTCATTTTCATAAAGGAAGATTGAATATCCGCCGAGGAAATGAATGTCTTTGTGAGACAAACGAATTGCCTCAAGATAATCCTGCTTTGTTTCTGAACGACGGTTCTGCATCTTTCTGATCTCGGCACGATAGAAATAGGCCTGTGCTGCATACGACGTTGCGATTTCTGAACGTTCGCTTTCCGGCAAAGCCGCATAATCGTCGATAATCGTTGAAAATGCTTTCTGAGCTTCCGATGAATGATTCAAACCGGCGAGGGCTCGGCCTATCCAAAGCAAATACTGGCTGTTATTTTCATCCTGAGTTGCCGCATTATTGAATTCAACGAGTGCCTCGTCATATTTCTTCTGTGAAAACAGACAGTAACCTTTATTGAAAAGGGTTGCGGCCTGGGTATTATCGATATCAAGAGACTGATTAAAGTACGGTATCGCGGATACGCACTGATTCTGTTTCATAAACAGTTCGCCGACATAAGCCAAAAATTGCGGATCCGGCGATGCTTTGGTTTCCTCAACGAGATTGAGCATGCGTTCGAGCGCGTTATTCGAATCGCCAATATTCTCCAAAAGTTTCGCCATTTCAAACTTGTGACTGACCATCAAAGCGTTACGATTATCAAGTGCCGTGTAGATGTTTTCAGCGAGTTCTCTGTCTTTAATGGCTGTGGCAATATTGAAGTAAACGTTCGTTATCAACGTCTCATTGGGATAATAGAGTGCTGCTTTGTCAAGAACTTCACGTGCTGCTTTCAGTTCACCGATATAGTGAAGTGCAATGGCAAGAATAACGATGTCCTCAGGTTTAGAAACAGAGTTTACGTATTTTTTGAGTGTCGTGTGAACTGCATTCTTTTTGCTTTCTGCAACTGTTTCAAACTCCATCAGCTGATGCAGGATCGAACCGAACCAGATCATATCCTTTCCGCGCTGAACCTCATCAATGGCCTTTTCAGCTTCATCATAGTCGTCACGACAATAAGCCGAGAGCGCCTTCAAACGCCAAAGCTCCTCATTTTCGCCATCCTGAAGCATGCCTCTTTCAATCAGTTCATTGATGCCGGCCAGCGTATTCTTAGTCAGGCGAACATCGGGACGTATCAGAGCATCGTATCCAATGGAGTCCAGCCAGGCTTTAATATAGGCAATGCGCAACGCCATATTGTTCGAATCTTTGGCATACTCATTCTGGAACATCACTCGACATTCATCGAAACGGTTCAGACGGCGGCATGATCGCAGCACGAGTTCCAATTTTTCCGGAGATGAACCCCCGTCAGCAAGATATTTTTCAAGAACAGGCTGGAACTCGACCCATTGAGAGGTCGACGAATTGGCAAACATCGAAAGCGTTTCAAGCTGAGCACTGTCCGTTGAATCCAGATGCTCAAGTTTGGATACGTCACTGATAACGTCCACCACTTCTTTAACGTTATCTTGTGCAAGAAGAACTTCAGCTTCCAAAATTTGAAGAGCCGGTGAGCTCTCTTTTACCTTTTCATCCAAAGCCCGAAGTGCGCGAAGCGCATCATCAAATTTGCCGATTCGCTTCAGCGTCGTTGCCTTAATCCAAACGACAAGCGGCCAATCAAGAGAGGCATCAGAAATCGATTTGAGAATTTCATTGGCCGATACAACGCTCTCATTATAATTCTGGTTTGAAGGTGCCCATTTTGAGTAACGAACTGCCGTTTCGACAACATTTTTCATAACTTTATGGCTGTTGTCTAATTTGCCTTCAAACTTTTCCTGAAGCTCCTTGTTGTCGCGCAGCATCCCCCATGCCCAGAGTCCCAGAGAACACCAGGATGACTCACACCCCTCAGACATTCCAGCTGCCGAGTTATCGAGGATTTCCATTTCATCAGCAAATGTCGATGGAAAACGTGTTGCGCCTAGCGTAACAGCCAAAAGTGCTTTTCCCTGAACTTCCTGTTTGACATCAGGAGCAGGATCATTGCGAAGAGACGCCACTGAATCTTCGTAAAAGCGTTTGTAAACCATCTCGCGGTCCTGCCTGATGCTATCCCAGTTAAGCTCGACTTCGGCCTGTTCCGGAATGGCAGCAAGCTGATCATCCGTCACTTTCTTTTCATTCAAAATTATCATGGTGACTGCCACAAAACCGATCACGATGAGAAGAAAAGCACCAATCAGCAGCATTATTAGTTTTTTGCGTTTTGCCTTCTTGTCGATTGCTTTCTGCTGCTTGTCTTCAGCATTTGAGGCCGCAGCCGGTCTGGCAATTGCAGCTTTCTTTGACTTAATGGAATTAATTTCAAAAACCAGTTCTTCACCATCTGCATTACCCTCGGCTTCCTCCGGTGCAATGGCATTCATCGGTGTATTCATGGACCCAGACCCTGACGGAACTCTTGTGGACAGGGATGACGGCTTATCCGCAACAGCCGACATCGGTGCCACTGACGCCTGTTCGACACTGTTTAATGCAGCCTTTAATGAATCCGACGACGAGGCTTTCTCTGGCATCGATGACGAGGCTTTCTCTGCCATCGACGACGAAGCTTTCTCTGCCATCGATGACGAGGCTTTCTCTGCCATCGACGACGAGGCTTTGGCTGCCGTCGACGCTGAGGCATTGTCTCCCAGAGCGGACGAAACGATATCGGGATCGTCAAAAAGCCCCAACAAATCATTCGATTTTGAGGACGAAACCGGTGATGGTGCAGGCTGTTCCTGGACTGCATTCAGCCCAAGGGGATCACTGCCGGATAAATTCAGTCCAAGGGGATCGGACGACGGGGCACTACCGCCAAGAGGTAACGCACCTAACCCGTCATCTTCATCATCCTCTGACTCATTCCACGCTCCAAATGCCACTGTCGCATGTCTAGGAATGCTCTTTTTGTCCACACCGGCCAATAAATCGGGTCTTGAATGTTCGTCAATGACTTCCTGACGTCCCGGCGCTGAAAAATCATCCAAATCAACGTTTTTGGGTGACGGGAGGCCAATTCCGCCTTTTGGCGACGGTAAGCCAGCGACAACCTTGGGAGAGGGTAAGCCAGCACCACTTTTAGGAAGCGGAAAGCTATCGGACGACTTATCCAACTCCGCAATTCCATCCTGCTCCATAATGCCACTTTCAGATGAAATGCCGTCGTTTACGATGCCTGAAAACAGATTATTCAATTCGTCCATACCAAATTCCCATCAAATGAGTTTGACTGCGCATTCCTAAAAACGCGAACATAATTCATTCCATTTTACGCAACTTTTTTGCGAAAAAAACCACATGCCACTATATCACAAAACATCTGAAAAAGTAACTATTCGCACTGTTTAACTTTTTTGTGCCGTTACATCTCAGGCAGGGGGCAATTCATATATCTATTGAAATGAGCTGAAATTGGCGAAAATAGAATTATATCGCAATTATAAGGCAGAAAATGATGAGAGCCGGGGGGGCCGAGAAGGCAGGCGTCCGGTGGACGGCTGGCATCGCAGAGCCCAGTGAGCAAATGAAATGAACGAGTTGGAGAGCCGACAGGCTCGGGAAACGAAGTTCATTTCATATTGCGAACTGAGGACAGGGGCAGAGCCCTGGCGGGGTTCGGGGCAGAGCTCCGGCTGAATAGTACCAAAAAAGGGATGATGCTGTGCCTTTAGGCTTTTATTTGTTTGGCAATTCATATAAAGGAAAATAGGATTATAGCGTGAAGAGAGTGTAAAAAATAGTGTAACAAGGACAGAGACATGAGCAAAGAATTATCGATGGATAAGCTTGGTGTGCCAGAAGTTCAGCCGGTCAAGGCGGTTAAGGGAGATCTTGAACGCGCTGCGAATGGTGATTCATCGGCCGTTGGCAAAGAAAAAGAGGCAAATCCGAAAGATAAAAAGCCGTCTGGTGCGGCGATGCAGGCCCAGGAACAAATGGCGGCATCGGCGGGTGCTGGCGGCGCCATGCCAGTCATCGACACGGACAGGCAATTCGACAAAGATGATGATGCGTCCGGCGTATTTGATGTGCTCAATATACCTGAAGCTCATGAAAAAGTCGGCAAAATGGGAACTGCTCCTGTCGGAAAGACAGGTTTTGAAACAGCAAAGGCAAAGGACGTTAAACCGCATGTCATTGCTGACGACGAAAAAACAGTTCAGATGGCGCCGCATGACGAGGTTGGCGGTTTCGACAACAGAAATGATAAGACACTGGTGCTGGATTCCGAGGGCAGTGACCGAACGGAAAAACTGGACGCCCTTCCGGAGTTGGAAAAGACTCAGGACCTTGGTCTGGATGAAGACGAAGATAAGACAGAACAGAATGCCGTCATGACGGGAGCGGATTTCTTCGGCGAGGGCGAAGCAGATAAGACACAAGTCCTGGATGCAGAAGATGAACAGGAGACCTGGACGGGAGCGGATTTCTTCGGTTCAGATGAAGAAAAAACGGCGGTTGATAATGCCGTTCATGATGATGGACCCATCACGGGAGCAGATTTCTTCGGTTCGGATGAAGAAAAAACGGCGGTTGATAATGCTCCTGTTACGGGAGCGGATTTCTTCGGCGGCAGCGAGCTGGAGAAAACAAACATGCTTCCGGCTGTGGATGAGGTCGAACGCGATGAAAAGGGTCGCGTTGTTCTCAATGATAAAGTTGGCAGCTGGTCAGAGCAGTATGCCAAAACCGATGCCCAGGGCAATACCGTCACGAACACCTACAATTATCAGCGCGACGCGTTCCGGGTCGGGACGGGAACGACGGTTCAGATCGATCCGAATACAAAGAATGAAACGGGGCTTACCCGCGAAATCATGGGTGAAACCATTGATCTCAGCGATGAGAATGAATGGTATATGACCGTGAATAACAAGCTGACGTATTCGACGAAAGCTCCGATATCGGGCAAAGGCAACGTTCCTGCACCGTCATTTGGCGATCTCGTTGAATACGATGATAACGGTCAAAAGGTAACGTGCATCGAGGGTACGCTTCAAAAGCCGGAAACCATGAATGAGATTGAACCGGGACTGTTCATCAATGGCACGGTTTACCAGGAAGACGTCCAGCAGATGAATGTCGGTGACTGTTATTTCCTTGCGGCACTGCTTCAGGTCATTCATTATGAGCCGTCTCGCATTGTGAACATGATGTCGCTGATGGGCAATCAGGTTTCGACCATACTGTTCCACAAAGAAGGCGAGAAGTGGGTTGAAACCAATATTCGCACGGAGCTTACGTGCATTCGCAGGGACAATACGGATGCATCGAATCCCGCGAGACTGTCCATGATGGGGTCTCGTGCTCGCTTGAACTATGATCCGAAGACGAGTGTGTGGAGTGCATCGATCGCCAATGAAACGCTCTGCATCGAAAAGACGATGTATTACGAGGCGGCTTTGTGGCTAAACTGCATGGAACAGGCGTACTCGAGATTTTCTCAGACCTATGGTCAGTACGGCGACGGCAATGTGCGCGGGACAGAACGCTACGATGAAATTGACGGCGGTTTGTCGGCCTATTGTCTTCACATGTTCTATGGCAATGACGCCAATGACGGAGAACGACTCAACACGGTTTATGGTCAGAATGAAGCGGGTCCGGATGGGACGGTTAAAGTCGAAGAAAACCGCCATATCATTGAACAGCTTCTTGCCCTTGAGGGCTCCCAGAAAGGTCAGGCCGAAGAAGACGTCCACATTATGGGCTGGACACCGGAATATCAGGCTGTGAATCGTTTGCTGTCCACAAGCTATCAAATGTATCAGAAGATTCAGGGCTGGCTGCAGCAAACGCCGGATGATCAATCGCTTATCGGAGCGCAAAATCTGATTTTCCAGATCAATCAGAAAGCATCGGCTTATTCCGCACAGCTACAGGCAGGTCAGCAGCAGCACCGTGAAGGCGTCTCCGACGCCCCCGTTCTTCAGCTTCGTCAGGAAATCGACGCGCTTTCTGTTCAGCTCGATCAGACAGGCGTATGCCAGATGGTTCAGCCTTCGGCCTACCAGATGATGAAAGAATCTGTGGGGATGGTCGTCTGCTTCATCAATTATGATCAGCCCGGCTATGAAGCGAGTGCTAATATCTTCATGTATAATATGCATGCTTATAACGTTGATACTGTTCATCTCGTTGACCAGCAGAAGCGTTCCCTGAAAGGAAAATCGCTTGATGAAGTGATGGTTCTTGTCGATATGAATGAATCGACGGTTGTCATGCAGAATCCGCATGGCCAGACGACGCCGAACTTCCATCAGGCCCAGACACGCGACAAGAATACCGGAACCTTCACGGTTTCGCTCAAATCATTCCTCTCGAACGTGAGTGAAATCACGGTTGCCAAGACTGCGAATCGCCGCAATGAAGAGCCGATCGATATGATGGGCGAGCTTATTTTGGACGAACCGGTGCAGGCATCGCCGACCACGGCACCCGTTCAGAATACAAAATCCGACACGTCAGATGATTACATTATGGATGATCCACTGGGTGAAATCCTTAACGATGATGAACCATCCGCAGAACAGGATTTTGGCCTTGAAAAAACTGATCCGTTGGGAGAGGCACTTGTCGATGAAGAGACGCCTGTTGAGCAGACTGGAATTGCGACGGCAGAAATGATGGCGGTTCCCCAATGGGGTGATTTGGACGGCGTTGGAATAGATCGCGTATTAAATGCTGGCAATTATGGCGCAAAGACACATCTTTCGGAGGAATTTCTGGATGCGTTGGTATTAGCCTCTCAAAGTCCAAATCCGGCGGATTTGGATGCTTATCTTGTGAAAGCCAAAGTACAGGTGGATGCAGCACGCGTAGAAGCAGAAGCTGCTTATCAGGCATGGATCAATTCACCAAAGTATCAGGCATGGCGTCGGGGTGTTGAGGCAGAGAAGAACTTGGACGAAAAGGACCAAAAAATTGGGTATGGAGATTTTTATTATCCGCCGACCGATTTAGGTATCAAGATGCAGGCCTATAAATCGATGGTTTATCTCCTCAATGGGACGCGTACGGCTCGAACTACTTCAAAAGTCTGGCAGCGTCAGGCACAGCCTGAGCAGACTAATAATTCTGGTTTGATGGAATTTGCTGGCGTTACGGAGGCGGATATTGCGGATATTACAGATAATGGAAAATATGTATATTTAGCGGATAGAGAGGCACAAAAGAGTATTTGGAAAGCAGCCAATCCAAATATGGAATATGAGAAAGAAAAAGCCAAAGAATTGTTCCCGGGAATGTTTAAATATACGACTGATCTAAATCTTGATATTAATCTACATTTGAATGGATTGATGGGGGATGAGTTTACGATTTCGGATAAAACGGAGCAGGCAACCAAAGATGCGTCAGCTGAACTTGTTCAATCAGGTGCACCATTTGATATGATTGTAGTTCGCGGTGTTGGTAATCCGATTTCTAGCTATTTATTACAAACAATGAAAGCGGGTGATGTTTTCATGTGTGAAAACTTCCATTCATCGACATTTGTACCTGAATGTTCTTTTGTTCAAGCTGGTATTGAGCGTGTTAACCTTTTTATTAAAGTGCCAGCAGGTACAGCTTGTGCTGATGTTGAGCCATTTGCAGATGATCCGATAGAAGGCGAAATACTGCTTCCGCCGCGACTTGTGCTAGGCATCGATAAAATTATTCCAGATGGAAACAAATCGAGGGTTTATTGTCATGTCATCTAAAAATGATTTTACAGGCATGTCGGAATATTGTCATGGAAGAACATTTTCTATAACAAGCGGCGATAAATGTGTATATAAAATTATATTAATATGTCAGGATTATATCGTTCCTGGTCCGGTTGAGGTCAAGAAGCTGTCGGATTATTGCTTCATGCCGTTTGTTGTTTCGCCGGATGCGCCGGAGCGCATCCAGAAACTTGGCGGTCTTTACGCCATGAAATTGGGCAGCCGATATAGTATGGCCCATGTGTTTTCATTCGATGAAAATGGCTGCATCAATGGGATGAACGAAAATTATGAGGCGCCGTTTCACAATGAATTTCAAACCGTATCTCATAAAAAAGTGGGTTTGATGATGTATGAATATGTAAAACGCGGAATCATTCCAAGTGATATATCCAAATGGCCGAAGCTGGTTGGGGAATGGTTTGCCGAGGATGAGGAACACGAATTTTCGTGACAGGTGACGAATTATTGCCGTGATCGGATGCTTTATGCTTCATAAAAGGCGCGTAAAACAATGGTTTTGGCAAATAATAATTCATCGTGTTCGAGCCTTGTTCATGTTTTTTGAATGAGGCATTTTGTTTATGGTTTTGATAAAAAATGCGCCGGGCGTATTGCGGCGGTGCAATAGCCTGGCGCCATGGCGGCGTATGCCAATAGCCGCCATTGGGCGGTCCGTAAGGCGCCGTTTAGGCGACACTAGGCCGCCCCACTTTCTTGATAAAATCGTTCTGATTTGATCTGAAAATGCCTTGAAAGAGGATAAATACATATAAAAGGCATGAAATGTGGTCTTGTGACAAAAAAAGACTTGCGAAAACGGCGAAAGGGATTAGATCGAGCGGCTCCATGGCGTTGTACAGCCATGATTTTCTGGTGACTTTTGAAGGAATAAGAATGGGAAGCGATCCAGTTTCGCTTGAAATATTTGCCGAGGCAGAATTGCCGACGCAGTTTGGCGATTTTACGATTGTGGCGTTCAGTGATGGCGCAAATCGTCTTGATGATGTTGCAATTGTCAGAGGAGATGTGAGAGGGAAGTCTTGCGTTCCGACGCGGCTTCATTCCGAATGTCTGACGGGGGATGTGTTTCATTCCCTTCGATGTGACTGCCGTCAGCAGCTGGAAGCGGCACAGCGTCATTTTGCGACGCTTCCAGAGGCAATCATTCTCTATCTGAGACAGGAAGGCCGTGGCATTGGGATTGCGAACAAAGTCGCAGCCTACAAGCTTCAGGAAGAGGGGTATGACACGGTCGATGCGAATGTCCATCTTGGATTTGATGACGATCTTCGATCCTATGATGTCGCGGCCGCAATGATACGATGTCTTGGGGTTCGCTCGATCGATTTGTACACGAACAATCCGAGAAAAATTGCAGGTCTCGAGTCTTGCGGTATTGAAATCAGTGGCAGAGAGCCTATTATTATTGCCCCAAACGCCCACAATGGGCGTTATTTGAGAACGAAACAGGCCCGCAGTGGTCATCTTCTCAATCTTCAGCCTGAATAGTATTGGATTGGACGCTGATATCACAGCGTCCTTTTTTCTGTCATAAACTATTTTCATTGCCCAAATCCGTATCCGGATTGTGGAAAGGAAATTAAGATGCCTATCACCATTGCCGATCTTCAAAAGAAGAAAGAAAACGGCGAAAAAATTTCGATGATTACGACGTACGATGCGACCTTTGCGCGGTTGGTTGAAGCCGCCGGGATTGACATGATTCTCATCGGAGACAGTCTTGGAAATGTCATGCAGGGCCGTGACACGACGCTTGCCGTGACGGTGGATGACATTATTTATCACGCGCAGTGTGTTCTGCGCGGATGCTCAACGCCGTTTGTCGTGGCAGATATGCCGTTTGGCAGTTATCAGGTGACGGATGATGAGGGCGTTCGAGCCGGCATCCGCATTATGAAAGAGTCTGGGTGTCACGGCGTCAAACTGGAGGGCGGCCTGCGCTGCGTTTCATTGATAAAACGGCTCGTGGATGCCGGTGTTCCGGTCATGGGTCACCTCGGGTTGACGCCGCAGTCGATCCATACGATGTCCGGATATCATGTTCAGGGCAAAGGAGAAGAGGCCTCCGAAACGCTGTATCGTGAGGCGATGGCACTTGAAAAAGCCGGGTGTTTTTCGCTTGTTCTGGAGTGTGTTCCGCGCCAGTTGGCCAAACGCGTTCAGGACGATCTTCACATTCCTGTCATCGGAATTGGTGCCGGTCCCGACTGTGCCGGTCAGGTGCTCGTCCTTCAGGACGCCCTTGGTCTCAATACGGGAAAGAAATCCAAATTTGTGCGTCAGTTTGCGAATCTTGCCGAGACCGTGACGGAAGCCCTCAAGACCTATCGGGATGAAGTCAGAAACGGGACTTTCCCTTCGGATCAGGAATCGTATCACTGAGTAACTTTTTGAGGAGTCGCCCGGCTCCTTTTTCTCAATATTAAACAAGAGCAGAGAATAACCATGAGTGAAATCGAAACGCGCATCATTCGTGATGCGAAAGAATTGTCATTATTTGTCAAATCTGTCCGAAAAGATGGCAAAACGATTGGCCTGGTTCCGACGATGGGCTATCTTCATGACGGCCATTTGTCGCTCATTCGTGCGGCGCGTGCAAAGAGTGATGTCGTCATCGTGAGCGACTTCGTCAATCCGACGCAGTTTGGACCGAGTGAGGACTACGCGACGTATCCTCGCGATGAACAGGCCGATTATGCGAAAGTACAAAGCTGTGGGGCCGATGTTCTGTTCATCCCGACGGTTGAAACCCTCTATCCCAATGGGCAGGATTCGACGTGGGTCGAAGTGAGCCGAATGGGGACGATATTATGCGGTGCTTCGCGTCCGGGACATTTTCGCGGCGTGACGACGGTTGTGACGAAGCTTTTGTGGCTGAGCCAGGCGGACTATGCTTTCTTTGGAGAAAAAGACTATCAGCAGCTCACGATTCTTCGCCGGATGGTTGCCGACCTCGGGTGCCCGACGGAAATCATTGGCATGCCGCTCGTTCGCGAAGCGGATGGTCTTGCGCTGAGTTCCCGCAACGTTCGTCTGAGCGCGGATGCGCGCTGTCAGGCACTGTCCCTGAGCCGTGGCCTCAAAAAGGCAAAGGCCCTTTTCCAGTCCGGCTGCCGCGATGCAAAAGCTCTGCGAGCCGAAGCCGAACGAGAAATTTCAGTTCAACCGGATGCTCAGATTCAGTATATTTCGCTTGCCGATCCCGATACGCTGGAGCTTTTCGAGGATAAAACACCCGATCACCTGATGATGCTGATGGCAGTCCGCGTTGGCGGCGTTCGTCTGATCGACAACATGAGATTGGATTAGTCCCGGTTTTCGGGCTTTTGTGAGGTTTGAGATGTCCAAAAGTAGCTTAAAAAAGAAGAACGTGAAGTCTCAAAGTTCGCAAAAGCCATCGGCACAGGAGGCACAGCCGGTTCCGGAACAGGTGCCGGCGGGAGTGGCACACGAACCGGGCCTTTGCACAATGATCGGGGTCATTCATACCGATCTGTTTGAAAGGCTGTTAAAACCTGCATTTATGAGCTTCGCCCATCGCCGTGATGACGAACCGCTTCGGCAGCTTGTGGAAAGCGTTGTGACGGTTATCGCGATGCGAGATGCATACGATGGATATCGCAAAATTGATGATATCTGTCAGCGCTATCTTTATTATCTCGAAACCGTAAAGGGGGCTGTTCGCAAGCATTGGGAAAATATCGAGCTCAATGCACTGTGCGATTACTGGCGAACCCAGGTTCTCATGACGCTGGTTCGCGATTCTTCGGTGATATTTAATCTCCTTCTTCCGGATACATTTCCAAAAGTTCCTGTTCCTGTGGTGCTCTCGCAGTCCTCCTTTTTGAACGGCGTGTATGCGGGGCTCAATGATCGCATTGATTCGGCGGACGCACTAGAACGCGATTCGTGTCAGGCTCGCGAGGTATTTGATTTTGCGCGAGGAATCAGCTTTCCGTGGCCTGGATTTGAGCCGGAGGGGGTGTTTGCGCTGCTCCATTGTGTGGCCAATGAGGACCTTTTTGTGGAGCATGGATTCGCGATGATTGGCAACAGCGAAACGGGCAGGTTTTACGAACAGGCCTCACAGTCGTTGCATGATGTCATGCATCTTGATTTGATTTATGCGCAGCATCATCGACTTTTTGATGAAATCAGTTCGGCTTTTTCCGGTCAAGACAGCCTTCCGGAGTCAGTCAAATGCCAGCTCGAGCAGCGTGTTCGTTTCGACAAGACGTATCAGCATGCGTATGACAGCCTGATAAATGGCGAGAAACTGACGAAATCGCTTCATCGATCGTCGCGTCTCGATCCCGATGATTTGAATGCCTACGGGAGCCTTGTTTCAATGCTTCGTCAGGGAACGGAACTGGGGATGGGCGTGTATTTGTTCCATTATATCGGCTGAGTTTTATCTGTTCGCGAGCTATGCGCCGTTAGCGCATACGACTCGCTGGGGGGCCGTGCTATCGGCGTTGCCAATACGCGCGGCCGGAAGCATATTGGGCCGCGCGTAGCGCGGCGAAAAAACAAAGAAAGCAGCGTGTGGCCTGGAACCGTTGTGTGACATTACGTCTGAAAAAAAAGGCGCCGCGTATCCTTTTGGATAGCGGCGCCAGCGAGTCGTATCGCCTGCAGGCGATAGACGAAGCGGCGTGCCGTAAGAGCCTGAAAGGCTCTTAGGCGCGCGACCTAATTATTCAGCATCTTTCTTTTCTTCAGTTTTTGCATCTTCAGCAGGAGCTTCGTCGGCTTTTGCCTCTTCGGCAGGAGCGGCATCAATTGCAGGCGCATCGGCAACAGCAAGTTTCTTTGCGTTCATTTTGGCGAGCATTTTTGGGATCGTCAGGAAGCAGATAGCACCGATAACGCATCCAGCGCCGATGAACTGACCGGCATCCGGCATCGAATAGGATGGGAACACAGCGACGAGAGCGAGTGTTGCACCGACGCCGGCGAGGATTGAGGAGCAGCGGTTGACGGGCACGGCGAAGGCGTTGTCGGATTTATCGAGAAGGATCAGACCGCCGAAGACGCCGTTAAACTGTGAGAAGAAACCGATGAGCATTGCGTAGGCAATGACTTTGCCCGGATGTGAGGTCCAGAAATCGAAGAAACCGGCATGGACACCACCAGGCAGGCTTTCATAAGGCTGCCCGGCACCAAAGAGTGCAATTACGAAGAGAATGATGAGGATGGATGGGGTTCCCGTCATTTGTTCTTCGACGAAGAATTTTTTGGTATCGTCGTCGTTGTCGGATTTGGCGAGTTTCGACATCATGGTCAGACGAACAAAGTAGGCACCGAGGTATGCAGCGAGGTCAACCCAGAACAGGAGAGGCTGTCCGAAGATCGAACCGATATCGAATTTTCCTGTTGTAATGGGAATGTAGAGGCTGGACACGATAAGAGCGAGCATCGACATTCCGAGAGCGGCCCAGCAGAACCATTTAACTTTGCGTTTGAAGATTGTGTCGACGATTGGCGACATGATGAGCATACCGCCTCGCATGAAGAGCATTGCTGTAACGATGGTGACGCCGTTAATCGTGTAGGCAAGAGTCGTGGTGACGACGACAACGCCGGTGCAAATACCCGAGAAGAGAGTGAGAAGACGTGGGCGAGGCAGAGAGAGAGAACCAAGTTTCCACTGAGTAGCGTACTTCCACCATCCCATACATGAAATGAAAACGATCATAACCGCAATGGAAGCCATGATCGTTGGAGGCAGAATCTCGAAGCTGTTGACGGTCATAGCTTTTTTAACAGCTTCTTCGCCCGGACCAGTCAGGCTGTCGGGTGCTGACGCCATGCCTTTCGTCAAAACTTTCGTAAAGAACGAATAGGGAATGTAAACCGCAAAATAACCGAAGGCAAACCACCAAATGGAGACTTGCTTCTTGGCTTTCGTTAAATCAGGCATTAAACCTCGCTCCTTGTCAAAAGGGAAAAAATGAAAAGACGCTACAATAAGCGCCTGAACTATAACTTATTACCCTTATAACCGTTGGGATGTTATGTCATGTAAAAAATGTGCGAAATTCCTTGATTTGAGCATTTTTTTTACTTATTGTTGTGGTTTGTAGTTATATGTAGGTGTGAATGGTATATTGGTTTGTAGTTATATGTCGGTGTGAAACGGCAATATTAAGGAACAAAAAAAGCAGGCCGAGAAGGCCTGCTTAAAGGTTATATTGGGATAGTGTCAGGAATTACTTGCCGCAGGATTTTTTGTCTGCACTGCAGGTTTTTCCATCACAATAGGTATCGCCTGCAAAGTTGACATAATACATTTTTTCATTATTGGCTTTGAGGCAGATTTCGTTGGTGACGGTTGCATCATAGTCGTCATCCCCTTCCCAGCATTCGAATTTCTTTTCATTTGTGGTGGTGCAGGTTTCTTCAGCGAGTTCTTCCATATCGAGTCTATCTTTACATTCGGCGACATCGAAATCCTGTACGTCTTTTGCACCATCGACATTCACAAGTGTTGGGAACCAGATGCAGGTATTTGATCCGCAGTCATTTTTTACGATTTTTCCTTTTTCGCATGTAACGAGCGCGTTGCCATCGCAGAATGGAGCAAATGCACCGGGTTTAATCTCGTAATCCATGGTGCAGTCGGCGCCTTCGGTGTATTCAGGAACTGTGAATGTTTTTGCATCGGAGCCGCCATTATTTCCGCCATTATCACTGCTGTCGTCATCACTGTCGCATCCAAAAGCGGAGAAGGCAAAGAGAACACATACCGTTGCAAAGAGTTTGTTTAGTTTCATATTGTTTCCTTATGAGGTGAAGTACAAACTGTATAAAAGGAGATAAATTATTTTATATACTATTTATCAGGGAGAGTAAATAGAAAAATAGTGATATATTATGTTACTACTCAGCCACTATCAATTCACCAATCTACTAAATATGAGCAGTGTATTTCGCAATTATTAGGCTGAAAATGATGAGAGCCGGGCGGTGGGACCCCGGCGGGGTAATAATAATTAGGCAGCCCCAAAAGCTAATACCAACCAAAATATTGCGGATTCTTAAGGGCTCAGCCCTTAAGCGGGGTTCGGGGCAGAGCCCCGACTAAGCTGTAACTCCACCTTGGCTGCTACCCAGCCACGGGTAGTTCAGGGGCAGAGTCCCGACTAAGCACTTACTCCACCCTTTTAAATACCGGTTGAGCCGAATCCCTTAGAGCCTCGCTCTGTCGTGTCAAAGGAATCCACCTTCTTCCATTGAACATTTTCATGACGCATGACAACGGCCTGGGCAATGCGATCACCGATGTGAATATCGAATGGTTCTTTGGATGTGTTAAAAAGAATGATCATGATTTCGCCACGATAATCGGCATCGATGGTCCCGGGCGTGTTGAGAACGGTGATGCCGTGCTTGAGGGCGAGTCCGCTTCTGGGCCTGACTTCGACATGACAGTTTTGGGCAGGGGCGATGAGAAGACCGGTGTGCACGAGAGCGCGTTCACCGGGGGGAATGGTGATGTTTTCTGCGCTCATGAGGTCGTATCCTGCCGCCTCTGCGGTGCCTTTGACGGGCATTTGAGCATTAGGATTTTTACAAATGATGCGGCATTGAGGCGTTTTGAGAAATGACAGGATGCGAATAAGGTTTTGAATCATGGCGAACTGTGTGAAAAAGGGTGATTTAAAACGTCACAGACTCGTTTCAAAATACCATAGGGGCGGGTAAAAAGCATTCAATATTCCTCGCAGGGGTCTTACCCGGCTCTCTACAATTACTTCCTTAAATTATCATTTTGTTCAGAAGCTCCCTGGGTGAGCTGCAACGGTTGAGCGAAAAATTTTGATAAAAAAACTTGCGCACATTTACCTACATGTGTATAAAATTAGTGCAAAGAGGATTTCTCTGGCAGATTATTCCGGAGTGGCTCTGAGATTAGAGCCGTGAGACTTCAGACCGGCAGGGGTGGGCGTTCGAGTTTCTTTTTTCGGAGTTTTGATGCTCAAAAAAGTGAGCATTGGGATGTGTTTATGCACCGGGCTGAGTTTGTCGGGCTGGGTGCGGGTGTGGTTGCAACGGAGTTCTAGGCTTGTCATCCTTCGTTTAATAAAATAAAACATAAAGAGCAAATGAAGAGAGTTATCGGCTTTTTTCGAAGAGAGTTTGAGGATTACAGAGTCCTTTTGCGCAGTGTTCCGGCACTGGTCATGACATTCCTGATCGTATCGGTTGTGGCAATGAATTTTTTGGCCAACAAGGAGCTGTTTTCGACGGACTGGGTTGCGCTTGACTGCGGATTTACGCTTTCATGGGTGGCATTTCTGACGATGGACTGTATCTGCAAGCGATTTGGGGCAAGGGCGGCTCTCAAAATCTCGCTGTTTGCGATAGCATTCAATCTGGCAGCCTTCCTGTTTTTCAAGCTGATTTCGCTCACGCCGGGCAAATGGGGTGCGTATTACGATACGGGGCTTGTGCAGGTGAATGATGCGTTAAACAGTACGGTTGGCGGATCGTCATGGATTGTTCTGGGGTCGGCGCTGGCGATGGCTGTCTCGGCGATTGTGAACTGCGCGGTGAACATGACGGTGGCGAAATTTTTGAAGGACGGTACGTATCGGGAATTTGCGATACGGAGTTTTTCATCGACGGCGGTGGGGCAGATTGCCGACAATCTTGTATTTGCGTTTGTCGTAAGTGTTCCGCTGTTTGGATGGAATGTGAAGCAGGCCGTGATGTGTTCATTGACGGCGGCGGGGTTTGAGCTTCTGATGGAAGTCTTTTTCTCGGGCTTTGGCTATCGAATGACGAAGAAGTGGGAAAAAGAAAACGTTGGAAAAGACTATCTGGAGTTTGTCAAATCGGGGCGGCTTTCCTCGGATGGAAAGTGTTTGGGGAGTTGAGAAAGTTCCGGCGGGCGGGGCGTGAGGGGAAGAAGCGGGGACTGTTATGGAGGCGGCTGTGGCTGGCGTCGGGTTGGAAAGAAAGAGACTGGTGCCGGGATGCTGTCGAGGTAATGGTCTGACGGCCGGGGAGGGGATTTCTGGCCGGGGCTAAGAAAAGGCATCGGACGCGTATGCAATAGCGGCCGAGACCGACCGTATTCGCGAAGCGGATAGGGCGGTAAAAAAAAAGAAGTTAAAAATCAGGTGAATGGAAAAAAGTGCGTTTCGTTACATGACATTTCTATTGAATAAGCAAAAAAATGTCGGTATTAGGCGCACAAAGTTCCTGAATTGCGTGTCAATGCAGGAATTTGATTGAAAACACCAGAGCAAAGAAAAGAAAATTTGAAAGTGGTGATCATGCAAACCGTGCGGAATTCGGACGAAGGACGCGTTTGAGTGAGAACTGCGTTGCAGTCTGAGAGGAAGTTGCTTATGTCAGAAAAACAAATAGAAGCCGTCAGCCAGGAAATGCTCGATAATTTTGCTCGTATGGAAAGTACCGAGGTTTCTGAGAACTATCGCATCGTAGGAAAACAGGGGGCTGGCGGCTGTTCGGTCGTTTATGATGCGTGGCATATTTCTGATGGACGTCACGTGGCGATTAAGGTTTTGGCGCTTCCGGAAGGTCTGGAAACGTCAGAGGCCGAGACGTCGAAGAAGAGATTTTTCCGTGAAGCGCGCATATTGGCGTCGCTGAAGAATGAACACAGTGTTGAGTGTGTAGAATACGGCCTGTTCAATGGTGCGCCGTGTGTGGTTTTGGAATTTGTCGAGGGCAAGCAGCTTGACGAATATTTGCGCGAATTTGGAGCTCTTCCGTTTGATTATGGTGTGGGCATCATCTGCCAGTTCTTGAAGCTTTGGATGAGGCGCATCACAAAGGGATTATTCATCGCGACATCAAGCCGGCGAACATCCTGGTTATTCAGAACTCGGAGCCGCCTGTTGTCCGACTTATTGATTTTGGTATTGCGACGCTTCAGGAAGGTGCGCTGGGTGAAATGATGCGAACGCGTCTTGGCGTGGTTCGCGGAACGCCGGCCTATATGGCGCCGGAGCTTTTCTCCGGTCAGGTGAGCGCGACGCCGGAGAGCGATATTTATGCGATAGGTTTGGTTTTGTGCGAAATTCTGACGGGGACTGTTTGCGTTTCAGGGGCGAGCCTTCTTCAGATAGCGTTCAAACAGGCGAATGAAGATTTGGATATTCCGGTTCTGATTCCGGAATGTCTGGCGAAAGTCATTCGCAAATGCTGTGAGAAGGAAGCGGACAAGCGCTATCACAGTGCCCAGGAAGTGAGTGCGGAGCTCAAACGTGTTCTTCCTGAAGCGATGCAGCAGCGTTCGGCGTGTGAAGCGGCCTATTTGAAATCCATCAAAGAAGGTACGGCCGTGAAGGCGCCGAAGAAGTTTCCGGTTGGGGTTGTTGTCGGGCTGATTGTGATGGTTGGTCTTTTGATCGGCATAGCCAGCTTCAGCGGTTATACGCACATCAAGATGGCGGAGGATGAAGCGGCGGCGAAAGCGGCGGCGCAGGAAGAGCTTGAGCGCGCTGCGGCCGAAACAGCGGCGAAGGCAGAAGCCGAACGTCTGGCGATGGAAGCTGCGAATGCGGAAGCCATCAAGAAAGCTGCAGAAGAGGCAGCGGCGGCAGCGGCAGCCAAGGCGACGGCTGATGCTCAGGCGGCGATTGATGCAGAAAGAGCAAGAGCTGATGAACGCGTTGCGGCAGAACGTGCCAATGCGGCGGTTGCGGCCGCCGAAGCTGAAAAGCGCAAGGCTGCAGCGGAAGAACAGCTACGCAGAAGCCGTGAAAAAGCGCGCAATAACCGAAACAGCAAATCAGACTCAGATTCTAAGACGGCACAGAACACGAATAGCAACCCTGTTAATACAAATGTTGGTATTCCGACCGGGCTTTTGTAGAAGGTTTTGGCGCGTATGAGCATACGCGGGACTTTTGTCTGGCACGTGGCTGAATGGCCATTGTGCCGGACTTTTTTTTGGAATAGAGAAGCTTGCGGGATGTGCCGTGCCTCGAACGGGTGTTTGAGGATGCATAAAAAGGTGAAATATATATTTTGCGTATATGCGTGAGTATATGAATAACAATTCAAGGAAATGTGTGAGGCACGTAATATTTTGACATTGTTATTTGCGCACACTATATACCGAAAAATGCGAAATCTTGGACGAAATGTCCAGAATTTCGGCAGATTTGGAGTCTGGAAATATGCCTTTGCAAAACGGTACATTTAAGTCGCAAGGCAATTTATACTCGAACAATCGGGAGCGAACATGAAAAGACTTTTTCGAGAACTTGTTGTTTTTTCTGCGTGTACATTAGGCCTGGCTGCGCTGTCATCGGAAGCATTTGCTGATTGCTCAAGCATGTTTAATGCAGAGTGGAATTCACTGAGTACCACCATGGCAAGTCAGTATGATGAAGGCCAGTATGAAGAGGCGCTGAATACAGGCAAGCGCCTGAGCCTGATTTGTCCGCGTTCGCCGGTTGTCAACTATACGATGAGTGAAATCTATCGCAAGATGGACAATGAAGCCGATGCAGCGACGTACGCCAAGAAAGCGACGGAATATATTACCGACTATCCGGTACCGCAGGCTCTTGCGGAACGCATCTGGATGCGCCGTGCCGAATACGATCTTCCGTACAAGGGAGAGCTGGAAGCACTGCAGGCCAAGACGGCAGATTATGATGAGATTAAGGCAAACTATGAATCCCTTCAGGCAGCCCAGCATGAAGCTGCAATTCGAGGAGAATATGAATCACAGGCTGCCAAAGAACACAGCGAGAAGCTTCGCGCAGACATGGAACACAGCTGGAGAGCGGGGCTGTGGAGCGGCGTCGGTGTACTCGGTCTTGGGGCTGTCATGTCAATCGTTGGCGGTGTTCTGACTGTAAAATCCGACAAGATCGATTACAGCCGTTCCAAAAATCCGAAGTGGTCAGGCTTTTCCGTCAACCAGGGTTACGTGACCGGTTTTGCCCTTTTGGGTGCCGGCGTTGGCCTCGCGGCCGCAGGTGCGGTTCTGACCGGTATTTCCGGCTACAAACTGAGCCATCTTGACCTCGATGGCGACGGCGTAGAAGATGAATCGGTGTCATTTAATGTTTCTCCGACCTCCATTCAGTTTGGAATGACGTTCTAATTCAGACGAAACAGGAGCGATAATATGAAGAAATATGCATTAGGCCTTGTGTGCCTATGTGGCCTTCTTGCATCAGGCTGTGATACGGATATTCCAACAGAAGAAATTGGGACGTCACTCCTGAATGCTTCAGAATACTGTGTTCTGAGCGGCGGGGAGTATATTGCAGAAGAAAACCGGGTGACCGGCGAAATTGATACGTTTTGCCAGTGCGGCAAATACAAGTGCGGCAAAGATGTAAACTGTTCCATCAATAAGGATACAAAAGAAATTGGATGCGGCGGAACAGGCTTTGTTTTCCTGACAGAAGGGCTTTGCACCATGCGTGGTGTAGAGGTCTGCTCGGACCGCATCGGTGAGAACGGTGAGGAAGTGGGATACTGGACAAAGTGCGGCGATGACAATCGCTGGACATCGGAAGCCATCTGCGCTCAGGGGAATTCCTGCAAGATATATATGTTTGGCGGTTTTGCAATGTCGTCCCAGTGCGGTGACTGCAAAAATAATGGTTCAACATGTATCAGCGGTAAAGAAGTTAAGTAGGAGGATATGATGAAGAAATTGATTCCAGCATTGCTGGCAACGTTATTATGCACCTCCGCAGGATGTGATACACAGGTTGAAACAGAGGTTATTCAGGATGCCATAGGTCCGGTGTTTCGATGTGAAATGACCGGCGGAACGGCTTTTTCTGATGCACAGGCAGATGTCATTCGCGGTGCAGTCCGCATCATCAATACACCTGGCTGCTGGATTAAAACGAGTGACAAATACAGCATTAACAACCATTGCTCAGCTTATGATACGTTTACCAAGACTTTGAGCGAAGCAGGCGTCAGTGACGGCTTGTCACTCAATGAGTTTGATAAAGTGATGGAAGATACGAAAGATTCCCTTTTCGGTAATTCGATTTCGTATAATACCAAAGCAATGTCATACATCTATGATGTTGTGAACGGCTTGGTTCCCGAAGGGGATATGAGCTCTTCCAAGGCTTATTGTGCTTGCGGTTACGAATTCTGTGAACGAGGTGCCGGATGTGTTTTGGACAAAAAGACGCAGATGCCGATTTGCTCCTACAGCACGAGTTTCAGTGAGGCTGATGACCCGACCTGTGATCCCGTCCTCATTAAAAATACTTCCGTTGCGGCAATAGTTCCCAAAGCAATGTATCCAATCCTGTGGAAACTGAGCTCTCTTCAGGGGAATCTCACCTCTCAGAATTTTAAAATTCAAACGGCATGCGTTTCTAAACGAGACGCTGAAAAAGATCCGACCGTCTGTACAAATGGTATGGAAACTGACATCGCCGGATATCTGTTTTATCAAACAGCAGAAGAATATGCAGGCGATAGCAGTGAAAAGAAAACCCGGTATGAAAATGCTGCCAACTTCTTCTCATTTTTCACTTCCTGCATCAATTACGATGCAAGCTTGGTGGAATCGTATGCACATAACAGTCAAAACCTGCCTGATGATTTAAAAGAATTATTTAAAGACGATAACGTTAAAGTCAGCAAGGTTTATTACAAAAAAGATTCCAATGGGAAGGAACACTATTTCCCCATTTGCATCGGCGATCAGGTGCATTTCCCCGGCGTACATACAGGGGCAACGACAATCGGTTATTACTTTGATATCTTCCGTAAGCTCGTTAAACAAATCATAACCTATCATTTGGATGACGAGAAACTTGCCAAGGCTGCAGCCGATGATAACCTTGAAAAGAAAGTCGATGAATTTATCATTCAGTTTATTGCCGCAATGGTAAACTCCTCCTCCAAGTTTTCAACGGATGCTAATAAAGAAATATTTAATTACTTCGCAAACGGCGTGCTCATTCCGGAATATGGCGTAAATTGCTATCGCGATGAAAAAAATCCTTCTTCGTGCGCAGACGGTGAGTCGACTTTGGACAGTGCCACAATTATGGATATCGTTCAGAAGTATTTAAAACTTACTTATTCATCCAATGACAATATGTCCCTGGCCGGCGATGTCACCACTTATTTGACTTCGGCTAAAATGGGTCGTTTGTTCCTTGCCTACCTCGCGGATTTCGTTAACAGTTTTGAGAATGGATACGCCTCTGCACTCAATTCCAGCTTCTCTGTTAACCTTGACTGTGCATCTCCGGCTTCCGGTATTGGCGATCCGGCTGGCGTTAAAAAATATTGCTCCGCTGATGATAATATCCTGGTCGGTGTTAAAAATATCATCGACAGTATTGAAAAAGATCAGGATTTGATTGATCCAGCCAAGAGTCGTGTTGCTTCTCAAAAAATGGCTCGTGCCAGCTTGATCGAGCTCATCCTGATGGGCGGCAGCGGCGAACTTCCTGTCGACATTACCAGAGACAAAAAGGCAAACGGCGAAGGTTTTGAAGAACTTAAACAGACGAAAACCGTCTATGTGACAATCAATAGCAGTTCAGAAAAAGACAAGATCAGCTATTCAAGTAATACTGAGTCTGGAACAATTACCGGCAGATGGCTCGTTATGCGGTGCCCGGGCGGTACTTCTTGCGGTGCAAATGGTCAGTGTGGCGACTGCGCCAATACAGAACCTGGCGTTTCAGCCACATTATACCGACTCGCTACGACTGCTGAAAAATCCGAACACAAACTGGGGGACGATTTTGATGATTATATCAAATTCGAAAATGCCTCCTGTGTGAACGGTGCAATCGTCGGTACGCCAGTTTGGCCTAAATAATTTCAATCGTTTCTATTCATTAGCCCGCTTCTTTTGAAGCGGGTTTTTTTGTGCCGTTTAATTGTTTCTCGGCTCGGGATCCACCCCCCTGCTTTTCTCTGCTCACTGGGCTCTGCGATGTCAGCCATCCACCGCCTGTCTTCTCGGCCCACCGGCTCTCATATATCGTTTATTCAGAGGTTCCTTAGAGGCTTATTAGTTTATTCATATATACAAGACGATGCCTGCAAAAATATAAATAAAAAAAGTTACTACTCACCGGGGCACTGCCCCGAATCCCGCTGGGGCTTTGCACCTGTCCTCAGTTCGCAATATAAAATGAACTTCGTTTCCTGAGCCTGTCGGCTCTTCAACTCGTTCATTTCATTTGCTCACTGGGCTCTGCGATGCCAGCCGTCCACCGGACGCCTGCCTTCTCGGCCCCCCCGGCTCTCATCAATTTCTGCCTAAAAATTGCGTAATAATTAACCATTCCCCAATCTCTGCATATTTCAGTAGATTAGCGAATTCCCCTTGCCTGAGTTGTAGCTATTTTTAGCAATCAGTGATGAGTGCTCCATGCAACCAAAACATAATCAGCTAATAAGAATTTGAATAAAAAAGGCGTTTCTTTTGGAAACGCCTTAAAAGAGCCAGTGCACGGACTCGAACCGTGGACCTGCGCATTACGAATGCGCCGCTCTACCAGCTGAGCTACACTGGCTTATCACCTGTATGCAGGCAATGACATGTAAGTTTCTGACTAAAAATATCAGACAGAAAGAAAGCCAGTGCACGGACTCGAACCGTGGACCTGCGCATTACGAATGCGCCGCTCTACCAGCTGAGCTACACTGGCTTACATGTCGTTCATTCATTTCTGAATGAACGGCGGGGCTTATAACAATGCATTCTCAAATCGTCAACTGATTTTTGGATTTTTTTTAGTTAACCTGTTCCTCGGGAATGTAGACACCAGGAACGATAATGGCAACTTCATGATCCGCAAAAGTCATATCGGTCTGAGGATTATAGACCTCGATTTTGGCTCTGAACATTCTGGGTTTCGACGTATCTTTGACGCAATTGTTGTTTTTGGCGACAACATTAAACGTGAGATTGGACTTCGGACTCTCAGGCAGAGCAGCGCCCACGGCAAAATTCGTAAACCCGTTGTCATAATCTTTGCCGTCAAATCTGGCCTTCGCAGTCGGGATATTTTTCATGCACTCGCTGACGGCATCATCGGCAGGCGGCTCGTAACTGACAGCCTCAACACGGCTGATAAAGCAGCTCGTATCGTTTTGAGCCTGATTTCCATCCGCATCAATGTATGCATCTTCTGCACTGATCGGCTCTCCAACAACGCGAACGGCCACATCGTAAGTGCTGTATTTGACGAGTGCTTCGATGGCCAGCATCGTCTTATAGGCAAATGCATCAACCTCTTTTTGGGTGAGAGGATCTTTAATGCTCTTTGTCAGATTTGAGCCTGGAGCAATTGCGAGAACACAGTTGCCATTTTCATCCGGATCGGAACCTTTTGTGCCAATAGAACTGTAATCATTCGTACAGCATTTGTTTTCACCACAAACCCAGGCCATGGATTTGTCCGGTTTTTGGTATTTGAAAGCGCAGACGGGAACGATGGCGTTCGTATTTTTGGATATCTTCTCGCCATCCGCTTTCAAACGTCCTACGACATCTTCACCTGATAACGTATAAATCGAAGGGCCACCATGAATCACGCGAATACCTTTGTCATTGAGTGCTTTAAAGACATCGGCTTCTGAATGTCCATTGCCCGTTTTGCCCGGTGCATCGGTAATGTGAACAATGATGGGAAGAGCACCTTTGCGGAAACCAGCCCCGCCGAATATGCCATCGCCAGACGGCTGACTCGCATAAGCCCAGGCCTTGTCATTGCCTGCAGCATTCCCCGACGCAATTTCATAAAGAGCTTCATAACCGGAATTTTCCAGTGATCCTCCATCGAGAATCGCTTTCACATCGCTATGATCAAGTTCCGTCTGAAAACTCTCTTTATTTGCCACAAGACTCGCTTCCAAATTTTCGGGATCAAAAGCCTTTGTCACTGCCTGACGAAGTTGCCAGTAAAGTTTATATTTACTGCTATCCGCGTTGTAGTGACGGAAAATGGAAAAACCAAAAAATGAATCCTTCACGCGCTCTCTGACGGCGCTGGCAACGACTTGGGTAAAATGCAACCTGAGATTTTTAATGGCATCATCCATCGTTCCACTCGTATCGAGATTGAGCATGACGTCAGCTTTTGTAATTTCAGGATTAAAGACAAGTGTATCAGTCGATTCCGATTCAGAATCACTCGGAAGTTCGAAATAGAACGAGATATAGTCTTTTACCGTCCCGTCATCCTTGCAGATGATGTCTTTCGGATCGACACCGAATGCATTGGCAACAGCAAATTCAGCGAGGTCCTTTTCATGATTGCCATTGAAGTCGGCAGATGTTCTCGAATTGCCCTTTTCACCGCAATCGACTTCAAAATAATCCAGCAAACCGTCATCATCGGCATCGACTTCCTGGAAGTCATATAATCCATCGCCATCGCTGTCCAACGGTTCTTCATTGGGACCATTCTCATCCTTGTCGGGAACGGTATCGCCATCGCTGTCCAATGAATATCGGTCATAAATACCGTCCTGATCGGTATCGGCTTTTTTCTCATATTTATCGAGGACAGTGTCACCATCACTATCGGTATCCATATAGTCCGGGGTTCCGTCACCATCGCAGTCCAGAGGTTTCTCTGCCGTTCCATACTGAGGCTCTTCTCCCATGCTGCAAACAAACCCCGGCTTGTCATCCAGCATCGAGACAAGACCCTCGATTTCCTCAATATCAATAATGGTATCGCCGTCGTTATCGGTATCACAGAAATCCGGCATCGTGTCGCCATCGGTATCAACAGGAACATCCTCCGTCAATTTACCTTCAGCACTGTCCGGAATACCATTGGCATCGGCATCCTTGCTCTGGAAGGCATAATATTCACCGTCGCAACTGGCCGGTGTCTTGGTCACATCTCCACCGTTGAGTGCCTCAACTTTATCCGGAATCGTGTCACCGTCGCTGTCGTCATCCATATAATCCGGTTTTCCGTCACCATCGGTATCTTCGCAATTTTCCAATTTGCGCCAGTCACTCCCCTCTTGTGTACACTCGTACATATCAGCAATGGTGTCGTTATCGTAGTCATTCAATTTTTCATCTTTATACTCAGGCTCATCCTTATCCTTGTCTTTATCTTTATCCTTGTCCACATCCTGTTCGGGATCATCCTTGTCCGGATCCTCCGTGATAGGCTCCACGGGTTCAGGTTTGGTGACAACTTTTCCATCATCACTCCCGCATCCCCAAAGAAAAACAACAGCTAACAGGCTCAACAAGTATTTCTTAGACATAAAAATCTCCTTAAAGACAATTTCAGGCGGCAAAATCACCGGCATTGATTATCATGATACCGAATGATTTACTTTTTTTAAAGATATTGAGCAATGAAACCCACGCTCTAACAAAACAGCTTAAACATGACGAAAACAGCTCTCAGCGAGTGCCCTCCCTGTCGGCGTATTTTGAGTGGAAAGCAGAGCCGGCGTTCCTTCAAAAATGAGCTGACCGCCATCGGGACCGCCGACAGGCCCCAGTTCAATGACGTGATGAGACTGTGCAATGAGATCGAGATGATGCTCAATGACAATAACGGAAGCACGTCTCGCGACAAGTCGGTTTAAAGCTGTCATCAGACAGGCAACATCCTGCATGTGAAGTCCGACCGTCGGTTCGTCAAAAATAAACAACGTTCTCGCAATATCCTCACTTGCCCTTTCGAGATGCGTTGAAAGCCTCAGTCTCTGAAACTCGCCGCCGGACAGCGTCGATGTGGCCTGCCCAAGACGGATATAGCCAAGTCCAACATCACAAAGTGTCTGAAGAGGCGCCGAAATCGTCCGATATTCACCAAAGAATAGTCTGGCTTCATTTACCGTCATCTCAAGCACATCAGCGATATTTTTTCCGCACCAGGTGACTTCAAGAATTTCGGGAACAAACCTTTTTCCGCTGCATCGAGGACATGGTACCGTCAAATCGTTCATGAACATCATTTCAATCGTTTTTTCACCGAGACCGTCACATTCCGGACAACGTCCATTGCCCGAATTAAACGAAAAGCTCCCGGGATTAAGCTGCCTCGAGACGGCCTCCGGCTGCCGGGCATAAAGCTGTCTGATGCTCGCAAAAGCCTTTGTCATGGTTGCGACACAAGCCCTTTTCGATCGACCAAGTGCCCCTTGTTCCATCATAATGACTTCGTCAAACTGCTCCAATCCGGAGACCGTTGCCGAAACATCGATTTCAGACGCCATCTTGTCGTCTTCGTCATCCGTGTTCTCCGAACACCGTTCCGGATCCCGCATCATCCAATTCTGATACAGGACATCGTGTATCAACGTCGATTTGCCCGAACCGCTCACGCCGGCAACAGTTACGATCTGCCCGAGAGGAATAGTCACATTGATGTGCTTGAGGTTGTGAATGGATGCATTCTCTATGACAATAAACCGGCCTGTATTAAGCCCCGCGTCACAGAGCTTCATGCCGGATTTGACGCGAAGCATCTGTCCCGTCGGCGTTTCACTTTTTTCAAGATCCTGAACCGTGCCCTCAAAAATCAGTTTTCCGCCCGTATCGCCGCCGCCGGGTCCCAGCTCGATCACGTGATCGGCGCATTTAATCACGTCGGAATCGTGCTCCACAACGACAAGCGTGTTGCCGAGTTCTTCGAGAGACCGCATGACTCGAATGAGCTTCATGCTGTCAACGGGATGAAGCCCGGCCGTCGGCTCATCGAGAACATAGAGCGTATCCGTC
Organism: Myxococcota bacterium; assembly: GCA_045599245.1. Classification (GTDB taxonomy): domain Bacteria; phylum Myxococcota_A; class Bradymonadia; order UBA4248; family UBA4248; genus UBA4248. The sequence goes on from JAZRVP010000048.1 coordinate 35,176, forward strand.
AGACCACGTCCAAGGCCGCAGGAAAGATGAAGACGCTGACACTCCCCGCCAGAAAGCGTCTTGCTTCGACGATTGAGTGTCAGATAACCAAGCCCAACCCCATGCAGCGTCCGAAGTCGAAGACAAATATCTTCCCATGGTGTCATCGAACCTGCCCCTTTTATCTGGTCTTCCGGAATTGAACTGAAAAATTCGAGTGCCTCCGAAACGGTCATGCGCATGACATCGACAAACGATTTTCCAGCTAAATCAATGCACCTTGCTGTATCGGACATCCCCGTTCCATCACACGAAGGACACGGCGTATAGCCGCGAAATCGTGCCAGCTGTATTCGGGCTGTAAACTTCTGGCTCTTGGACTGAAGCATCTCAAAATATCCCATCACGCCCTTGAATGGCGCGCGGCCAAACCTGACAAGCTCCTGGTCTTCTGAGGACAGCCGTCCAAACGGAACATCCGTCGCAATCTTCTGACGCCTGCAAAACCCTATAAGCTGATTTTTACGACTCGCCATAGACGGCGTTCTGAACGGAATAATCGCGTCATTTTCAATGCTCAGATTGAAATTGATGACACGGTTCCAGTCAATTCCACTTACGGACCCGAACCCTGTGCATTCAGAACAAGCGCCAAGCGTCGAATTGGGATCAAAATTTTCCGGCCGCAGAGTGGGATATGTACGCCCGCATCCACGACAGGAAAAATGCCGGTCAAACGTCACAGTCTCGATTCCGTCACTTTCTATGATATCGAACTTCAAACGGCCATTTCCCAAGGCAAAACCATCTTCAAGTGCTTCACAAAGGCGTCCGTCAAGCCCCTTTTCCGGATGAAACATCACGCGATCAATGAGCACACAAAACGATCGCGCATTCAACATTTCGTCGATATCGCCATCCTGAAGCTCAACGATATCATGCCCCGTCCAGAGCCTGTGATAGCCGCCGACAGCGAGTGCCGAAAGACGCTGTGCAGCCGTCTCACCCGGTGAAAGTTCGACTTCAGCATAAATCACCATCTTGAGCTTGCGGCCGTATTCACAAAGACGCGCCTCGATCACCTTGTCCGTATCCACCCCGACAATCGCGCCGCAAACCGGACAATGAAGCGTTCCCATGTTTGCAAAAAGCTGCGCAATATGAACGAGAAGCTCTGTGACGGTCGCAATCGTCGATCGCGGGTGGTCAAAACTGCTCTGCTGACGAAGCGCAATGGCCGGAAGACAGTTCTCAATCCGATCGATCGGCGGCTTGGGCATTTCGTCGAGAAACATCCGGACATACGTCGACATCGATTCGAGAAAACGCCTCTGCCCTTCCGCATAAAGCGTATCAAACGCAAGACTTGATTTACCCGATCCACTCACGCCCGTCAGTACCGTCATTTTCCTCATAGGAAACCGACAGGTAATATTTTTAAGATTATTCGTTCGAATCCCGTATAAATTAATGGATTTAGCCATTGCCATATCCTTATCAATCGCAGTCACACCCCAAAACGACGCGCGAAGTCGCCTCCCACGCATCCCCCCGGCATGAGTCAATTCACTACATCAAACCCCTTAAAACGTGCGATCAATGGATGGATCGAGTGAAACGAGCATGGCATTGAGTTTCATCATCGGAAGCCCCTGAATGGACGTCGGATCGTCGCATTCGATCGACGAAAACAAACGCGATCCACGCGATTCAATTTTAAAGGAACCGGCACAGTCAAGCGGCATATCAGCCATGACATAAGCCAAAATCGTCTCATCACTGAGGTCATCACGAAAATGAAGATGCGCCTCATTGCGATAAAACAGACTCTGGCCCCGGCCAATGACAGAAAGTCCCGTGGCAAGGATTGCCGTCCTTGCGCGAAGAAGTCGAAGCTGCGCACAAGCAGCCTCGACACTGCCCGGTTTTCCCAAAAGCTTATCACCCAAAACAAGCCCCTGGTCGCTGCCAATGACGATATCGTCCGGATATTTCTGAGACACGTTCAGCGCCTTTCCCTTCGAATGCATCGAAATCAGGTCCAGCGGATGGACCCCCTCCACTGCACGTTCACAATAATCCGGCGAAACACAGGTCACTTTATAGCCTGCATCTTCCATGAGTTTCTTTCGATATTTACTCGTACTTGCTAAAATCAGCATGGTTCTTCCCTGAAAAAAAGCAAAAATTCCCCCACTCACCGCCGCACATATAAACCATCCGCGCAAATGTCAAAAGCACCAAAATTTGTCAGACTGACTATTTCATGAAACGATATATTAGGTTTTTTGTGTTCGGGGTGTGTCACATGGAAAATATACTCAAACTTGTACTCGGATTTATATTTATTACATTTGTTGGATATATGGTTTATCAAATCTTTGTCCAGGCATCCTCAGATACGTATGTACGTCTGACGAGCGAAATCGCAGACGTCAAAGACGGAAACCAGAAAAAGATTGAAGAAAATGAACTTCTGCGGATCAAGATTGAAGCTCTGCGCTCAGATCCACGCGCCATTGAAAGAAAAGTTCGCGATGAACTTGGAATGGCACGCCCGGATGAAATCATTATTCTATTCCGCGAAAACGACAAATAGACAGTCTGAGTGTTGCCGCCCTATGCGCCGGACGGCGCATACGGTAAACGGCATTTCGGCCTATGCGCACAGCGCATACGGCCTTTTTGACGCGCTATTTCTGACGAAATACGCGCGTCATTCCTGTTTGCAGCCGGCTCAATATCAAAACAAATCTAAGAACATTTACAGCCGGCTGGGTTCATCAACAATGCGCTTTTTCAACGATATCGATGGCAGTGTTCAGTGCACGAAGCGTAATTTGGACATCACTGCCAACGCGTTGTTCAACACTATCCATCGAATGGAAACTATCCATGAAACGCGGTTCAAACATGTCATAATTTCGTTGAACGAGGAGGAAAAACTTATCATCCTGCACAAAACAGTCAGCACGGACGAATTTTTTTTCTCCGTGGAGACGCAAAATATCTTCAGCCATTGATGCCGTAAAGATGTCTCTTGCCTGGAATTTTTCTCCCCCAATAACGGAATTATTCTCATCATGACTCATAAAATCGCCGCTATTATTTAGAGAGATATCATTATTATTGAATTCAGACATACCATCCAGTGATTTCTGCGCCGCATTGCTCTGCTCTTTTTCCCATTTAGAAACGTCTGCAAATACTTTTTTTAGGTCTTCGGTCGCCGTATCATTCATTTTATTATAATAGGTTGCCATATATAGTTTTTTATAATTTTTATTTTGCATGGCCGGCGTATCATCCAGGTCTTTCGCCTTATCGCCGGGATAAATCTGAATCCAGCCACGACGCTGCGTTTGAAAACGGCGTCCTTCAAGAGACTTTTTCAAATCAATGGCATACATTTCAATTGCAATCGAATTATTTCCACTTCCAAGTGAATAATCAAGCATTCTAAACGTTCTATTTTTATATTCGCCATAAATATAATCGTTACAAAAAAAGGCTGCCTGTAAAAATTTAAATTTTGACGTCGAGAAAGGAAAACGTCCTAAAGCCGCGAGAGCCTCCAATGAAGTCAAATCATGCTCATACAAATGAAGTTTTAATTGCTTTTTCAGTTCATCCTCAACAAACACGTCTTTAAACTTGCATGCTTTGCGTTTTGCTATTTTTTTTCCAAACAATGAACCAACAGCAACCCACGCAAGCAATGAACTATAAAATATAGCATAGCTTATATCCGAATCATCGAAACAAGATATCACAAGTACAACCAAAAAAAATGCTTCAATGATAAAAAATAAAATACTCCCTTTGAAAATATCTTTTTTAACCTCCGCAAACTTCTCTTTTTTTCCGGAATTCCCGCCCGGAAAACCAAAATCATTGGAAGCAGGTTTAAAATCGTCCATCATTATCCTCCGTTTAAATAAAATTAACGAATGTCTCACGACACATCTAAATAATTTATTACTCCATTTTATTTACTAAAACAACAAAAACCAAATCTAGGGAAGCTCTGAATAAAACTCATTAATAAGGCAGAATTTGAAGAGAGCTGGGGGGCCGAGAAGGCAGGCGTCCGGTGGACGGCTGGCATCGCAGAGCCCAGTGAGCAAATGAAATGAACGAGTTGGAGAGCCGACAGGCTCGAGAAACGAAGTGCATTTCATATTGCGAACTGAGGACAGGGGCAAAGCCCCAGAAAAAACAAGTAAATAATCTTTATTCAGAGGTTCCCTAAACCATTCTCATCCCCAAAGAATAGTCAACCAGCATATTCTCCAAATGAAATTCCGATAATAATTGACGAATTGCATCAATTTGCTCAATCGTCAGCAACGCAGCAAAATCCAATACCGAGTGTTTACACGCATCCACCACTGGATTGATTCTTTTCCTGTACACTGACGTATTCATTTTTCCAACAACCTCAGAAAATGTCTCCGTTGTATTAAACATGACAAGGTGTATTCTGTCATTCGTCCCGTCACCAATCAAATGACCTAGTTTCAACAGCCATACATCCGATGATTCACTGGAATAATCCGCCGTCATAGACATTATCATACAATACTGATATTCCAGCATCGACTGTATTCCATGAATAAACTCATAAAATTCATCACCTATACATATAATATCTTTATCACATTCACTCAAATCACTCCAAAAAATCGGAAGAGTATATCGCCACGAAAATGGACTCAATAAATAGGGCTCATCCGTTCCAATGCCCAATTCCTGCCGAAATTTGTCCAAACTGTCATTGGATACCCCATCTTCATCAGATGCCCCCTGTTCTCGTTCGGGAATATAGTTTTCGACCAGGGATATCAAATCCGATATCTGTTTCTGACGATTCTTCCCATTACCGCCAATGGCATACAATACTTCACTCAAAAACAGCGGCAGTACCAATTTACAAAAAGACGGCGTCAATTCAATCGATGACATCTGTATCCTGCCAAGCGAAATAATCGCATAAAGACGCTCCGCCCTGTTATCCCCATTATCTTTGCGCGTGATAATATCAACCAGAGTCATGCACACTCGCAATATCTTTAGCTGAAATTCATACTGAATTTCATTTATCGTCTCCTCCCACGCTACATTTAATCTTCCATTCATGATAAATTGCGGCAGACACTCTATATATCCCACTATTCCTACAGGCGTCAGATGAAACACACCATCGGGATCATCTTCAATTAAATTGATGACTACGCGCTTCATCACTCCGTCTTTCAAAACAAACTTTTCACAACAATCATCCAAAATTACATGTGAAAATACACCTCTCTCATATATTGGGTAATCATGTCCGTCTTCACGATAAACGTCAGGCCACTCTACTTCATCTAATTTGTAACATCGACGAAATGTCCAGCATGGAATGCGTCGCAACCGCTTTGGAAGATGTACTCGCTTGAGTTCAAAACAACCTTCAAAAACACCGTTTTCTATTGTTTCACAACTGTCCGGAAGTCGAATTTCCTCCATCGCGCAGCAATTCTTAAAGACATGTTCACAAATTATCTGCACATCACCCGTAAACAGAACCCGCTTTAATCGCCTGCATCCTTCAAATACAGATGCGCCTATCGTTTGAACATTTTTTTCAAAAATGACACATTCAAGCTTCGGACACACCGAGAAAGCATAACTTCCAATGAATCTAACATCCTCTTTAAAACAGATTGCCCGTAAATGATTAAGACATTGAAAAACATTCGATGCTATTTTATCTATTTTTCCTTCAAAAACAATGGTTTCCAACTCACGGCTCTGATTGATGGCATTAGAACTGACGCCATGAATGGTTGAAGGTATAATGAGGTCTTTTATGCCACAATCCAGCCCTGTCAGCATTCCATCTTCAACATATAAGCCACCATTAATTTTTGTCTGAATGAGTGCAAACAAGTTTTCCTTATTGTCAACATGCGAACCGTCATCGCACTTTTTGCCAGTCTGTTTTTCCTCATCATATTGACAGTCATTCCTTTTCTGAACGGTCTTCTTTATAGCCTCATGTACTGACGCATTCCTGAAAAATTGATTTAAATATTCCGAATACTTTTCAACTATTGTATCAGAAAAATTGCTTTTTTTGTTATTATCCCTATCTCGACATGATTCAATATCTCGACATGATTCAATTCCGTAGTGTTCAGACTTGTGACTATCCCTCGTTGAGCCAGCCTTTTTTTCAATATCAGGATTAGTAAATGAATCAGAACGAATGACTGCAGGCTTCACATAAGACCGTCTTCTGGGCGAATATTCGAGAATAGACAAAAGCTGTTTTAATGAGCTTTCAGACAAGGGACAATCTCTTATTGCCGATTCAAATACACAATGAATGCCACTTGGCCATGAAATATCCACCAGTGACTTGCATCCGGAAAATGCATCCGGAAGCAAACCTTCAAGGGGAGAATCCACTGCAAAAGAAACACTTTCCAGTGCACAGCAATCCTTGAATACTTCCGCATCAACATAATGCAAATCCGATCCAAATATAATCTTCTCAAGAGAACGACATTCGCGGAATGCACCGCGATTAATCCATTTGAGATGTTTTCCCCCCGTGATTGATTTAAGTGCTGTACATCCCTCGAAAGCAGCATCCCTAATTTCAATCAACGAATCGGGAAATCCAATGGATTCCAACGTCTTATTGCCTAAAAATGCGCCAATACCAATCGTCTTTACTCCATCATCAATGATGACATTTTTATCACATCCACGATATTCAACCAAGACGCCATCTTTGATTTTCTGACAAGAGTTTTCTGACGTAGACAGCTGAAGTTTATCCTCACACTTCGCTTGAACACAATCGTGACCAGACTGTTCAGCCTGATGTTCAGCCTCAGTTTGTGCGGATTTTATTAGTTCCTTACCCATCGAGACAGAAGATGACTCAGGCGTGTCCAGTTGTTCTGAAGACGTTTGCGAAGAAAGGTGTTCCGAAACCTGGACCTGTTCAAGCCGTTGTGAAGTTTCATTGAGAATATGTGCAGCAGCATCAAGGGCGTTTACAGCAGAATCAACGGCTTTTTCAGCAACATCACCCAGCTTTTTCAGAAAAAAACTCTTCAAATCAGAAAAATCTTTTGCCACCTTCGCACTCCATCAACATTACTTACCAAAACACACCCCAAAGCAGGGTATGATATGACACAGCCTAAAGCAAACTCAAAAGACTAATCATACAGTCCTTAAGGAACCTCTGAACAAAACGACAATTAAAGGCAGTAATTGTCGAGAGCCAGTCGAGGCGTTGTGTACAACGCTCGGCCCCGGCGAGGAACAAGGGATAGGCAGCCCAAAAGGCTTATACTAT